>CAJUAS010000024.1 GCA_910584395.1 uncultured Oscillospiraceae bacterium | reverse complement strand
GGCCGATCATGGAGTGCTCGGAGGTGCCGATGAGGTAGAGATCCTCCCCCTCGATCTTGTACATCATGGCGTCCATATCCGTCTGGGACATGACCCCCTCCACCACGTTGCCGTGGATCATGAAGGGGGGGATGCAATAGGTGAAGCCCTTGGAGATCATAAAGTCCCGGCCGTAGGCCAGCACCGCCTCGTGAAGGCGGGCGATATCGCCCAGCAGGTAATAGAAGCCGTTGCCCGACACCCGGCCTGCGGCGTCCATGTCGATGCCGTCGAAGGACTCCATGATCTGGGTGTGGTAGGGGATCTCGAAATCGGGGACGACCGGCTCGCCAAACCGCTCCACCTCGACGTTGGCGCTGTCGTCCGGGCCAATGGGCACGGAGGGGTCGATGATGTTGGGGATCTGGAGCATGATATGGCGGATCTTTTCCGCCAGCTCGGTCTCCTTGGCCTCCAGCTCCGCCAGACGGTCGGCGTTGGCCTTGACCTGCGCCTTGACGGCCTCGGCTTCCTCTAACTTGGAGGGGTCTTTTTTTGCTTGCCCCATCAACATTCCAACCTGCTTACTAAGAGAATTGCGGGCGGCCCGGAGGTCGTTGGCCTCGCTCATGGCGGCGCGGTTTTCCTCGTCCAGCGCGATGACCTCGTCCACCAGAGGCAGCTTGGCGTCCTGAAACTTTTTCTTAATATTTTCCTTGACCACGTCGGGGTTTTCACGGATAAAACGAATGTCCAGCATACAAAAGACCTCTTTTCAAATGGTTTGCGGTTTGGCTTAATCAACCCCCAGCAGCTTGGCAATGCGCTGATAGGCGGCCAGAGGGTCGTAAACGTCCCGTTCCTCGTCGGAGAGCCTGTCGGCGGCTGAGGTGAGAAACTCCTCCATGCGCGGGTGGGCTTCGATCAGGGCGCGGGCGTCCCTATACTGCTTGCTGTTATACAAAACGCGAAGCCGATGGAGAGCGCTCAGGGCGTCCGCTTCCCCCTCGGCCTGAGCGGCGGCGGCGTCTGACGCAACGGCTTGCCCTTCCGACTTCAGCAGCTTGCCCTCCGTCTCCGCCAGCTTGCTTTCCAGCGCGGCGTTTTCCTCCTTCAGCCGGGCCGCCTCCTCCTGCAGGGTGCGGTTGTCCTCCACAAGCTGGTCAATGGTCTGGAAGGAGTTCACCGTCTGGTGCAGGCCCTCCACGTTCTCGGCGGTGCGCTGCTGCATAAAATAGGCCAGCAGCAGCAGCAAAAACGCGGCGGCGATCAAAATGACCATGTAAACAATGACCGAGCGGGACTTGGGCGGCTCGGTGTGCTCGGTCTCGTACTGGAGGTGAGCCGCTTCCTCCCTGTCCGCGCGGCGGCTCACAGGCCGTCTCCTCCCGCCCCGCCAATCTTGGCCAGAATGTCGTCCAAATCCTCCAAGGAGTAGTATTCAATGACCATTTGGGACTTCTTTGCCCCCTCTTGGAACTGCACCTTGTGCCCCAACCGCTGGGTCAGGCTCTTGGAGAGGTCGTTCAAATGGATGAGATAGCTTTCCCGCTGGGGATCGACCGGCTTCAAGGCCGGCTCGTCCTCCCCGTCCGCGGCCTTGGCCAGACGCTTGGCCAGCGCCTCGGTCTCCCGGACGGAAAGCCCCTCGTCGATGACCTTTTGAGCCAGTTTTTTCTGAGGCTCGCCCGCCGGAGCGGCAAGGATGGCCTTGGCATGACCGGCGGAGAGCTTGCCCTCTTCCAGCAAAAACCGCACCGCGTCAGGTAGAGCCAAAAGACGCAGAGCGTTGGCGATGGCGGGGCGGGACTTGCCCATCCGCTGGGCCACCTCCTCCTGCGTCATGCCGTACTCGTCCATGAGGGCCTTGTAGCCGTTGGCCTCTTCCATGGGGTTGAGGTCTTCCCGCTGGAGGTTTTCGATCAGGCCCAGCTCCATGACCTTCTTGTCGTCCGCCTCGATAATGTTGACGGGGACTTCGCTCAGCCCCGCCTCCTTGGAAGCGCGCCAGCGGCGTTCCCCCGCAATGATCTGATAGTAGCCGGAGGACAGGCGGCGCACAGTGAGGGGCTGGATCAGGCCGTGCTCCCGAATGGAATCGGCCAGCTCGGAAATGGCCTCGTCGTCAAACCGCTTGCGGGGCTGCTTCAAGCCGGGCTGGATCTGAGAAATGGGAAGGGTGGAGAGAGACCCGGCCTGCTCCTCGGAGTAGGCGGCGTCCCCCATCAGCGCGCCCAGACCCTTGCCCAAGCCGCGTTCCGGAAATGCCATATGCCAACAATCCTTTCTTTCTGAGAATCAAAATGTTTCACGTGAAACGATTTCTTCCGCCAGCGCCTTATATGCGTCCGTGCCCCTGCTCCACGGGTCGTAGGCCATGACGGGCTTGCCGTGGCTGGGGGCTTCGGAGAGGCGAACGTTGCGGGGAATGACGGAGGCGTACACCTTGCCGGGGAAGTGACGCTTGACCTCCTCGGCCACCTGCATGGAGAGGTTGGTGCGCCCGTCGTACATGGTGAGGATGACCCCCATCAGCGACAACTCGGGGTTGAGAGAACGCTTCACGATACGCACAGTGGTCAACAGGTCGGAAAGACCCTCCAGCGCGTAGTACTCGCACTGCACCGGCACCAAGATCGCCTGCGCGGCGCACAGAGCGTTCAGCGTCAACAGCTCCAGCGACGGCGGGCAGTCAATGAAAATGTAGTCATATTGGCTGTCCACCTGAGCCAAGGCGTTTTTGAGAAGGTTTTCCCGGTCGGGCATGGAGATCAGCTCCACCGTTGCGCCCGCCAGAGACTTGTTCGAGCCGATGATGTCGCACCAGCTGGTGGAGACAATGGCCTTTTGAATGGGCGCGCCGCTGACCAGAACCTCGTAAATGGAGGGGTTGAGAGTGGTTTTGTCCACGCCGAAGCCGGAGGTGGCGTTGCCTTGAGGGTCCAAATCGCACACCAGCACCCGCTTACCCAGACCTTGAAGGGCCGCCGCCAGATTCACGCAGGTGGTCGTTTTGCCCACGCCGCCCTTTTGATTCACGATTGCAACCGTTTTCGCCATAGTGAGACCTGCCTTTACATTTTTACATAAAACATTGCACACCTACTATTATATAGGTGTGCAACAGGAAAGGCAAGAAGTATTTTCGAAAATGTTTCACGTAGAACATTTCACATCGCTTTGGGCAGCGTGATGGTCAAGGTGATTTCCCCCTCTGTTTCCGAACGCTCGCATTTGGCGGGAATACCCGCCGACTGCACCAGCTTCAGGTTCTTGGTCAGAGAGTTGAGGAACAGGCGCACGTCCCGGAGGATGACCTTTGGCTTGGACGGCTTTTGCCCGGCGGGGGAGAGGAGCTTTTCCACCAAGGCCTCGGTGGCGGCGACGGTGAGACCGCCGTTTACCACGGCGCGGGCTGCGGCAAGCTGGGCGGCGTCGTCGGGAAGGCGAAGGAGGGCACGGGCGTGGCGCTCCCCAAACCCGCCGGAGCGCAAAAGAGTAAGAGCGTCGGGGCAAAGGTGCAGCAGACGCAGCTTGTTGGCGATGGCGGACTGGCTTTTGCCCAGACGGCGGGCGGCATCCTCCTGCGTCAGACGGTAGGTGGAGATGAGCTGGGAAAGGGCCAGCGCCTCCTCCAAAAAGTCCAAGTCCCGCCGCTGGAGGTTTTCCACCAACGCCAGCAGGGAGGACTCCTCCTGATCCACTTGGGCCACCAAACAGGGCACGGTGTCCAGCCCCGCCAGCTTCGCCGCCCGAAGCCGCCGCTCCCCGGAGATGAGCTGCCAGCCGCCCCCTGCCCGGCGCACGGTCAAGGGCTGCAAAATGCCGTGGACGGCGATGGACTGGGCCAGCTCCTCCAAGGCGGCCGGGGAAAAGTTGGTGCGGGGCTGGCCGGGGTTGGGGGAGATGGCGGCAATGGGGAGATCCAACACCTGCTTGCTTTCAAAACCCGCCGCCTTCTTAAAAATGCCCATAAAAAGCCCTTCTTTCGTGGTGGTTTGGCTTAGTTTACCACGCCAGACCGGCGAAAGAAGGGGAAGGGGGTCGGGAAATGAAAATGTTTCACGTAGAACAATACGTCGAAGCGGGCATATGCTCCCGAACCTTTAATAAATGATAGAGCTTCAACACCTCCAAGGTGGCGCAGAACTTGTCGGAGAGGTTGATAATGATGGCCAGACGGCACTTGGGCATATGAGCGGCCAGCGGCCACATATGGGTGAGGATGCTGTTTTGCTCTTCGGGGGAAAGGTCGGGCACAAGGGCTTTGGCGTTATGTAGGGCGGCGACGGGGTGGTAAAAGCACTGGTTGCCGGGGTGGGAGGTGGGGTCATAGGGACTGTAGAGGTAAAGGTCGTGGAGCAGTCCGGCGCGGGCAGCGGCGTAATAGTCCATGCGAAAAAATCGGGCCAGCCGGAACGCGATATAGGAGACGAACAGCGAGTGTTCATAGCAGGTCACGTCGAAATGATGCCGCCACTGGGCCATAGACTGCACCTCCGGGGTGTCCAAAAGATGGCGAATGACCGAGAGGAAGCAGCGGAGATTATAGCCGTCTATCATAAGATATCCCCCAACTTTCTGAATTTTGTCCAGTATAGCACAGCGAACCGGGGTTCTCAAGGGTTTTCGAAAATTGTAAGGTTTTATTAAGGATTTCCCCCTTGCAACGTGGTAAACTCTTTTTGTAAACTTACAAGGAATGGAGGGGACAGGTGTGATTCCCTTGACAAGCCGTCAGGCCGGCCCGGTTTGGGATCAGGTGGCGGACTCTTTGGGGCGGCTGCTGGAACGGGGCGCGTTTCTCCCCGGAGAAACGCTGCCAAGCCCGGAGGAGCTGGCTTGGCAGATGGTGCTGAATCCCAACGCGGTGCGAAGCGCCTATGACCAGTTGGCCCGGCAGGGCGCGCTGGAGAAGGACGACACGGCCACTTACCGGGTGGCGGAAAGGAGAGAAGAACCATGATCAAAGTGAGCCATGTGGAGAAGCACTTTGACAGCTTTCATTGCCTGAAAGACCTGAACATGACCGTTCCCACCGGCGCGGTCTACGGGCTGGTAGGGCCCAACGGCGCGGGGAAGTCCACCATCCTCCGCCACATCTCCGGGGTGTACCAGCCCGAAAGCGGGGAAGTGGAGGTGGGGGGCGAGAGCGTCTACGAAAACCCCCTCATTAAAGGGAAGCTTGCCTGCATTCCCGACGAGCTGTTTTACTTCACCTCTGCCTCCACCAAGGACATGATGAAGTTTTACAAGGGCATTTACCCCAAGTTCGACGTGGAGCGGTATGAACACTTGAAGGAGGCCTTCCCGGAGGTCAACGAAAATTCCCCCATGCGGCGGCTCTCCAAGGGGATGCAGAAGCAGGCGGCGTTCTGGCTGGCCCTCTCCTGCCGCCCGGAATATCTCCTGCTGGACGAGCCGGTGGACGGCCTTGACCCCGTCATGCGGCGGCAGGTGTGGTCGCTGATGCTCAAGGATGTGGCCAACCACGGCACGACCGTTCTGGTGTCCTCCCACAACCTGCGGGAGTTGGAGGACGTGTGCGACTGGGTGGGCATCTTGTCCCACGGGTCGATGATGATCCAGCGGTCGCTGAAGGAGCTGCAAGGCAACGTGGTGAAGATGCAGGTGGTGTTTCAGGAGAAGGAAGCCCCCCAGTTCCCGGAGGACATGGAGATCCTACACATTTCCCATGTGGGCCGCATCCACACCATCATTGTCCGGGGCACGGCGGAGGAGGCCACCAACCGTCTGGCGGTGTATTCCCCCATCCTGCTGGAGGCCCTGCCCTTGAGCTTGGAGGAAATTTTCATCTATGAGTTAGGAGGTGAGCAGGAATATGCGGTGCGAGACATCATTCTTTAGTCTTACCTTATATAAGAAGCACCTCAAGCGCAACTGGCCGCTGTGGGCGGCGTGGCTGGCGCTGTGGATCATGGTCATCCCCCTGCAGATCTGGAATCGGAACGTGTGGGGCAGCAACGTGGCAAAGTATGTGCGTATCCTGCCCTTGGACTCCATCGCTGTTTTGGTCTCTGCGCTGGCTTTTACTGCCGCGCTGGTGGCGGTGACTACCTTCTTCCACCTGTTCAAAAGCCCCGCCGCCAACTTTGTGGGCGCGCTGCCCCTGAGGAGGGAAGGGGTGTTCCTCACCGCCTTTGCCGCGGGGTACACCATGCTGGTCGGCCCGCTGGTGGTGGTGACGCTGGTGACCGTTCTGCTGGAGGGGATCATCGGGTACTTAGCCCCGGAAATTCTGATTTTCCTTGCGGCGGGCGCGTTGAACAGCTTTTTCTGGCTGTCTTTCGCCGTGCTGTGCTGCGTCATCTCCGGCCACGCGGTGGCGGCGGTGGCCTTTTACGCCATCTTCAATTTCATCGTCCCCGTCATGCTGCAGCTGGTGGAGGGGCTGCTGAGCGGCTTCCTCTACGGCTTTGTGGGCTTTGGGGACGGCGTGTACGAGGCGTGCGGCTGGCTGTGCCCTATGCTCCAGCTCACCCAGCACAGTTGGCGGAGTCCCATGGACTTTAACGACTGGAATATGCTGGCCATTTACGCCGCCGTGGGCTTCCTCATGGCCCTGTGCGCCGTGGGTCTCCACCATATCCGCAAGGCGGAGCGGTCGGGGGACCTGATCGCCTTCGATCCCATCAAGTGGCTGTTCAGGATCTGCGTCACCGTCTGCGGCGGCATGGCCTTTGGCACGCTGTTTACCCTCATTATTTTCAACTCCGTAGACCTGAACGAGGGCTGGAAGTTCGGCGTTTGCTGCGCCGTGGCGGCGTTCCTTTGCTACATGGCGGCAGAAATGCTGCTGGCCAAGTCCTTCAAGGTGTGGAAGCACTGGAAGGGCGCGGCCATTTCCGCCGTAGCGTTCATTTTGGTGGTGGCGGCGGTGGATATGGACTGGATCGGCTTTACCACCCGCGTGCCCGACCCGGCCGGCGTGAAGTCGGTGACCGCGTCCTTCTCCGGCACGGGGCTGCCCGCCGTCGCCGACAGCGGCCTGATCTTTTCTGGGGAGAACGTAAAGGCCATTACCGACCTTCACCAGTATCTGGTGGAACACCGGGACGAGGACGATTATCAGGACAAGGACAACTACCTCAACGTCCGGGTGAACTATAAGCTGGGCTGGACCTCCCTCCAGCGGCAGTACCGCACCTACTACGCCTCCGGCGACGAGCTGAACCAACTGCTCAATGCCGCGCTGGGCAAAGGGGACGTGTCCTTCCCCTACGACCGGGGCACGCCCAATTACCTGTCCGCCGAGCTGCGGATTCCCACGGGGAATAGCGATGACGCAGAGTATATTGGCTGGGAAATATCCACAGAGGATATCAAACCTGTGTGGGACGCGGTCACTGCCGATGTGAAGGCGGGGCGGTATGTCCTGCGGGCCGATTCCGTGGCGGAGGATGAGGTCAACACCGGCATCCTCAATGCCCAATGGAACTACACCGCCGCCGGGCGGGAGACGGAATACTACCAGCTGCACCTCAGCCCGGAGCTGACCCAGACTTGGAAGACCTTAAAAGATCTGGGTTATCGGGATCAGGAGCGGGTCTCCTACTCCGGCGCGACGGTGGTCGTGGATTAAGCCCCAAAACCCTCTCTCATTTCTCTTATGCACCTCCGCCCCGACAGACAAACTGCCGGGGCGGAGGTGTTTTGATAAAAATTTCACAAAGTTGCCCGTTTCCTATTGTAATTTGGAATGGAGGCTGATATAATCAAAAGGAAATCACTCCCGCTTTTGCTCTTGTCGGGACGGGAGAGGCGAAATTTGTGAAAATAATGGAGGTAATTGTCATGCGCGAAGTCTATGTGGTCAACTGCTGCCGCACCGCCGTAGGTTCTTTTGGCGGCTCGCTGAAGGACATTCCTGCCGCTGATTTGGGCGCGACGGTGGTCAAGGAAGTGCTCAACCGGGGCAACGTGAAGCCGGAGCAGGTGGACGAGCTGATGTTTGGCTGCATCCTCACCGCCGCTCAGGGCCAGAACGTGGCCCGTCAGGTGGGGGTGAAGGCGGGCCTGCCCTATTCCGTCCCCGCCTACACCGTGGGCATGGTCTGCGGCTCGGGCATGAAGAGCGTCATTGAAGGCGCGCGGGCCATCCTTTCCGGCGACGCAGACGTGATCGTGGCCGGCGGCACGGAGAATATGTCCGCCGCGCCCTATGCTCTCCCCGCCGAGCGTTGGGGCGCGCGCATGGGCGACAAGAAGGTGGTGGATACCATGATCACCGACGGCCTTTGGGATGCGTACAATAATTATCACATGGGCACCACTGCCGAGAACATCAACGATGTGTGGGGCATTACCCGGGAGGAGCAGGACGCCTTCGCCGCCGCCTCTCAGCAGAAGACGGAGGCCGCTCAGGCCGCGGGCAAGTTCGACGACGAGATCGTCCCCGTCATGGTGAAGGTCAAGAAGGAAATGGTGGAGTTCAAGAAGGACGAATTCCCCCGCGCCGGCGTGACCGCCGAGGGCATTTCCAAGCTCCGCGGCGCGTTCCCCGTCGGCCCGGAGGGAGTGGAGGACGAGATCGTCCACACCTTTGAGCCGTCTCAGGTTCATGCCGCCGACGCCAAGAAGCACGTCCAGCGGGTCACCGCCGCCAACGCCTCCGGCATCAACGACGGCGCGGCCGCCATCCTGCTGGCCTCCGGCGAAGCGGTGGAGAAGTACGGCCTCAAGCCCATGGCCAAGCTGGTGAGCTGGGGTCAGGGGGGCGTCGATCCCAAGATCATGGGCGTTGGCCCTGTGCCCGCCTCTCGTCAGGCCATGAGCAAGGCCGGGCTGAAGATCGAGGACATCGACTTGGTGGAGGCCAACGAGGCCTTTGCCGCCCAGTCCATCGCCGTGGCCCGTGAGCTTGGCTTCGACATGAGCAAGGTCAACGTTAACGGCGGCGCGATCTCCATCGGCCACCCCGTGGGCGCGTCCGGCGCGCGGATCATCGTCACCCTGCTCCACGAGATGGCCAAGCGCGATGATGCCAAGAAGGGTCTGGCCACCCTCTGCATTGGCGGCGGTCAGGGCGTCGCTACGATCTTTGAGAAAGTATAATTTCCCCAAAAAACAACTCACTGGAATCAAAAGAAGCCCGGTTTCAACAGAAACCGGGCTTCTTTATGTCCAAACCGCGAACGGTTTATTAAAAAACAATTAAAGTCTCATGAAGTACCTTGACAGGCGAGGTAATACGGGATATAATGCCCTCACAAAGGAGGGGAAACCCATGGCAAACACATCAGAATTGCTCCGTGGACACACGGACACCATCCTGCTGGCCCAGCTTGCCAAAGGCGACAGCTACGGCTATCAGCTTGGGAAAACGGTCAGCGAGGCCACGTCGGGCGCGCTGGAGTTTAAGGAAGCCACCCTCTATTCCGCCTTTCGGCGGCTGGAGGAGGCGGGGGCGATCACGTCCTACTGGGGCGAAGCGTCCGCAGGGGCGCGTCGGCGGTATTATTCCATCACCGACGCCGGGAAAGAGGCTCTGGATCAGGGCCGCAAGCAGTGGCAGAGCGTCCGCGCCATGCTGGACGAGCTGCTGGGAAAGGAGTGAGCTGCTATGACAATGAAGGAACGCATCAACGCCACCGTGGCCCAGAAGCTCTCCGGCGCGGTGGACGGCGAAGCCAAGAGCGCAATCATCGAGGAGCTGAGCGGCAATCTCTGCGCCAAGTATGACGATCTGGTGGCGCAGGGGATCGACCCGGAGGAGGCCTACGAGACCGCGGTGGACTCCATCGGGGACGTGGGCGAGCTGATCGAGCTGGCCGGCGGCACGACGGGAAGGGCCGAGGTGCAGAAGGCGGTGGACGCCACCGTGACCATGGGCAAGGAGATCGCCCAGAAGCTGAAAGGCCCGGCCAAAGAACTTTGGGGCGGCATGAAGCAGGCGGCCCACGCCGCCGCCGACGCGGTGAAAAATCTGGAGATCACTGTGGACATTGAGAAAAGCGGCCATCAGTTCGACTACACCGTCCCCGGCGACGACATCACCGGGCTGGAACTGCGGCTCAGAAGCGGGGACGTGGTCATCCGCCTGTGGGACGAGGACTCCATTCAGGTCATCGAGCGCTCCGCCCGGGCGCTGGACGAAAACAAGCACGCCCGCTTTCTCCAGCGGGCCGACGGGGTGCTGTGCATCGAGCAGGGCAACACCGCCGCCGGGTTCGTGTTCTTTACCTTCGGCGTGTTCGCCAGCGATTTTGAGATTTTCCTGCCCCGGCGGCTGTGGAACAGCGTCACCATTTACTCCGCCAGCGGGGACATCACCTTCCCCGAAGCCTTTGAGGTCAAGGACGTGCTTATCAGCTCCACCAGCGGCGACATCGACCTCTCTACGGGGCTAACGTGCGATAGCCTCAATATCACCGCCGTCAGCGGCGACGTGGAAGGGGAGGACTGCGCCTGCGCCAAGGTGATCTACCGGGCCACCAGCGGGGACTTCGAGCTGGCCTTCACCCGCCTGCCTGAAACGCTGGACGTGCAGAGCGTCTCCGGGGACACCACCATTACCCTCCCCGCAGACAACGAGGGCTTTGCCGTGGCCTATCATCAGGTGTCCGGCGACCTTCGCAGCGACTTTGATCTGGTCACCTCCGTCTCCCGCCACGACGGTATCGCCACCTACAAGGCCGCGGTCGCGCCCAAATATCAGGTGAACACCGTGTCCGGCGACGTGGAGATCGTTGCAGGCTAACAGATATTAGCGGAACTGATTTGGAATCCTTCTACGAATAAGGAAACGGGCGTTAGCCAATCGGCTAACGCCCGTTTCCTTGTTCCTGCCGGCCTGCCTGTTGGCTAATTGCCCTTCGCCAGCCGTTGGCGGAGGGCAGAGAGGGTGACCTGATAGGCCAAGGCGGCATGACTGGTCTCGTCTATGGGCTGGGCGTCTGCGCTGAGAAGGGAGACAAAGTGGGAGAGCAGGCGGGGGTTTTTCACCAGCAGCGGGCCGATGAGATGGGTGGCGTAGAAGTGTCCCTGAACAAAGCCTTCGGTGGAGTGTTCCACCCCATCATTGCCCCGGCCCATCTCCAGAGTAAACATGGGGGTCTCCACCCCCTGCACCTTGTCGCAGCGGTTGAAAAAGCCCACCGCAGGGGCGTCCGGCAGGCCGGGCGCCGCCGGTTGGGCGATGGCGTCCCCAGTGTAGCGGTCGCGGGTCTCTGCGGCGGCGTAGCCGAACAGCCCCAGCCCCTCCAAGACGCTGCCGTCGGCGGTGGTAAGACTTTGGCCCAGAAGCGGCCAAGCGTTGCCGGTAAACAGGGTGGGGACTTGGCGGGTCAGGATCGCCTCCCGCAGCGCATCGGAGAGGGGGCGCAGGTGGGCGAGGGCGGCGTTGCGGGCCGGCTCTGTGCCGCAGCCCATGTAGAGAAAGCCGGCGTCGGCAAAGTCGGCCTCCTCGCCGGGGCGGAGCTTGACCACCTCCGCCTCCTGCCCGGCGGCCTCCAAAGCCCCTTTCAGGGCGGTGAGGTTGCCGTACTCCCCGTAGAGGTTCATCAGATCGGGGAAAATGTGATAGAGCTTGACGCTCATGCCGTCACCTCCACATGAGAAAGGAATTTATCCTTGTCGGAAAAACAGGTAATGACGTAGATATGTCCCTGCGAGCTGGCCTTCAAATGCTCTGCCGCAGCGGCGATGTCATCGGTGACAGTCACCTTGGCCGGGTCGATATCGGTGGCGGCAAAGCGGACGGCCAGATCGTGGCAGTACCGCCCCGCCAGAACGACCTCCTTGACGCAGGGGGCGGCGAGGCCTTCAAAGGCAATGTCCCAGAGCCATGAGGTCTCGGAGGTAAAATACTTGCGGGAGACCGCGTCCACAATGACCAGCGCCGTGCAGTCCTCTCCGCTCTGGGTGGCGGCGCGGATGGACTGGTCATAGGAGACGGAGTTCTCATGCTTGGAGGTGAGCAGCGTCCCCTCATGCCCGCCCAAAGTAAACCGAACGACCCGCCCGCTGTGGAGGGAATAGCCCTCCAGCGCGCGGGCGATATCTTGGGTGGAAAGGCCCAGCTCCCGGCACAGGGCAAAGGCCGCCAGCGTGTTGTAGGCGTGGTAGTAGCTGGGCAGGGCCAGATCAAGGGCCTGACCGTTCACCGTCATGGTCTGCCCGGCCAGATCCAGCGCAGAGACGGCGTAATCCGGCGTGGGGCGGTGGTGGCCGCAGTGGCCGCAGCGGTATGCGCCGATGTGGTTGAAGTGGTAAAAGTCATAGGTCATGGGGGAGAGGCACTCCGGGCAGTAAGCCCCGTCCCGGTAAGCCCCCGAGTTGACGTCTCCGTCGTCCGGCTGGCGGTCTACGCCGAACCAAGTGACCGGCCCGTCGTGGCGGAGACCGTACCGGGCCACCATGGGGTCGTCGGCGTTGAGAAGGAGGTGTACGCCGGGCTTCACCGACTCCTTGACAATGTCGTACATCCACTGGGGATGGCCGTTGCGGGTGAGCTGGTCGCGGTAGAGGTTCAAAATGACATAGTGGGTGGGGGTGAGGTGCTTGAAGGTGTGACGGGCGAAGCGCTCGTCGCTCTCCAAAAGGACAACGTCCGCCTTGACCCGGCCGCCCAGCGTCGCGGCGCATAGCAAAAAGGTGGTCACCCCTTCGATCTGGTTCGAGCCTTCCCGGTTATAGGCCACACTCTTGCCGTTTTGCTCCAAAATGCGGGCCAGCAGCTCCACGGTGGAGGTCTTGCCGTTAGAGCCGGTCACGGCGATGATCCGGGCGGGCAGGGAAAGCCGCGCCAGAATGTCGGGGCAGACCTTCAAAGCCAGCTTGCCGGGCAGGGAAGAGCCTTTGCCCAGCGGCTTGCCCACCGCGCGGGCCAGCTTGCACAGGAGGATGGCGAGGAATTTTTTCATGGGCAGACCTACTCTCTTTCGTGGTGCTTTTTATTATACCGCAAACCTTTGGTTTGTCCACCCCAAAAAGTGGGTTTTGGGGGTTGTGTTTCCCGCGGAGATTGTATATAATGAAAAACAGGAAAATTCGGAGACGAGGGAGGGGATGAAGTTGACCAAATCCAAGCTGACCGCCGCGGCAGTGTACCTGCCCGAAAAGGCCCAGTGGCAGCAAATGCTGGAACCGATGCTGTTTA
The DNA here is from genome assembly GCA_910584395.1 of uncultured Oscillospiraceae bacterium. Taxonomy (GTDB): domain Bacteria; phylum Bacillota; class Clostridia; order Oscillospirales; family Oscillospiraceae; genus MGBC124762. The sequence goes on along the minus strand of CAJUAS010000024.1, from coordinate 17,021 downwards.
CACCGGCGGCCTTGTGGGTGTCCAAGAGCCTGCTGTGGGCCGGCGTGGAGAAATTTCTGGTGATCTGCCCGGCGGACGCGTTGGAGTCCGCGCGAAGCTGCTTCCCGGAAGAGGCAGTGTTTTTGGCGTCCGATGACGAGGAATTGTCGGACAAGTGGAATCATTTTATGAAAAATGCAGGGGGACGGGTGGCCGTTGTGACCAAGCCCGTTCTTTTTTTCCGCCAAGGAGCGGCTGCCCTGACGGCGGACAAGGGCTTGCCCCCCAGCGACGGCGCGGCCGTCGCCCGTACCGACGCCCCGGTGCTGATGGACGCGCTGGAGACCCCCGACGGACTGAGCAAGGCGCTGAAGGGCAGCGGCTCTCTGGTGGCGGAAGCGACCGCTTTGGAGAGCGGGAGCGCGGAGAGCTGGGTGAGTCAGGCGCTGGCGAAAAAGTTAGTGAACGACTACTGGCTGCAGCACGGCGTGGCGATGCTCGATCCCCAGCAGGTCTACATTGCCCCCACCGTGACCGTGGAGGCGGGCACAACCCTGCTGCCGGGGACGATCCTGCGGGGCGAGACCCACATCGGCAAGGGCTGTGAAATCGGGCCGAACACCATGCTCCGGGACGTGACCGTGGGGGAGAGCACCACGGTGAACTTCTCTCAGGCCAGCGAGTGCTCCATCGGCAGCCACACCACCGTCGGGCCGTTTGCGTATATCCGCCCCAACACCACCGTGGGCGACCGGGTGAAGGTGGGCGACTTTGTGGAGCTGAAAAACTCCGTCATTGGGGACGACACGAAGATCTCTCACCTGACCTATGTGGGCGACTCCGACGTGGGGGAGCATATCAACTTCGGCTGCGGCACGGTGACGGTGAACTATGACGGGGCAAAGAAGTTCCGCACCACCATCGGCGACGGGGCGTTTATCGGCTGCAACACCAATCTGGTCGCCCCGGTGACCGTCGGGCCGGGGGCGTACATCGCCGCGGGCAGCACCATCACAAGAGACGTGCCCAGCGACAGTCTGGCCATCGCCCGCAGCCAGCAGACCGTCAAAAATCAGTGGGCCAAGAAACGCCGCAATAAGCAGCAGGGGAAGTAAAAAGCTGTATGGAATAGTGAAAACTATAAACATATAAAAGAGGAAAAGGGGATAGTTCAATGATCGCACACGGGAAGGACATCAAAATTTTCTCCGGCAACGCAAACAAGCCGCTGGCGGAGGCCATCTGCCGCCGTCTGGGCACCAGTCTGGGCAACGCAGAGGTGGGCTGCTTCTCCGACGGAGAGAGCTACACCTCCATCTACGAGACCGTCCGCGGCTCGGATGTGTTCGTGGTGCAGTCCACCTGCTATCCGGTGAACGACCACCTGATGGAGCTGCTCATTATGATCGACGCCCTCAAGCGGGCCTCCGCCGGGCGGATCACCGCCGTGATGCCCTATTTCGGCTACGCCCGTCAGGACCGCAAGGCCAAGCCCCGCGACCCCATCTCCGCCAAGCTGGTGGCCAACCTCATCATGCGCGCCGGGGCAGACAGGGTGCTGACCATGGATCTTCACGCCTCCCAGATCCAAGGCTTTTTTGACATCCCCGTGGACAACCTGCTGGGCAACCCCATCTTTGTGGACTACTACACCGAGAAGTTCGGCGTGGATCACGAGGATATTGTGGTGGTCTCCCCCGACGTGGGCAGCGTGAGCCGCGCCCGCGCCTTTGCCCAGAAGCTGGGCATGGGCCTTGCCATCGTGGATAAGCGCCGCCCCAAGGCCAACTCCTGCGAGGTGATGAACATCATCGGCGAGGTGTCGGGCAAGCGGGTCATCCTTTTTGACGACATGGTGGACACCGGCGGGTCTCTGTGCAACGCGGCCCAAGCGCTGGTGGAGCTGGGTGGCGCGACGGAGGTCTACGCCTGCGCCAGCCACGGCGTTCTCTCCGGCCCGGCGGTGGAGCGCATCGAAAAGAGCGTCATCAAGGAGGCCATGTTCTTGGACACCGTGCCCCACCGGGACGGCAACCCCCAGTCGGAGAAGATCAAGTACCTCTCCGTGGCGGGGATGTTTGCCGAGGCCATCGACCGCATCTATCAAGAGGTCTCCGTCTCGAAGCTCTTCATCTAAAAGCATACCTAACTACATATCCTAACACCCCATACCCCCCTCTCCGGGGGTATGGGGCGTTGGTGGTTTAAGAGGTGAAAGAATGTTTTTCGGGAAAAAGTCCGCCGGGGTGGAGTGGCTCATCGTTTTTTTGGGCAATCCCGGCGACCAGTATGAACACACCCGGCACAACGTGGCTTGGGATGTGGCCGACGCGCTGGCAGAGGAGCTGAACGTGCCCATCCAGCGGCTCAAGTTCAAGGCGCTGACCCATGTGACCGACGTGGGAGGGCAAAAGGCCATGCTGATGAAGCCGGTCACCTATATGAACCTCTCCGGGGAGGCCGTGGGGGAGGCGGCACGGTTTTACAAGCTGCCCCCTGAACGGGTGCTGGTGGTATGCGACGATATCGCTCTGCCCCCCGGCAAGCTGCGCCTGCGCGCCCAAGGCTCTGCCGGCGGGCATAACGGCCTGAAAAGCATCCAACAGCATTTGGGCGGCGACAATTACCCCCGCCTGCGCGTGGGCGTGGGGGGAAAGCCCCGCCCGGACTACGATCTGGCGGACTGGGTGCTGTCCCGCCCCGCCGGGGAGGACGCCAAGGCCGTGGACGATGGGGTGAAGCGCGCCGCCAAGGCCATCCCGCTGATTTTGGGAAAAGGCGTGGAGCGGGCCAGCGAACAGGTAAACCGCCGTTAACCTAATGGCTATTAGCCATTTGCCTAACAAATATTAGCCAAAGGAGGTGGGACAATGAAAAAGCTAACGACGCTTCTCCATGACCTTCCTGAATTCAAGCGGGTGTTGGCCGCCATCGACTCCGGCCGTTGTCCCGCCGCGGTCTCCGGCCTTGCCCCCGTTCACCGGGCGCACTTTGCCGCCGGGGTGCGGGCCGAGACCGCCCGGCCCATTGTGATGGTCTGCGCCGACGAGGAGGAGGGCGACCGGCTGGAGCGGGATCTGGAGGCCCTCACCGGGGAAAAGGTCACCCGGCTCACCGCCCGGGAGTTTTCCTTCTACGACGGGTATTCCTCCAAGCAATGGGAACACAGGCGGCTGGCCGCCTTCCGCGCCATGCTGGCGGGGGAAGCCCCGGTGGTGGTGGCGACGGTGGAGTCCCTGCTCCAGCGTACCATCCCGCCCGCCCGGCTGGATAAGGCGGCCTTTGTCCTGTCCGCCAAAGCGCCCCTTTCCTTAGAGGAGGCAGTGGAGCGGCTGGCGGTGTGCGGCTACACCCGCTGCGAGCAGGTGGAGGGCGTGGGGCAGTTCGCCCAGCGGGGCGGCATTTTAGACGTGTTTTCCCCCGCCTATGACCGCCCGGTGCGGGTGGAGTACTGGGACACGGACATTGATTCCATGGGCCTCTTTGACCCCATGAGCCAGCGGCGGACGGAGACGCTGGAGGAGGCTGTGATCCTCCCGGCGGGGGAGGTGCTCCCCGGCTTGTCGGAAAACCCGGACGCCTTGGGCGGAGACCTTCATCTGCCGGAGATCTACCCCCAAATGGCCACCGCCGCCGACTATTTTCCCCCTGACGCGGTGGTGCTGTTGAGCGAGAGCGGACGGATCACTGAGCGGGGGGAGCACTACCTCTGGCAGTTGGACGAGGACATCAAGACCCTGATAGAAAAAGAGCGGCTCGGGCCAAAACCGGGGGCGTACGCCCGGCGGATGGAGGAGCTGACGGCGCGGCTGGAGGACTGGCCGGTGGTGTATCTGGACTCCTTTGCCGTGTCCAGCTACCCCTCCCGGCCCAAGACCCTGCTTTCCGTGACGGCCAAGCAGCTTCCCTCCTTCGGCGGCAGTCTGGAGACCGCCGTCAGCGATCTGGGCCACTATCAACGCGCGGGCTATGCCGTCACCGTGCTGGTGGCCAGCGAACAGCGGGCGCTGAACCTCCAGAGCCTCCTGCGGGAGGAGAAGGTGCGCGCGGCGGTGGATTTTGCCCTTCACGACCTCCCTAAGCCGGGGCAGGCGGTGATCTGCGTGGGCGGGTTGACCGCGGGGGTGGAATATCCCGAAGTGAAGGCGACCATTCTCACCCAAGGCTCCACCGCCCCGGTGAAAAAGAAGCGGCGGCACATAAAAGACAAGTCCAACCGCCAAAAGCTCAACTCCTACGCCGACCTGCGCCCCGGCGATCTGGTGGTGCACAGCCAGTACGGCATCGGCCGGTTCGTGGAGCTGGCCAAAATGCGGGTGGACGACGTGGACAAGGAGTATATGAAGATCGCCTACGCAGGCACGGACGTACTCTATGTCCCCATCACCCAGCTGGACATGGTGAACAAATATATCGGCGGGGGAGAGGACGGGGCAAACCGCAAGCTCTCCCGCTTGGGCGGCGGCGACTGGGAGCGCGCCCGCTCCAAGGCCAAGGGGGCGGTGGCCGAGCTGGCAAAGGGCCTTGTCCAGCTCTATGCCCAGCGCCAGCGTCTCCCCGGCTTTGCCTTTTCCCCCGACTCCCCGTGGCAGAAGGAGTTTGAGGATCAGTTTTCCTACACCGAGACGGAGGATCAGCTCCGCTGTATCGCGGAGATCAAAAAGGACATGGAAAAGCCCCAGCCCATGGACCGCCTGCTGTGCGGCGACGTGGGCTACGGCAAGACGGAGGTGGCCTTCCGGGCCATCATGAAGTGCGTTCTGGACGGAAAGCAGGCGGCCATCTTAGTGCCCACCACCGTGCTGGCCCGGCAGCACTTTTTGACCGCCAAGGCGCGGTTTGCCAAGTATCCTGTGAACATCGCGTCCCTCTCCCGGTTCAATACCACCGCTCAGACCCGGGACGTGCTGCAAAACCTCAAGGACGGGCGGGTGGACCTGCTGGTGGGCACCCACCGCCTGCTCCAAAAGGACGTGGAGTTCAAGGATCTGGGCCTTTTGGTGGTGGACGAGGAGCAACGGTTCGGCGTCACCCACAAGGAACGGCTCAAGGAGATCTGCAAGCAGGTGGACGTGCTGACCTTGTCCGCCACCCCCATTCCGAGGACGCTGAACATGGCGCTCAGCGGCATTCGGGATATGTCCACGCTGGAAGAGCCGCCCTCCGACCGCCAGCCGGTGCAGACCTATGTGCTGGAGCACGACTGGCCCATCATCGCCGACGCCATCCGCCGGGAGGTGGAGCGGGGCGGGCAGGTCTATTACCTCCACAACCGCATCGACACCATCGCCCGGTGCGCCCAGCGCCTCCACGAGCAGCTTGGGGACAGCGTCTCCATCGCCGTGGCCCACGGGCGCATGACCCAAGAGGAGATCAACAACGTGATGACCGACCTCTCCGAGGGGAATGTGGACGTGCTGGTGTGTACTACCATTATTGAAACGGGCATTGACGTGCCCAACGTGAACACCCTGATTATCGAAAACGCCGACAATTTAGGCTTGGCCCAGCTTCACCAGATCCGCGGGCGGGTGGGCCGTTCTTCCCGCCGGGCGGTGGCGTACCTGACCTATAAAAAGGGGAAGGTGCTGGATCAGACCGCCGCCAAGCGGCTCTCCGCCATCCGGGAGTTCGCCGAGTTTGGCTCTGGGTTCAAGATCGCCATGCGCGATCTGGAAATTCGGGGCGCGGGGAACATTTTAGGCCCGGAGCAGTCCGGGTTTATGGTGAGCGTCGGGTATGATATGTACCTCCAGCTTTTGGAGGAGGCGGTTTTGGAGGAGCGGGGAGAAGCCCCGGCGGTGAAGCAGGAGTGCGCCGCCGACCTCAGCGTCTCCGCCGCCATCCCCGACCGCTATGTGCCCGCGCCGGAGCAGCGGATGGATCTTTATCGACGCATTGCCGCCATCCGAAGCGAGGAGGAGGCGGACGACCTCACCGACGAGCTGATCGACCGCTACGGCGACCCGCCCCGGCAGGTCAACAACCTCATTGCCGTGGCCCTCATGCGGGCCTTGGCCGCGCAAAACGGCATCTCGGAGATCACCCAAAAGGGCCAGACGGTGGTGTTTTCCTTGGCGGAGGTGGATCTCCAGCGGCTGTCCAAGCTGTGCAGCGGGGAAAAGTACCAGACCCGCGTCCGCTTCGCGCCGGGGGCGGGGGAGAAACCGTGCCTTACCCTGCGGCTCAAGCGGGGGGAAGACCCCCTCCGCTGGGGCGCGAAATTGGTGGAGGATTACGCACGAACGAGGTGAAGGCCATGAAGAGAAAGAGAATATGTGCCCTCGCGGTGGCCCTGTGCCTGCTGTGCGGGTGCGGGCTGATCCCTGCGCCGTCGCCCACGACGTGCATTGGCGGCCCGCCCACCCTTCGACCTGAACCGGCGGAGCGGCTTGCGTGGCTGCACGGGTTTTACGCCATCTCCTCCTATGACCAGCTCCCGCTGGCGGACAAGTTGGACGCGGTGAGCTTGGGCTGGGCGCGGATGTGCTTCGACCCTGAAAAAGGCCCTTGGATCAACACCACCCCGGAGGGGGGCAACGGCTGGGTCGTGCCCGCCGGGAGCGAAAAGGTGACAAGCGCGCTGGCGGAAAAGGGGGCGGACTACCCCCTGAGCGTGTTCACCTCCCAGCAGAACAAGACCACCCTTCCCGACGGGACAAGCTCCAACGTGCTGGTCACCGTCATTTCGGAGGAATACCGCGCCGCCGCCGTGGACGCGCTGGTGGCCGCCGCCGAAGGGTACACCGGCCTGACCGTGGACTTTGAGGGGCTGGTTTCCGCCGGCTACCGGGAGGACTTTTCCGCCTTTATGGCCCTTTTAAGGGACAAGCTCCCCGCCGATAAGACCCTCTATGTGGCCGTGCCGCCGGACGCGTGGTATCACGGCTATGACTACCGGGCGCTGGGGGAGCTGTGCGACAAGGTGATCCTCATGGCCCATGACTACCAGTGGCAGTCCGTGCCCGTGGGTGCTGTGGGCACGGAGGATACCTACACGCCGCTGTCCCCTCTGCCCCGGGTGGAGGAGGCCCTTTGGAGCATCACCGACCCGGACACCGGGGTGGCCGACGTGTCCAAGGTGGCGCTGGCCCTCTCCTTTGCCACGGTGGCGGTAGAGGTGGAGGAGGAAGGGGACATTTTGAAGGGGGACAAGCTCTACAACCCCGGCGTGCAGACGCTGGCCAAGCGGCTGGCCCAAGAGGATGCGGAGATTTGCTGGGACGAGCTTTCCGCGTCCAGCTATGTCTTTTATCACGACGAGGAGGGCCGCCGCTACAAGGTCTGGTATGAATCGCCGGAGAGCGTGGCGGCCAAAATAGATGCGGCGCTGGAGTGCGGCGTGACCGGGCTGAGCCTTTGGCGGCTGGGGGCTGTGCCGAACTTTGAGCATTACGACGTGTGGAGCGTGATTTTGGAGAAGGCACAGCGGTGAGCAAAGGAGAGACATCAGAGATGAAAGAGAGCATCAAGGCGGCAATGAAGGACTGGAAGGGGACGCTGAAGCTGTGGGCGCTGATGACGCTGGGCACGGCGCTGGTGGCGCTGGGGGTCTATTGCTTCAAGTTCCCCAACCACTTCTCCACCGGCGGCGTCTCCGGTCTGGGCGTGGTGCTGGGAGCGGTGATCCCCAACTTTACCCCCGGTAATATCATCACCATGATCAACATTTTGTTTTTGGTGCTGGGCTTTACGGTGCTGCGGGGCAGCTTTGCGGTGAAAACGGTGTATTGCTCGCTGCTCTTTTCCGGGCTGCTGGATGTGTTGGAGCGGGTGTGGCCCATGGAGGCGCCCCTCACCGACCAGCCGTTGTTGGAGCTGTTTTTCGCGGTGCTTCTCCCCGCGTTGGGATCGGGCGTTTTGTTCAACCTCGGCGCGTCCACCGGGGGCACGGACATCGCCGCCCTGATCTTGAAAAAATACACCGCCATGGACACGGGGATGGCCCTTTTGTGTACCGACGTGCTGATCGCGGCCAGCACCCTTCTGGTCTTTGACGCGACCACGGGGCTGTTCTCCATTCTGGGTCTGGTACTGAAATCCGCGCTGGTGGATACGGTCATCGAGTCACTGAACCGCAAAAAGAGCTTCACCGTCATCACCACCAAGCCGGGCGAGGTGTGCGATTTTATCACCCATACTCTCAAACGGGGGGCGACGGTGTGGAAGGGCAAGGGGGCGTATACCGACGCAGACCACTGGATCATTTTGACCGCCCTCAGCCGGGGGCAGGCGGTGGTTTTGCGGAACTATGTGAAAACGATAGACCCCCACGCCTTTTTTGTGATCTCCAACTCCAGTGAGATTTTCGGCAAGGGGTTTTTACGGGCGTAATTTACAAACCGTTTACTTGTCTTTCTCTCCAATGCGTGGTAAGATGAAGAAAGCACAAAAGCTGGATACCGTAAGGAGGCAAACCATGAAAGAGATCTCTCGTAAGCTATGGGCCGCTGCGCTGGTCCTTGCGCTGGTATTTGCGCTGGCCGGCTGCGGAGCGAAGGACACGCCCCAGCCCGACGACCCCACCCCCACCCCCGCCCCCACGCAGGATATTGACAGCCTTGGGGTGGATTTCCTGCCCGACAACGCCACCGATGTGACCCAGAGGCTCTTGGGCTACCCGCAGGACACTGCCCTGTTCACCGTCAACGGCGCGCCGGTCACCGCGGAGGAGTACCTCTACTGGCTGGGCAACATGACCTCTTATTATGAATCCATGTTTGCCTATTACTACGGCATGGAGCTGAATTTTGACGAGGCCATCGACAGCGACGGCACGACGTGGGGCGAACAGCTCAAGGAGATCGCCTATCAAAACGCCGTGCTCATCGCCGTGACCCCGGAGGTGGCCGCCCAATACGGCGTGGCGCTGACCGAAGAGGAGCTGGCCGAGCTGGCCGCCCAGCGGGAGAACAACATCACCGCCGCCGGCGGGGCGGAGACCTACGCCTACCGCCTTCAGGGCATGGGCATCAACGACAAGACGGCCTTCCGTCTGGACGAGATGGCCTCCCTCTTTACCAAGCTCCAAGAGGAGTATGTGGAGAAGGCCCTCACCGAAGGAGACCCCGACGCCCTCACCCGCGAGGACATCCAAGCCTATTTAGAGGACGCGGGCATCCTGAAGGCCAAGCATATCCTGCTTTTGACCAAAGACCCGGACACCGGCGTGGAATATGACGAGGAGAAAAAGGCCGCCCAAAAGGCCAAGGCGGAGACCATTCTGGCCCAGCTTCGGAAGAATCCCGCCCTCTTTGACGAGCTGATGAACGAAAACTCCGAGGACAGCGGACTGAAGGACTTCCCCGACGGTTATCTCTTTGAGCCGGGGCAAATGGTGAGCGAGTTTGAGGACGCTACCAAGGCCCTGAAGGTGGGGGAGATCTCGGACATTGTGGAGAGCACCTTCGGCTATCACATCATTCTGCGGGGCGACGCGGATTGCGAGGAGGCCAGAGAGGGCTGCGCGGAGTGGAAGTTCAACCAGATGATGAGCGAGCGGGTGGACAACGCGGCGGTGGAGCGGACAGCGGAGTATGACAAGCTGACCACCAAGGCGTATTATGAGGGGCTGAGCCAGTTCCAGAGCACCCTGACCGAGCCGACGGTGGAGGATCAGTCGGGCGCGACGCTGGAGCCTCAGGAACCCACACAGACCCCCGTGCCCAGCGAGGAATAAGAGCAGACAAGGAGGCGACGCCCCCATGACGAATCTTTTGCAACCCCTGCCCATGGCCCGGATGGTGGAGCACGTGGCCCGGGAGCTGGAGATGACCTCTACGGTCTTTTCCGTCTCCCCCGGTTACCGCGGCGGCGCGGCGGCGGTGGAGCTGCCCTTCGGGCGGCTGGATCTGCCGTTGGGCACTGCCCCCGGCCCTCACGGTCTGTTGGCCCAAAATTTGCTGTGCGCCTATGTGGCGGGCGCACGGCTGCTGTCCCTTGCCCCGCTGGGGGGCGCGGCGGCGGAGCTGGAGGTGGACAGCGGCGGCGTTTGCCGCCGGAGGGAGCGTCTCGGCGCATTGAGCATCCGTCAGGCCGCCGCCGAAGCCATCAAGGGCAGCATTCTCATCCAGATGCTCTGCCGGGAGCTGGGCTTGGGCGACCCCGCCGGGGTGTGCCTGACCATGGCTTTGCCCGGCGAGCGGGCGTTTTTGGAGCGCAGCGACGTTCAGGAGTATCTGGACACCCTGCAAAACGCCGCCGAGACCGACCTTTGGAAGAACTGCCTTGCCGCCGCAAAAGGGGCGGTGAGCCGCTTTACCAACCTCCAGCGGGAGGAAGCGGACGAGCTGGACACCTGCATTTCCAACGTAGCGCGCCTGACCCTGCCCCCGGACGGCGACCTTTCCGGCGCGGAGCTGCTGCTGGAGCGGGGACTTCATGTGCTGGTGCGCCTTGACCTGACATGGGCCGGAAGGGTGGATTCTCTGGCCGGACGGCTGGCGGAGCTGGCGGCGGCCGCCGCCGCCAAGGGGGTTTCCCTTGGGGCGGAGGTGTCCGGGAGCGCACCGGACGGGGAGGGCGCACAGCGCACCGGGCCGTCCTTCGCCCCGGAGACGCTGCGGCTGGCGGCGGAGGTGGCGGAGCGCTGCCCCGGGCTGCCTCTCTATTACGCCGGCGGGGCGGATCAGCTGAACGTGGCCCGTCTGGCGGGGCAGGGCTTCCCTGCCGTCAGCGTGTGTACCACCCTGCTCAAGCCCGGCGGCTATCTCCGATTGCGGCAAATGGCCCGGACGCTGGCCGCGGTAAAGACCCCGGCGGCGGGGCGCGCCCCGGCCGCAGAGGAGCTGCGGGCGTTGGCGGACGCGCTGGAGCAAGAACCCCACTACCGGCGCAAGGAGCTGCCGCCCCGACCCCGTCAGGCGGGGAAGCCGCCGATGATGGACTGCTTTACCGCCCCCTGCCAAGGCGGCTGCCCCTTTGGAGAGGACATCCCCGGCGCGCTGCGGCTGATGAGCGACGGACGCTTCCGCGACGCCCTTCAGGTGATCCTTGACCGCAATCCCTTGCCCCATATGACCGGGGCGTTTTGCCATCAGCCCTGCCGGGAGCGGTGTACGCGGGTGTTTTACGACGAAGCGGTGACCACCCGGGAGGCGGAGGCCCTGTGCGCCGACGCGGCGTGGAAGGATTTGCTGGCGCGGCTGGAGACAGCCGAACCGCTGACGGGGCAGCGCATTGCCGTTTTGGGCGGCGGCGCGGCGGGAATGGCCACGGCGTTTCTCTTTGCCCGCCGGGGCGTGCCTGTGACCCTGTTTGAGCACACTGCGGCGCTGGGCGGCGCGCTGCGCCGCAAGGGGGCGAAGGCCGCCGAGATCATTGATTTGGACGCGCAGCTTCTGGACGTGATGGAGGTGGACGTGCGCCTTGGCGGGGCGGTTCCCGAAGGGGAAAAGCTGTTGAAGACGGGCTACAGCCACGTGGTGGACGCCCGGGAGACCCCGGAGGACGAATGGGACGGGGATCAATTGGCGCTGGACGAGGGCGCGCTCTCCGCAGACGATATGCGCGAGCGCATCTTCTTTTTGGGGGACGGCGGGGAGGACTTGCCCGGCGCGATCGCCGCGGCCCACCGGGTGGTGGACGGTCTCCTTGGCCCGGCCAAGCCCTATCCCCACCCCGCCGGGCGGCGGGGCGGCGCGATGGGCAAGAAAGGGAAGCTCCTGCCCTCCGGCGAGGCGGAGGAGGAGTGCCACCGCTGTCTGGAATGCGCCACGGTGTGCGAGTGCTGTGTGGACGTGTGCCCCAACCGGGCCAACGTACCCATCACCGTTCTCACCAAGCGCAACCCCCAGATCCTCCATCTGGACGCCCTGTGCTGCGCCTGCGGTCTGTGCGCGTCCTTCTGCCCGTACGAGGGCGCGCCGTGGCGGGACAAGTTCACCCTCTTTGAGACCACCGAGGCCTTTACCAAGAGCGGGAACGACGGCTTTGTGGTGCTGGACTTCTTGAGCCGCAAAGTGCGGCTACGTCTGGGCGGAAAGGTGCGCGACGCCTCCCTGCGGGATGTGGATCTGTCCATCCCCGGCGAGGTTCAGGAGCTGATGGAGACTATTTTTACCGATTATCCCTACTTACTCGACCCCAATCGCCGGAAAAACGACGATCAGGTGTCCCTTTGGCCGTAAATATAAAAATACCTCCGAGCGTACGCCCGGAGGTATTTTTGCAAAAAGAGGCTCAGAAAAAGAGCCGTTCGGCCAAGAATTTCAGGCCGATCAAAATCAACACGCAGCCGCCAAACACCTGCGCCCAGCGCTGAAAGACGCAGCCCAGTTTTTTGCCCACCAGCACGCCCAGTAGGGAGAGCAAAAAGGCGGTCATGCCGATGACGGCGCAGGAGAGGAACAGGGGGAGGGCCATGAACGCCGCGCTGACGCCAACGGCCAAGGCGTCGATGCTGGTGGCCACCGCCAAAGCAAACAGGCGGCGGGCGGTGAGGTCGCCGGCGGCGGCCTCCGGGAGCTGGCAGTCCTTGTTTTGCAGGGAATCCAGCACCATGCGTCCGCCCACAAAGGCCAGCAGGGCAAAGGCCACAAAGGGCGCAACGGCCTCCACATAGACGGACAGGGTGCGCCCCAACAGGAAGCCCAGCAGGGGCATTCCGAACTGGAACGCGCCAAACCAAAGGCCCATACGGAGGCCCTGCTTGAGAGCGGCGCGGGGGTTGGCGATGCCCACGGAGACGGACACGGCCATGGCATCCAGCGCAAGGCTGACGGCGATCAACAGCAGTTGGATCATATGAGTTCCCTCCATTGTATGGAAACGGGGATCGGAAATTGAAGTATAGCACAAGACAAGCTATGTGGCAACGGGCAAAAGTATGACAGGAGGCGGGGAAATGACCCACGAGGACTATATGCGCGCCGCGCTGGCGCTGGCGGAGGAGTGTCTGGCCACCGGGGACGTGCCGGTGGGGTGCGTGGTGGTAAGCTCCCAAGGGGAGATCATTGGCCGGGGGCGAAACCGCCGGGAGGAGCTGGCCTCCGCCACCCGCCACGCGGAGGTGGAGGCCATCGAGGACGCCTGCCGCCGGGTGGGGTCGTGGCGGCTGACGGGCTGCTCCCTCTATGTGACCTTGGAGCCGTGCCCCATGTGCGCGGGGGCGATCTGGAACGCGCGGCTTTCCAACCTCTGGTACGGGGCGCGGGAGGGGCGCTCCGGGTGCTGTGGGTCGGTGCTCAACCTGTTTGCGGAAAACCTCGACCACGCCACCGCCGTGCGGGGCGGACTGCTGGAACAGGAGTGCGCCGCGGTGCTGGGCAGATTTTTTCAAACGCGGCGGTAAGAGAAACGGGCATTCGCGGCCTTCTGGCCGCCCTGAGCGGAATAATATCCAAACGGCAAAAGCACCGGCCAAAGGCCGGTGCTTTTGCCGTTTGGATTGGAGGATAGAATGAAAGAAGAAGTCTCTTGCGAGTATAAGAATACAGATGGGTTGTTACAAAAGTTTGAAAAGAGTTGTTACGGAAGTATTAAATCCAAAATTTTTTTCGAGATGTTTCACCCTGCTTGGGGACATAAAGGGCCGCGGCTGGGGCAAACTACCTCAAATGAGGTGAGTTTCCATGGGTATTTTTGGCCGCAGGCGCGCGCCGGGGCATCCCCATCCCCGGCCTGAGCCGGTGTTTGACGTGCCGCTGAGCGCCGAGGCGTTAAAGGACGCCTTCCGGGGGTGCGTGGATTTTACCGCGCGGGAATTGCGCTTGGCGGGCGATCCCGCGCGGGTCGTTACCCTGTGCGCGGTGGACGGGATGGTACGCTCGGAGCGGGTCAACGACTATATCCTGCGGCCCTTGGCGCAGGACGAGGCGCTGAGGAAGGCAAGCATGGAGGAGTGCTTCCGCCTGTTGGCTTCCGGCGCGCTCTACAACCTGTCGGTGAGCGAGGTGGCCACCACCGACGAGGCGGTGTTCGCCCTGATGGAGGGGGCGGTGGTGCTATGGTTCGAGGGGCTGGACAAGGCCCTCAAGTGCGGGGTGGCCACCGAGGAGAAACGCTCCATCGGCGACCCGGAGGACGAGCCGGCGGCCAAAGCGGGGAAGGATTCCTTTGTGGAGGGAATCCGCACCAACACCAGTCTGGTGCGCCGCCGCCTGCGGAGCGTCCACCTGCGCTTGGAAGAGCAGATCGTGGGCCGCCAGACCCGCACCCCGGTGGATGTGCTTTATCTGGAGGGGATCGCCCGGCCGGAGATCGTGGCGGAGGTCAAGGAACGCCTGAACGAGATGGACATCGACGGGGTCATCAACGCGGGCCACATCGAACAGTATTTGTGCGACGAGCTGATGACCCCCTTTCCCCAACTGCTGGCCACCCAGCGGCCCGACCGCTTTTCCGCCAACCTGCTGGCGGGGCGGGTGGGGCTGATCGTGGACGGTCTGCCGCTGGGCTTCCTGCTGCCGGGGACGGTGGGACTGTTTTTGGCGGCGGAGCAGGACCGCACGGACAACTGGATCGTGTCCCGCTGCCTGACGGTGCTGCGCTACGGGGCGATGCTTCTGAGCCTGTTTCTGCCCGCCGTCTATGTGGCGGCGGTGCTGTTCCACCCGGAGATGATCCCCCTTCCGCTGGCGGAGGCCATCATTCGGGCCAAGGCGGAAGTCCCCTTCGGCACGCTGTTTGAGGCGGTGATGCTGCTGCTGGCCTTCGAGATCATTCAGGAGGCGGGACTGCGCCTGCCGGGAAATTTGGGGCAGACTGTATCCATCTTAGGCGGGCTGGTGGTAGGCTCGGCGGCGGTGGAGGCCAAGATCATCTCGCCGGCGGTGCTCATCGTGGTGGCGGTGGCCGGCGTGGCGGGGTACACCATACCCTCTCAGGACTTTGCCGGCGGGATGCGCCTTTGGCGGCTGGGACTGACGCTGGCGGCCGGGTTTGGCGGACTGCTGGGGGTCACGTTGGGCGCGGCGGTGCTGGTGGGGCATTTGGCGGGGCTGACCTGCTTCGGCGTGGCCTACCTTACCCCCTTTGCGGCTCAACCGGGGGCGCAGGTGGAGGGACACAGCCTGTTCCGCGTGCCCCTGCCGTGGGTCAAGCTGCGCCCTGCGGCGTTCAACGCAGAAAATAGGAGAAATCAACAATGAAAAAGATGCTATTTTTGGCGTTTTCCCTCCTTTTCCTCGCCGGGTGCGGGGGGCGGGAGCTGTCCAACGTCAGTTTGGTTCGCACGCTGGGGATCGATGGGGCGGGGTCTGTGGCGGTGACCGCCATTGCGGGAGAGGCGGACGAACGGGCGCTGTTTTGCGCGGCGGGGGAGGATGTCATCGCCGCCCAGAAGGCACTGGAGACGCTGGGGTCGGAACGGTTGGCGGTGACCCATGTGGGGCAGGTGGTTTTGGGGGAAACCGCCACGGCCCAAGCCCTGTGGGACGAGGTCGTCCACCGGGACAGCGGCTACGGGGCGACGGTGTGGCTGACGGAGTCGGGGTCGGCGTACCGCCTGCTGGCGGACGCGGACGACCCGGCGGGACGGCTGAAGCATTTGGAGGAGTGCGGCGCGGCCGCGCCGTCGCTGATGGAGGTGGTGAGCGCACTGGCCCGCGACGGACAAATCACCGTGCCGGTGGTTGGGATACGGGACGGAGAAATCGAGATCACGGGGGAGAGGCGGTTATATGCGGACAAGGGAAGGTAAGGTAAGCTACCGGCAGGTCTGGGTGGGGGTGTTTTTGGCGGCGTTAGCCCCGGCGGCCACCCTTCCGTCGGTCGCCGCCCGGTTCGGCCCGTGGGGCTGGCTGGGTGTGGCGGCGGTGATCCCGCTGGGCCTTGTCTGGCTGTGGGCGGTGCGCGGCTTGGGCGGCGCAGGGCTGGCGACGGTGTTCAAGAGGCAGTGGGGCGTTCTGGGGAGCTGCGTGTCGGCGGCCTACTATCTGTGGGCGATGGGCTTGGCGGCACTGACGGCGGGAAGCTGCGTAGACCGGCT
Source organism: uncultured Oscillospiraceae bacterium (assembly GCA_910584395.1). Classification (GTDB taxonomy): domain Bacteria; phylum Bacillota; class Clostridia; order Oscillospirales; family Oscillospiraceae; genus MGBC124762. Next base: position 1,114 of record CAJUAS010000024.1, on the reverse strand, counting down.
GGGCCGGACGGACTACGGCGAGATACCGGGCTGGCTGGCGGCGGTGCTGCTGGGGCTGGTGGCGGCGTACCTTATATATAAAGGGAACGGCGGGTTTTTGCGGGCGGTTCAGGTGTTCTTTCTGGCGCTGGCGGCGGCGCTGGCACTGTTTTTTTTGTTGGGCGCTGCGAATCTGGACGCTGCAAACCTGTACCCGGCTGGCGGGGAAGAGGCGGCGCGGGGGCTGGGAGCTGTATGGCCTGCGGCGGCGACCCTCTCTGTGGGCGCGCTGGGGATGTTTCTGCCCCATGCGCCGCGCAAGGCCGGCGAAAGTCCGGGCTGGCGGTGGCTGACCCTTTGGGGGCTGGCGGCGGCGGGGATCTGCGCGCTGGTGATCGGGACGTTGGGGGCGGAGCTGACGGCGAAAGCGCCGCTGCCCTTCTTTCTGGCCCTTCAGGGGATCGGCTTCCCCGGCGCATTCCAGCGGTTGGAGGCGGCGGGGACGGCGGCGTGGGTGCTGTCCGATCTGGCGCTTGTGGGCTTGGCGGCGCTGGCGGCGGTGGAGATCACGGGAAAACGGGGCGGCGCGTGGCCGGTGCTGCTGGCGGCAGCAGCCGGAGGGGTGTGGCTGCCCAACGCTGTGGTGGCAGAGGCGCAGGATTGGCTGTTCGCAGTCAACATCCTGCTTGGCGGGGGACTGCCCATACTGGTGGCAGCGACCCGGCGGGTGCGCGAAGCCGCCGCCGGGCCTTGAGGGACTAAGTATTGTGGCAAAGCCGGCGGCAGGACACAAGAAAAGCTGGATATTGTGGTCAGAAGGGAAAGTAGCCACAATATGTATGGTTTGTCCCGGAAACGCGAAAAATGCGGCAGATTTTTCTTAAAAAAGTGTTGACATTTCCCTTAAGGTCTGATATGCTAAGCAAGCACCCACCTGTGGGAAGCCCCTTCCGGCAACGGAGCAAAGATTTTTTCAAAAATCTTGAAAAAGGGGTTGACAAGAGAAAAGGTGCGTGTTAAAATACCAAAGTTCGCCGATGAAGCGGGGTGACCTGCGGAGACGAACGACGGCAGCCCCTTTTCGGGCGTGTACCTTGTAAATTAAACAACGTGAAGAAAACACGAAGCACCAGAA
>CAJUAS010000023.1 GCA_910584395.1 uncultured Oscillospiraceae bacterium | reverse complement strand
TTGTTGGTGATCTCCGCCTTGCCCAGCTTGTCCATGTTGTGGCCGATCTCATGGGCGATGCCCCAGCCGAAGAGACGGTTGGCGGAGGCGTTTTCCGGGAGCTGGGAGAGGGGCTTTGCAGTGACCATGCCGGCGCAAGAGCCGTACCCGATGCCGATGTGGTTGCCGGCGGCGTACATGAACGCCCCGGCGAACATGGTCATGCAGCGGACGTTCTGGCGGGTGTGCATATCATTTTCGGCGTACACCCTGTCGATGCCCTGCGTGCGCTTGCAGATGGCCATGATGTCCTCCCAAGCCTCGATGGCGGCGTAGAGGGTGTCGATCTTTTCCTCCCTCTCGCCGCTGCCCAGCGCAGTCTTCACCGCCAGAGCGGGGAGGGAGAGCAGGGCTACGGGGGTGGAGATCTCGGTCACGTTGCGGTAATCCTTTTGGGGGACGGTGATCTTGACGGCGGAAACGTAGGCGGCCAGCGCGTCCACATAGCTGCCGATGGCGTCCCGACGCTCCACCTCGGTGCGGCTGTACCAGTCGGCCAGCTCCAGCGTGGGGATGACCACGGCGCGGCGAACATGGAGGGAGATCCCTTCGGGATCAGAGCCGCCGTAGGAGACATAGAGGCTGCCGCCGTTGTATCCGGCGCGGCTGCCGATGGCGGGAACGGTGAAGAGATTGCGCCCGTTTTCCAGCGTGCCGATCTGAGCCAGCCAAGTGGAGGCCTCGGCGTTGAACTGGGACGCATAGAGGGTGACGGTCTGGCCCTCAGGGATGCCGTCGGCGTAGACGGTCAGCTCCTGCTTGGCGGTGGCGGCCACGCCCAAGGGCTGGAGGACGCTGCCGCCCTGAGAGTACTTGCTGTCGGCGGAGCTGCTGCGGCTCTCGATGCCCGTTTTTACCAGACCGGAGGAAACGCCGCCCTTCAGCAGCTCTTCAGCCAGCTTCAGCTCGTCGGCCATGGTGTTCCAGTCCACATAGTAGTTCTTTTCGTCGCTGTTCAGCCGGGCGGTGAGGGCGTCGAGCTGCTCCTGCGTCACACCGGGCTGGAGGGCGGTGTGCAGATCGTTGGCGAACAGGGCGTCGATCTCGGTGGGCAGGCAGTGGGCAGGGTCATATTCCATAAAGAGAAGCTGGGAGCAGGAGACGGTGAGATAAGCCCGCTGTTCCACTGCCACGCTGAGCTTGACGACGTTTTGGGCGGGGGTGAAGGGCAGAATAGCGAAGTTGGTGACGGCGCAGTTGCCCCGCACGCCGGGCCAAGTGTCCACGTCCCGGCCGGTGCCGCCGTTGTCCACGCCGCCCCGGTTCTCGTCGGGGGTGATGAGGTGACCCTTGGAGTTCAGATCCTCCCCCTCATACCACACCCGGACGCTGTAAGCCCGGAGGTTGGTGGGATAGCTGCTGTCCAGACGGGGCACCCAGAAGATGGACTGGAGATCCACCGGCTCTTTGAAGGTGACGTTGACGTGCTCGTTGCGCCACCAGTTGGAGGCCGTCCAGTGGGTGCGGTAGCTGCCGTCGATCATGTTGTTGGGGGAGAAGGGCGCGTCGGCGGTGTACTGGCTGCGGTCATAGTTGCCGCTGTCCTCCAGCGTGATGGAAGAGATCTTGGAGACGTCCAAGATCCCGGCGGTGGGGATGCCGGCGGGCCGCTCATACTTCACGGCCTTGGGGGTGGCGGTGGAAATGTCCGAGTCAGGGCCGCGGCCGATGGCGTTGAAGGCGGCGACCTTGACCTCATAGGTCACGTCGTTGACCAGCCCCGTGAGGGTGGCGGAGGTGGCGGTCAGGTCGCCCGCAAACTGCTCCCAAGCGCTGTCCCCCTGCGCGCGGTAGTAGACGCGGTAATAGGTGGCGGACTTGCCCTGCTTCCAGCTTGCGGCGATGGAGGCGTCCAGCGCCTTGAGGGTGAGCATATCCACCTTGTCGGGGGCGGAGGCGGGCATGGGGGTGGCGGAGATCACCGCCGAGGGCACGCCCTCCCACGAGCCGTCGGTGGGGGTGACGGTAAAGTCATAGGTCTGGAGGTTTTTGAGGCCGGTGACCTTGGCGGTGGACACGTCCACATGAAGCTCCTTGACCTCCTGCGCCTTATCCTCAGGCCAGTAGAGAACCTTATAGCCCGAGACGTTGGGCAGTTCGCCCCAGCGCAGGGTGACGCATTCGCTGCCCGGCTCGACCTTGAGGGTCTTGTAGCTGATGGAGCTGTGGGGCGCGACGGGCACGTCGGGGACGATGTCCTGAAGGAACTGGATGTTTTCCACGGCGGCGTACTGGCCGCCGGCAGTCTTGGTGACGGTGATGGTGACCTTCTTCACCGGGACGCGCTTGCCCAGAGAGATGGTGATGACCTTTGCGCCGTCCACCCCTTCGCCAATGGCGTGGACGCCCTCGGGAGCGGTGTAATCAAAGGGGTAGGGGGTGCTGTTCCCCCGCGTGTCCTCCACCAGAACAGAGCCGGTGAGGATCTCGCCGTCGCTGCCGTGGGGGGTGGTCAGGCGCAGCTCAGCGGTGGAGACCGCGTCCTCTAAGGGCAGGGGGAGGACGATGTCCTTGCCGGCCGGGGCGGCCAGAGAAACGCCGGGATTGCCGCTGACAAAGAGGTCGTCCAGCTTGCCGTCCTGAACGGTGGTCTGGGCGGCGGCCAGCTGCTTGGCGGTCTCGGTCATGTCCACCGGGGGCGCAAGGAGGGTGGTGTTGCTGACCTGCGCGTCGCTGCCCTGCGCGGCGGTCAAACGGTTGACATAAGCCAAATCCACAATATTGATCGCCCCGTCGCCGTTGAGGTCGTAGGCGGCAAGGTGCTGGGGCTGGACAGAGCCGAGGACGGCGTCATAAGCGGCGCGGTCGGCGGTGTTGACCGCCCCGTCGCCGTTGACGTCGCCCAGCGTGAAGGTGGCGTCCCCCGTGCCCAAGGTCACATGGAGGGCGTAGTCAGCCAAGGTGACGTTCCGGGAAAACTCCCGGTAGCCCGTGCCGGTGAACTTCAGCTTGTAGTCGTCCTGAGGCAGGCCGTCCACCACCACCTCCAGCGCGGCGGGCCACTGGCCGCCGCCCAGCTCGCCGCCGTCGGCGTTGCGGGCGGAAACCGTTGCGGTGTAGCCGATCAGGGCCTGCTCGCCCGGCTGAGCCAGACGGATCTGCCCCAGAGAGGCGTTGCCCCGGAACAGCTCAAGGCGCAGGTCGCGCGCCTCCAGTTCACTGAGCCGCTGGGCGTAATCAATGCGGAGAGTGACGGTGATCGAGCCGGTGACGACACTGTCCGCCTGCGCGGTCAGCACCATAGGCTCGGCGGCCAGCGCCGCAGTGCCCAGAGAGAGGAGCATTGCGAAGATCAGGAGGAGAGCCAAAAGGCGAGAGGTGGTTTTCATGGTGCAGCGTCCTTTCTTTTTTGACTACTACGCCCGTGGAGGGCGGTTTATTTAGGTTACATAACACATTATAACAGGAGGGGAAGGATTTGGCAAGTTACAAATTGGTAAAAATTTTTCAAGAATGAAAACTATGTGTATCTCGTTCCTTTTGCCGGGGGAGAAAAACGGCCTGCGGCGCATAAAAAACGGAGAGACGCCAAAGCGTCTCTCCGTTTTTAGGTATTTTTTCAGCAAAAGCAAAGGCCGCTGTCTGTCTTTATACGTCTCCGGCCCAGACCTTGCCGTCCCGGAGGATGGGTTCTTCCCGCCCTTTCATGTCAAACCGCTCCTTTTTTCTATTCCAATTCAAATGCCCGCCGTTCCCAGCGCGTTCCTCGCCAGCGCAGGGTACACAAAATGCCCCGGAGAATGAGATCGGCGGCCATGGCGATCCAAACCCCCGCCAGACCCAGCTTGAGGCCGAACACCAGAAGGGGGGCGAGGGGGATACGCACCCCCCACATGGCGATGAGGCCCACGAGCATGGGGAAGCGCACGTCCCGCGCCCCCCGCAGCGCGCCGGTGTAGATGATGGACAGGGCAAAGAAAGGCTCGCTCACCGAGACGATCTTCAGCATCCGTGCCGCTTCGGCTACCACCTCCGGATCGGTGTTGAAGAGAGAGGCCAGCGGATAGGCAAAGAGGAACAGGCAGATGGAGGTGCCGATACACAGCAAAAAGCCCAGCTTGGCGGCCAGCGTGCCGTAGGCCCGGGCGTCCTCCTTGCTCTCCGCCCCCACCGATTGGCCCACCATGGCGGTGGAGGCCGCGGCGATGCCGTAGGCGGGGAGGTAGCACAGCCCTTCGGCGGTGGTGGCGATGTTGTTGGCGGCAAGGCTCATTCCGTCGTCGATGGCGGCCACCACGCCGGTCATGGCCACCTGCCCGATGTTCACCATGGCCCGCTCCGCAGCGGAGGGGAGGCCCAGACGGACGGCGGTGGTGATGATGGCCTTGTCCGGCCGGAAGGATTCCCCTTTGCGGATGGCATAACGGTCGCCTTGGCGCAGGGCCGACAGCAGGGTGACGATCCCTGCGAAGGCCCACGCGAACACGGTGCCCAGCGCCGCCCCGGTGACCCCCATCCCCGCGCCGGGAATGACGATGGTGTTGCCGAAGAAGGTCGCCGTGCGGGTCTCATAGATGAAGAAAAAGTTCAAAATGACGTTGATGACGTTGGAGGCGGTGTTCAGGATCAGAGGGGTCTTGGTGTTTCCCATGCACCGCAGGATGGCGGAGAAAATGGCGCTGCCCCCCTCGAAAATGAGGCAGTAGGTGTATACCTTCAAATAGCTCCGCGCCTCGCCCAGCACCGGCTCCACCGCCCCCAGCCACCTGGGGAGGAAATGAGCCAGCGAACGGTAGAGGGCGAAGGCGGCCAGACCGCAGAACAGGGAGGCCAAAACCCCTTGGCGGATGACGGCTTTGGCCTGTTCATCGTCCCCCGCGCCTACGGCGTGGGACACCTGAACCGCGTAGCCCGTCGCCACCCCTGCCAGCACGCCGTTGATGAGCCACATGGGCGCGGCGTTGACGGACACGGCGGCAGAGGCCGTCTTGCCCAGCGCACCCACCATGGCCGCGTCTACATAGCTGACCATGGTACTCAAGACCTGTTCAATGATGGCGGGCCAAGCCAGCCGCCACATAATGGAAAGACGGCTGCGGCCCAATTGATTCGGCATATGCTACACTCCAGTCAAATCGAAGGAAGGGATATATTCTGCGTCGGCGGAGGCGGCGTCTTGGGTAAAGCCCGCAAGACCTAAAGCCTCCATATAGTCCACCGCGTGGCGCAGCTCACTGGGCCGCACGGTGCGGGAAAGCTCCGGGCAGGCGGAAAGATCGCCGCAGGGGATGTACTGCCCCATGAGGGAAAACAAAACCTCCCCGTGGGGAAAGTGTTCGGCCACCCAGTCCATCACCGCCTTGGCCTCGGGGAGGCCGCCGGGGAGAAGCAGGTGGCGGATGAGAACGCCCCGCTTCAGAAGTCCGTTTTCCATGACTGCCGGGCCGGAGCAGGCGGCCATCTCCAAAATGGCGGCCGTTGCCGCTTGGGGGTAATCCGCCGCGCCGGAATACTTGGCGGCGCGGGCGGGGGTGAGGTACTTCAGGTCGGGCAGCCACACCTGAATATAGGGGGAGAGGGCGCGGATGACCTCCACGCGGTCGTAGCCCCCGGAATTCCACACAAAGGGAACGGACACGCCGCTCTCCTTGATGGCCTTGGGGAGAACGTGGGCAAAGTGAGTGGGGTTGACCAAGTCAATGTTTTCCGCCCCTTGGGCCTCCAGCTCGCGAAAAATTTCCGCCAACCGCTCCACAGTGACGATCTTGCCGAAGTCCCTGTGGCTAATGGGGTCATTTTGACAAAAGACGCAGTCGAGGGCGCAGCCGGAGAAAAACACCGTCCCCGCGCCGCCCTTGCCGGAAATGACCGGCTCTTCCCAACGGTGCAGAGCCGCGCGGGCCACCACGGGGAGAGCGGGCTGGCGGCAGCGGCCCTCGCCGCGGGTCTCATCCCGCGCCGCGCCGCACCGCCGGGGACAGAGGGTGCAGAGCATGGCCTTATTCGGCATGAAAGTCCGGGCCAAGATCCCCCGCCTTCCAGTGGCGGCGGCACAGGCCGATGTACTTGTCGTTCGTCCCCAGCACCACCTGCTCCCCCTCCTTCAAGACCTTGCCCGTCTCGTCGAAGCGGGCGTTGCAGGTGGCCTTGCGGCCGCACCAGCAGATGGTCTTGACCTCCTCGATGATGTCGGCGGTGGCCAAAAGGGCCTGAGATCCGGGGAACAGGTCGCCCTTGAAGTCGGCCCGGAGACCGTAGCAGATCACAGGGACGTTCCAGTCGTCCACGATGTGGGTGATGAAGTCCACCTCTTCTCTGGAGAGAAACTGGGCCTCGTCCACGATGATGCACTGGTAGGACTTGATCTCGCCCTCGGGCATGACCCGCAGCTCGTCAAACCACACGCAGGGGTAGCTCAGGCCGATGCGGGAGTTGACAATGGCCTTGCCCTCCCGCTGGTCGATGCTGGGCTTGACCATCAGGGCCTTTTGGCCGCGCTCTTCGTAGTTATAGCGCACCATCAGGGCGTTGGCGGACTTGCTGGAACCCATCACGCCGTAACGGAAATACAGTTTTGCCATGCTGATACCACCTTTTCTTTATAGGTGTTGTCTCACGATGTGGGAAAAGGCCTGAAACGCGCTGGGGACGGAGTATTTCTCTGCCAGATCGCGTCTGTCCGCCCACACCCAGTCCTCAGGCAGAGCGTCTGTCTCCGCCTCTACCGTGTACGCCGTCATATGCCACTCAATGTGGGTGAAGATGTGCTTGGCGGTGAGGGCAAAGTCCGCCTTTCCGGAAACGGGGGGCGCGCTGGGGGACAGCGCGTTGGGGTATTCCCACAGCCCTGCCAGCAGACCCCTGCCGGGGCGTTGGCGCAAAGCCACTCTGCGGTCAAAAAAAATCAGGTACACGTTCCGTTCTTCCGCTTTCCGCGCCTGTTTCGGGGCTTTCACAGGAATGGACGCGGTCAAGTCCCGGCGGTACGCCTGACAGAACTCCCGCACCGGGCATTTTTGGCACAGGGGTACGCCGTTGGGCAGGCAAACCGTCGCCCCCAGTTCCATCAGCGCTTGGTTGAAGTCGCCGGGGACGCTCCGGGGAAGGATCTCCTCCAGCGCGGCGGTGACCGAGCGTTTGGTCTCCGGAGCGGCGATGTCCCGGCTGTCGGCGGTGAGGCGGGCGGCCACCCGCAGGACGTTGCCGTCCACCGCCGCATGGGGCAGACCGAAGGCAATGGAGGAGATCGCCCCGGCGGTGTAGTCCCCCACGCCGGGGAGAGCGCGAATGGCGGCGTAGTCGTCGGGGAAGACCCCGCCGTAGTCGCTTGTGATGATCTTTGCCGCTCTTTGGAGATTACGGGCGCGTGAATAGTAGCCCAGCCCCTGCCACAGCTTCATCAGCGCATCCTCGCTGCAGGCCGCCAGAGCGGCCACGGTGGGCAGGGCGTCCAGAAAGCGGCGGTAGTAGTCCAGCACGGCGGCGACTCTGGTCTGCTGGAGCATGATCTCGGACAGCCAAACGTGATAGGGCGTGGGGTCCCGCCGCCAAGGAAGGTCGCGTTTCTCCTCATTGTACCACGACAAAAGAGGAATGACCAGCCCTTCCGGAAGGTTTGTGGGAGATCTCTTCACGGTCATCCTCCTCTCATCAAAACCATCGAAGGCAGTATAGCACGAATACGGCCGGCTTGCAAGGGGAGGAGACGGGGAGAGGGACTACATCTTGTGGCTTGTGAAATTTTAGACACAAGATATTGAAAACTCGGCCAAAGCCTGAAAATCCTAAGAAAAACTTAAAAAAGGGGCTTGCATTTTTGTGGGGGAGGAAGTATACTAAGGGTGCAAGGTGGGACAAAGTGGGGGATTCATATACCCTAATGGAGAAAAGTGGAGAGGAAGTGAGACCCTTGGGCAGCATCACCGGCACCTATACCCGCGCCTTGGACGCCAAGGATCGTCTCATGCTCCCCGCGAAGCTTCAGGATGACCTTGGCGGGGAGTGTTACCTCACCATGGGCATCGACCGCTGTCTCGCCCTTTACCCGGAGAGCAGCTGGCAGGTATTCACCGAAAAGTTTGCCGCCCTGCCCATCAGCCAGAGCCGCAAAATGCGTCCTCTGTTTGCCAACGCGGTGAAGTGCCGCCCGGATTCCCAAGGGCGCATCACCGTTCCCGTCCGGCTAAAGACCTACGCGGGCATCTCCAAGGACGTGGCCATCATTGGCGTCCACAACCGCGCGGAGATCTGGGACGCGGAGACGTGGAACGCCAGCGACGAGGAGATGACCCCGGAGCGCATGGCCCAGCTCATGGAGGACATGGACTACTGATGGGGGAGTTTGCACACGTCAGCGTCCTGCTCCGTGAGGCGGTGGACGCACTGGCGGTCAAGCCGGAGGGCGTGTACGTGGACGGCACCTTAGGCCGCGCAGGGCACAGCCGGGAGATCGCCAAGCAGCTCACCACCGGGCGGCTCATCGCCATTGACCGGGACGCCGCCGCGCTGGAGGCCGCCCCCGGACGGCTTGGGCCGCTGATGGACAAGGTGACGCTGCTCCACGGAAACTTCGCCGACCTCGACTCCCTGTTGGACAGCGCCGGGGAGGACAAGGTGGACGGCCTGCTCTTTGATCTGGGGGTCTCCTCCCCCCAATTGGATGACGAGACACGGGGCTTTTCCTATTTGAAGGACGCCCCTCTCGATATGCGGATGGACACCTCCGCCCCTCTGACGGCCCGGGACGTGGTGAATGAATGGCCGCAGGAGGAGCTGAAGCGCATCCTCCGGGACTACGGCGAGGAACGCTACGCCGCCCAGATCGCCGCCAAGGTGGTCAAACGGCGGGAGGAGCGGCCCATCGAGACCACGCTGGAGCTGGCCGACCTCATTCGCTCGGCCATGCCCGCCGCGGCCCTGCGGGAGAAGCAGCACCCCGCCAAACGGAGCTTTCAGGCCATCCGCATCGCCGTCAACGACGAACTGGCGGCGATCCCGGAAATGCTGGAGCAGGCGCTGGAGCGGCTCAACCCCGGCGGACGGCTGGCGGTCATCACCTTCCACTCGCTGGAGGATCGCCCGGTAAAGGCGGCGATGCAGAGCTGGGCAAAGGGGTGTACCTGTCCGCCGGACTTCCCGGTGTGCGTCTGCGGCAACAAGCCCAAGGCGAAGCTCATCACCCGCAAGCCCATCCTTCCCGGCGAGGAAGAACTGAACGCAAACCCCCGCGCCCGCAGCGCAAAGCTGCGCGTGGCGGAAAAGAGATAGACCTGACTTACCGAAGAGAAAAGGAGAGAACAGCTATGGCGACAGCGGCGACCAAACGGCACGATTACCGTGTTTACGGCAATGTGGCCTATGATCCGGCCTACGCCCCCGAACGGGAGGGGGAAGAGCGCGTCGAACCCCTCATCCGCCCCCGGGAACGGGTGGTGGGCCGCGAGCGGGTGCGTGTGCGCGCGGCGGGCTACGTCGCCCCCACGGCGGTCATCGGCTTTCTGGCCGTGGCGGCGCTGGCGGTGCTGATTTTGATGAGCTATGTCCAGCTCACCGACTCCGCCAACCAGATCGTGCGCCTGCGCCGGGAGGCGGACGCGCTGGCCACCGAGCACACCGACCTGATGACCCAGTATGAGCTGGCCTTTGACCTCAAGACCGTGGAGGAGCAGATGACCGCCACGGGGAAAATGGTGCAGCCCGGCGCGGGCCAGATCGTGAGCTTGAACCTGTCCGAGCCGGACAGCGCGAAGCTCTATGACGAGCCGAAGGCGAATCCTCTGGGGGAGCTGTGGGGCAGCTTCACAGAAGCAGTGGCAAACATCGGGGCATTTTTCCGTTGAGCGGGCCATACACTGGCCAGAGACAACGCGTTCAAAGAGGGAAATGAAGGGGACGCAAGAAACGAAATTTTCTTGCATCCCCTTTTTGACTTTGTAAGGGGGGCTTCCTGTGGCCGACAACAGACCGCGCGGCGCCGAGCAACTGCATACCGGGGATGACCGCCACAAGAAGCAGCGCATCCTTCGCCGCTCCATCCTTCTGATGGTGATCTTCGGCGTGGTGGCCTTTCTCCCCTTAATGGGAAAGCTCTATGACCTGCAGATCGTCCGGCACGAGGAGCTTCAGGAAAAGGCCGCCCGCCAGCAGACCCGGGATATGGCGGTCTCCGCCGACCGGGGCACCATCTACGACAGCGAGGGCAATATTTTGGCCATCTCCGCCACGGTGCAGAATCTGGTGGTCTCCCCCAAGGACATTAAGGAGAACGAGCTGGACAAAAGCCTGATCGCCTCAGGTCTTTCCGAGCTTACCGGCGCGGACGCGGGAAAGATCCTCAAGCGGCTGGAAAACACCAAGAGCCAGTATGAGGTCATTGCCCGCAAGATGGAGGAGGAGCAGGCGGAAAAAGTCCGCACCTTTATCAAGGACAACAAGCTGGCCTCCGGGGTGTATCTGGAGCCGGACTCCAAACGGTACTATCCGTACTCCTCTCTGGCCTCTCACGTGATCGGCTTCGTAGGCGCAGAGAACGAGGGCCGCTACGGCGCGGAGATGGTGTATGACGACGTGCTCTCCGGGGTCGGCGGGCGGGTGGTCACCGCCAAAAATGGCGCGGGCACGGAAATGCTCTCCAAATATGAAAACTACATCGACGCGCAGGACGGCCGCAACGTCCACCTGACCATCAACGCCACCATTCAGGGTTTTGCGGAAAAGGCGCTGGAGGAGGGCATGGAAAAATACGACATCCAAAACGGCGGCTTCTGCATCGTGATGAACCCCAAGACGGGTGGGATCTTGGCCATGGCGTCCAACACGGGCTATGACCTCAACAACTTTTCCGCCATCGCCGACCCGGTCAAGGCGGAGGAGCTGGCCGCCATGAAGGACGACCCCAACGTCTCCGACGAGGACTATCAAAAGGCGGCAAGTCAGGCCCTCAATGAGCAGTGGCGCAACCGCTGCGTCAACGACACCTACGAGCCCGGCTCGACCTTCAAGTCCATCGTGCTGGCCTCCGCGCTGGAGGAGGGCGTGGTGGATCTGAACAGCCAGTTTTTCTGCAGCGGCGTGGCCCGTGTGGGCGGCTTCGACATCCACTGCTCCAAGCGCACCGGCCACGGCGGGCAGGATCTGACGCAGGCGGTGAAAAACTCCTGCAACCCCGCCTTTATGGACATCGGACAGCGGTTGGGCGCGGATCGCTTCTATGACTATATGGAGGACTTCGGCCTTCGCACCACCACCGGCAGCGACCTGCTGGGGGAGGGGAACAGCATTATTTGGAACCGCAAATTCTTCACCAGCGAAGAGGGTCTCTCCTCTCTGGCCACCGCCTCCTTTGGACAGACCATGAAGATCACCCCCATCCAGCTCATCACCGCCGCCTGCGCGGTGGTCAACGGCGGGCATCTCCTCACCCCCCATGTGCTGGACTACACCACCGATTCCGACGGCAACGTGGTGGACACTTACGAGGTCAACGAAGTCCGGCAGGTCGTCTCGGAAAAGACCTCGGAGACGGTGCGTGACATTTTGGAGCAGGTGGTCGCCACTGGGACAGGCAAAAACACCTATCAGGCGGGCTACCGCATCGGCGGCAAAACGGGCACGTCGGAAAAAACCGGCGCAAACGAAAACGAGGACGACTACATCGTCTCCTTCTTGGGGGTAGCTCCCGCCAACGATCCTCAGGTGGTCATCCTGCTGGCCTACGACACGCCCAAGCCTGCCACTCCCGGCTCAAGCTGGACAGCGGGGGGGACATATATCTCCGGCGGCAACATCGCCGCCCCCATGGCAGGGCCGCTGCTGCGGCAAATTCTGGACTATCTGGGGGTGGAGAAGCAGTACTCCGCCGAGGAGCTTTCCGGCGCGGACACCGCCGTGCCCCAAGTGGTGGGCTACAACGAATCTCAGGCCGCCAACGCCTTGAAAGCCAAGGGCTTCACCTACCGTCTGGTGGGCGGCGGGGACAAGGTCACCGGGCAGATCCCCGCCGCGGGGGCGGTCGTTCCCGGCAGAAGCCAGATCGTCCTCTACATGGGAGAGACCAAGCCCACCGACGCGGTGAAAGTGCCCGACCTGTCCGGGATGACCCCCGGAAACGCCCAGCAGACGCTGGCAAACCTCAACCTCTATCTCCGGGGCACAGGCTCGGCGGAATATTTTACCTCCGCGACGCTGGCGGCCAACCAGTCCATTGCGCCGGGCACACTGGTAGACCCCGGCACGGTGGTGGAAGTGACCTTTGTGGAAAAGATCGACGATTTTGCCGAAAACAACAATTTTGGCGGCAATTTGGAATAGGAGGGGATGGGTATGAAACTGTCTGAACTGCTGCGGCTGCCCGAAGAGTTCGCGGATCGGGACGTGGCCTCCATCGCGTGGGACACCCGCAAGCTGACCCCCGGCGCGCTCTTTTTTGCCATGCCCGGCTTCAAAACCGACGGCGGGCTGTTTATTCAGGAGGCCTTTGACAAGGGCGCGGCCGCCGTGGTGTGCGGCGAGGACGTGGAGGACAGCCGCTGCATCCATGTGGCCGACCCCCGCGCTGCGCTGGCGGAGGCCTCGGCCGTCTGGTTTGGCCATCCCGCCGACCAAATGACCCTCATCGGGGTCACCGGCACGAACGGAAAGACCACCACCACTTATCTGCTCAAGGAGATCTTGGAGCGCACCCAAAACGCGGTGGTGGGTCTGATCGGAACGAACCAGAACATCATCGGAAGCACGGCCTATGAGGCCCAACGCACTACCCCGGAGTCCTATGAGCTGCAAGAGCTGTTTGCCCAAATGCGGGACGCGGGCTGCACCCATGTGGTCATGGAGGTCTCCTCCCACGCGCTGGCCCTGCGCCGCGTCCACGGCCTTCACTTTGCCTGCGGCGTATTCAGCAATCTGACCGAAGACCATCTGGATTTCCACCACACCATGGAGGAGTATCAGGCCGCCAAGGGCCTCCTGTTCCGCCAGTGCGGCGTGGGGGTGGTCAATTTGGACGATCCCGCCGGGCGGGCTTACGCCAAGGAGGCGGCCTGCCCCATGTTCACCTACTCGGAAAACAAAGCGGAGGCCGACCTCACCGCAAAAAACCTCCGTCTGCTCCCCGACCGGGTGGAGTTCGAGGCGTTGTCCGCCACCGAGCTGTGCCGGGTGGTCTTACCCATCCCCGGCGGCTTTTCCGTCTATAACGCGCTGGCGGCACTGGGCTGCTGCGTGGCGCTGGGGCTGCCGCTGGAGTCCTGCGCCGCCGCACTGAAGGAAGTGCATGGGGTCAAGGGCCGGGTGGAGGTCGTACCCACCCCCACCGATTATACGGTGCTGATCGACTACGCCCACACCCCCGACGCGCTGGAAAATGTACTCAATACCGTCCGGGGCTTTACCAAGGGGCGGGTCATCTGCGTCTTTGGCTGCGGCGGCGACCGCGACCGGGCCAAGCGGCCCATTATGGGCGCCATCGGCGCGCGGCTGGCGGACATCCCCGTGGTCACCTCCGACAACCCCCGCACCGAAGATCCTGCCGCCATTGTGGCCGAGGTGCTCTCGGGCTTCCGTCCCGCCGACCCCAAGCCGGTGGTGGAGGTAGACCGCCCCACCGCCATCCGCAAGGCGTTGTCCCTTGCCCGGGCGGGGGATACGGTGGTGCTGGCGGGGAAGGGCCACGAGACCTATCAGGAAGTTAACGGCGAAAAACGCCACATGGACGAGAGGGAAATTGTGGCGGATTATTTCAACAAGCAGTAAAAACAAGAAGAGAGAGGGAAAAACGTGGAAGATTTACTGAAAATGGGGCTTTGTGCCGCCGTGGGCTTTGCCCTCACCGCCCTGCTGGGGCTGCTGATCATTCCGGCGCTCCGCCGCGCCCACGTAGGCGCGTCCATCAAAATGGACGGCCCGGCTTGGCACAAGAGCAAGGAGGGCACGCCCACCATGGGCGGGGTCACCTTCATTTTGGCCTCTTTGGCGGTGGCGGCGGCGTGGGCCGTGTGGCAGGAGGATTTCGGCCCGCTGGCGGTGTTCGCCTTTTCCTTTGTGTTTGGCGTGATCGGATTTTTGGATGACTTCGCCAAGCTCCGCCATAAGGAAAACACCGGCCTTTCCGCCCCGGCCAAGTTCCTGCTGCAGCTGGCGGCGGCTATCCTGTTTACGGTGGCTCTGCGCTATACCGGGCATCTATCTCCCGATTTGGTCATACCCTTTACTACCCTTTCTCTCCACCTGCCTTGGCCGGTCTATATGGTCTTTGCCGCGCTGGTGATGGTGGGCTGCGTCAACGCGGTGAACCTCACCGACGGACTGGACGGCCTTTCCAGCAGCGTCACCCTGCCTGTCATGGTCACCTTCGCCGCGCTGGGGGTCAGCACCACCAACAAGCTGGGCTTTGGCGCGTGGGCCGCGGGGCTGTTCGGCTGTCTGGCGGGCTTTCTCATCTACAACCACCACCCCGCCAAGGTGTTCATGGGGGACACCGGCTCGCTGTTTCTGGGCGGCGCGGTGTGCGGGCTGGCCTTTGCCTACAATATGCCCCTTATTCTCGTTTTCGTGGGCGTGATCTACATCTGCGAGACCCTCTCCGACATCATTCAGGTGATCTATTTCAAGGCCACCCACGGCAAGCGGTTTTTCCTCATGGCCCCTCTTCACCACCATTATGAAAAGAAGGGCTGGAGCGAGGAAAAGATCGTCTGCATTTTTACCTTGGTGTCCTGCATCGGCTGCATTTTGGGCTTTTTGGCCTTTGGCAGCGTGGCCCGGTAAGCTCTGATCTCTGACAGAAAGGAGGCGTAGAAATGCCCCGACGCAAACGCGACCTCACCGCCCGGCAGCAGCTGGCCCGCGGCCCGGTGGATCTTCCGTTCCTGATGCTGGTGCTTATGCTCACCGCCATCGGCGTCATTGCCATGTTCTCCGCCTCCTACGCCTCCGCGTACTATGAGAGTAAGGATCACAACGCCACCTATTACTTTGTCCGGCAGGCGTTGTTCGCCGTAGGCGGCATTGTGGTCATGTGGCTCATTTCCCGCATCGACTACCAGACCTTCCGCTGGGTGTCGGTGTTCATTTTGATGATTTCCGTCGTGCTGCTGGTGCTGGTGAAAGTCCCCGGCATCGGCGTGACCCGCAACGGCGCGAACCGCTGGATCAAGCTGCCCGGCCTGCCCCAGTTCCAGCCCTCGGAGATCGCCAAGGTGGGGGTCATCCTCTATTTTGCCGCGCGGCTGTCCAAGCGGGACACGGTACGAAAAAAGCCTTGGAATTCCAAGACGGCACTGGGCCGCGCACTGGCGTGGATGGAGAAGATCGGCTTTTTGGAGCTGCTGCCCTATCTGGGTATCTTGATCGTGGTGGGCGGCCTGCTGCTGCTGGAGCCCCATATGTCGGGCACGATCCTCATTTTTGCCGGCGCGGCGGCGGTGCTGTTCGCCGGCGGCATCCACTGGGGCTGGTTTGCGGCCGGGGGAGCTGTCATGGGCGGCGGACTGTGGTTCATTATGAACAACACAGACTATATGCTCCGGCGCATCAACCTGTGGAAAGACCCGTGGTCTGATCCCCAAAACGGCGGCTTCCAGATCATCCAGTCCCTCTATGCCATCGGCTCAGGCGGCCTGCTGGGCAAGGGGTTCGGCAGGAGTATGCAAAAGTTCCTCTATCTCCCCGAGGAGCAAAACGACTTCGTGTTTGCCGTCTGGTGCGAGGAGATGGGTTTGATCGGCGCGCTGGTGGTGCTGGCCCTGTTCGCCCTGCTCATCATCCGGGGCTACTGGATCGCCATCCACGCCCGGGATAAGTTCGGCGCGCTGCTGGTGGTGGGGGTGACCACCCTGCTGGCGGTTCAAGTGTTCCTCAACATCGCCGTGGTGACCAACCTGATCCCCGTCACCGGCATCTCCCTGCCCTTTTTCAGCTACGGGGGCACGGCGCTGATGATCCAGTTGGCGGAAATGGGTATGGTGCTGGGAGTCTCCCGGCAGATCCAAGCCCCACGGCTGGGGTAAGGGGGTGCTTTTGTGCGAGTGATCTTTACCTGCGGCGGCACGGCGGGACACATCAACCCGGCTCTGGCTCTGGCAAAAGGACTTCAGGCGCGCAAGCCCGGCACAAAGGTGCTGTTTGTGGGCGCGGCGGGGGACTCCATGGAGTCCCATTTAGTGCCTCAGGCGGGCTTTGAGCTTCGTCAGGTCAACATCAACTCCTTTCGCCGCAAGCTCAGCGCCGAGGGGCTTCGCCACAACCTCATGGCGGCAAAAAACATCTTCCGCTCCCGCCGGCAGGCGGCGGCGATCCTTGATGAGTTCCGGCCTGATCTGGTGGTGGGCACAGGGGGCTTCGCCTCCTACCCCGTCACCCGGGAGGCGGCGCGGCGGGGCATCCCCACCGCCATCCACGAGTCCAACGCCGTACCCGGCCTGACCACCAAGCGGCTGGCCAAGCACGTTGACCGGGTGATGGTGGGCATTGCCGGAGACCTTTCCGCCCACTACCCCGACCCCGGCAAGGTGGTGGTCACCGGTACGCCGGTGCGCCCCGGCTTTTACGCCAAGAGCCGCAAGGAGGCGCGTCAGGCGCTGGGCATCCCGGAGGGAAAGCCACTGGTGCTCTCCTGCTGGGGTTCGCTGGGAGCGGTGGAGATGAACCGCCGCATGGCGGACTTTCTGGCCCTGTGCGTGGGGGACGGCACACCCTTCTGCCAGATCCACGGCACGGGGAAGTGGTACTTTGACGACACGGTCAACGCCCTGAAGGCCAAGGGCGTGGAGCTGGCGGATCACCCGGCGCTGGACGTGCGGGCCTACATCGATGATATGCCCCTTTGCATGGCGGCCGCCGACGTGGTGCTTTGCCGGGCGGGGGCGTCCACCATCTCCGAGCTGATCGCGCTGGCCAAGCCCGCCATTTTAGTCCCCTCTCCCAACGTCACCGGCGACCACCAGACCAAAAATGCCCGCGTGCTGGCCGACGGCGGCGGGGCGGTGCTTCTGCCCGAAACGGACTGCACCCCCCGGCGGCTCTACGACGAGGTGAGACACCTTTTGGACGACCCAGACCGGCGCAGACGCATGGGGGAGGCCGTCGCCAAGCTGGCCCCGCCCGACGCCACCGAGCTGATCCTCGACACCCTGCTGTCACTGGCGGGGTAGCACCTCCATCCCCTCCCGCATAGGATGACCCATGAAACAGGGGAGGGGATCACCGTGGAAGCACTGAAAATAGAGGGCGGAAGAGCCTTGCGGGGGGAGTTGACGGTTCAGGGCGCGAAAAACAGCGTCCTTCCGCTTTTGGCCGCCACGCTGCTGGGGTCGGGGAAAAGCGTCATCCGCAACTGCCCTCACCTGACCGATGTGACCGCTTCTCTGGACATCCTTCGCCACTTGGGCTGCGAGGTGGAAGCGGACGGAGAGACGGTCTGGGTGGACGCGTCCACCCTCAAAACCTGCGAGATCCCGGAGGCGCTGATGCGCTCCATGCGCTCCTCCGTGATTTTTCTTGGGCCGATCTTGGCCCGGCTGGGTATGGCGGGAATGTGCCATCCCGGCGGCTGTGAGCTTGGGCCGCGGCCCATCGACCTGCATTTGGAGGCCCTGCGGACGCTTGGCTCACAGGTTTCGGAAGGCCCGGACGGGCTGCGGTGCGCCGCGGTCGGCCTGCGGGGCAACGACATCTCCCTGTCCATCCCCAGTGTGGGGGCGACGGAGAACGCCATGCTGGCCGCCGCCGTCGCCGCAGGGGTCACCACCATCCAAAACGCCGCCAGAGAGCCGGAGATCGTTCAGCTTCAGGACTTTTTGAACGACATGGGCGGGGACGTGCGGGGGGCAGGAACTTCCGTTATCACCATCCGGGGCACGGGGGGCGCACCCCTCCACGGCGGAGAGGCCACGGTGATGGGAGACCGGATCGTGGCCGCTACATACCTATCCGCCGCCGCGGCCGCAGGCGGGGAGATCTGCCTCAGCGGGGTGGACTACCGCCAGCTCTCCCCCGTCAGCGCGATCTTGGCGGAAGCGGGGTGTATGGTGAAGAGCGAGGGGGAGCGCATCTGGCTCAAGCGCGATCCGGCCACGCCCCTGAAGGCCGTGCGTCCCATCCGCACCGCGCCCTATCCCGGCTTCCCCACCGACGCCCAAGCCCCCGTCATGGCAAGCCTTTGCACCGCAAGGGGCGCGACCATGTTCGTGGAGAATATGTTCTCCAGCCGTTACCGCCACATCGACGAGCTTCGCAAAATGGGCGCGGACATCCGCACCGAGGGCCGGGTGGCGGTGGTGTGCGGGGTAGAACAGCTCCACGCCGCCGCGCTGGAGGCCTTTGATCTGCGGGGCGGGGCGGCGCTGGCCGTGGCGGCGCTGGCCGCCGAGGGGGAGAGCGCCCTCTGTGGCCTGTGCCACATCCGCCGGGGCTACGCCGATCTGGCCGGAGATTTGACCGCCTTGAACGCCAAGGCATATTATGCAGAGAAAGAGTAGGGATCACGTTATGCCGCAGCAACGCCGCCACAAAACAAGACGCCGCACCCGAGGCCGCTTCCCCGGGCTTTATAAGGCAGTCTCCGCCGTATTGATCCTTGCGGCGGTGGTGGCGGCGTGCGCTGTTTTCTTCCGGGTGGGAGAGATCCAAGTCACGGGCAATTCCCGCTATACCGCTCAGGAGATCATTGACGTGACCGGCATCCAATACGGCGACAACCTCTTTATGATCGACCGCGCCAAGCTGGCCCGGGAGATCCGAAGCCGTCTGCCCTATGTCCGGACGGTCTCCATCCGCCGCGCCCTGCCCGACGGGGTGGTCATTTCGGTGACGGAGGGACAGGCCGTGGCCGCCGTCGCCCATGAGGGCCGCTGGTGGCTGATGGATTCGACGGGAAAGCTGCTGGAGAGCGTCCCCACCGCCGGAGACCACGCCGCCATCACGGGCATTTCCCCCCTTGCCCCCGCCGCGGGGACGAGCCTTGCCACCGCCCAAGAGCAGCGTCCCCGGCTGGAGCGGCTGCGCGAGCTGCTCTCCGCGCTGGAGAAAAACCGGCTGTTGGACAAGTTGGACAGCGTGGATCTTTCCAAGGATCACCAGATCGTGCTGGGCTATGGCGGACGCTTCACCGTAGAGCTGAGCGTGGCGCTGGAATCGCCCACCCCCAGCGAAACGGGACTGAGCTACTGGCTGCGCCGCTTTGCGGCGGCAATGAACGATCCCGGAGTCTCTCCCAACCAGCATTACCGGGTGGACATCAGCGACAACGAGACCCTCCATTTTATTCCGGAATAAAAATCCGCGTGAAAAGACAAAAAAACCTTGACCTGACGGCGGAAAGGGGCTACAATAGAAAATAAGTCAGACTCAATATATAGGATAACCCGCAAGCGGCGGCACACCACTGCTTGTATATTTACTTAGGAGGGGCAAACATGGCGTTTCAATTAGACCCCGGTATGAATACCGACGATATCATCAAGGTAATTGGCGTTGGCGGGGGCGGCAACAACGTGGTCAACCGCATGGTGAAGGCCAACGTGAAGGGCGTGGACTTCATCGCCGTCAATACGGACAAGCAGTTTCTGGACGTGTCCAGCGCGACGTATAAGATCCAGATCGGTGAGAAGCTCACCGCAGGCAAGGGCGCAGGCTCTGATCCTGAGATGGGCCGCAAGTCCGCCGAGGAGAGCCGGGCGCAGATCGCCAAGTTGCTGGAGGGCACCGACATGGTGTTCATCACCGCCGGTATGGGCGGCGGCACGGGCACGGGCGCAGCGCCCATCGTGGCGGACATCGCCAAGGAGATGGGCATCCTCACCGTGGGCGTGGTCACCAAGCCCTTCTCCTTTGAGGGCGCCCGCCGCATGAAGCAGGCCGAGGCCGGCATCGCCGAGCTTCGCACCAAGGTGGACTCGCTGGTCATCATCCCCAACGACCGGCTTCAGTACGCCACCGACCAGAAGATCACCTTTGCCAACGCGTTTGAGATTGCCGACGATGTGCTGCGTCAGGCGGTGCAGTCGGTGTCCGACCTTATTAAGATCACCGGCTTTATCAATCTGGACTTCGCCGACGTGACCGCCGTGATGAAGGACGCGGGCATGGCCCACATGGGCGTGGGCCGCGCCGCCGGCAAGAACAAGGCGCAGGAGGCCGCCAACATGGCTATTTCCAGCCCCCTGCTGGAGACCGCCATCGACGGCGCGCGGGGCGTGATCGTCAATGTCACCGGCTCGATGGATATGGATCTGGACGAGGTCACCGTGGCCACCAACATGATCCGCGAGGTGGCCGATCCCGACGCGCTGTTCATCTTCGGCGCGGCCTTTGACGAGAGCTTGGAGGACGAGATGTGCATCACCGTCATCGCCACCGGCTTTGAAGACCGCCAGATTCCCGGCGGACAAGCTCCCGCGGCCCGCCGCGACCCCGCCGCGACCCCCGCGCGGCCTGCTCCCGCTCCTGTGGGCGGCGCACAGAGCGCTTCCGCTCCCCCCGCTGAGGAGGAGAAGAAGGAGAGCGGCGAGGACAGCGATTTCGACATGATCCTCAAGATTTTTAACCGTGGCAATTGATCTGACACAGAAAAAAGCACCGCCCGCCGGCGGTGCTTTTTGTGTTACAGAGGGAGCGGCGGGATTTATCTGCCGCAAGCTGTGCTATAATCGTAGGGGCAAACGCTTTTTGTAAATTCAAAAGGAGGGTATGAGCATGGATGGCTATGCCGTATATTCCTTTCCCTTTGGGCAGCTTAAGATCGGATACCGGGACGGCGCTGTCACGCTATTGATGCGGACGGACGAACCGGCTTGCGAGGAGGGGCGAACGGCCCTGACGGAGCTGGTGTTTCAGCAGGTCATGGAGTATTGGAACGGAGAGAGACGGGAATTTGACTTCCCCTATCTTCTCCGGGGGACGCCCTTTCAGGAGAAGGTGTGGCGGGCGCTGCGGGACATCCCCTATGGGGAGACCCGCACCTACGGACAGATCGCCGCCGCAGTGGGCAGCCCCAAGGCTTGCCGAGCCGTGGGGATGGCAAACCACCAAAACCCGATCTTGATCGCCGTTCCCTGCCACCGGGTCATCGGCGCGAACGGCAAGCTGGTGGGCTATGGCAGCGGCTTGGACATGAAGGAGGCGCTGCTGACGCTGGAGAAGGGGGAAAGAGGGAAGGAAAGTGCCCCTTGAAGACAAGGGGACGGTTCTTTTGTCTTGTTAAAATCCAAAATAAGTTAGGAAATATCAAGAAATATGCTATAGTTCACACCAAAACAGTACGAACAAAGAAAACAGCACCCCCAACGGGGTGCTGTTTTTTGGCGCAGTGGGAGGGATTCGAACCCTCGGGCCCGTGAAGGCCACACGATTTCCAATCGTGCTCGTTATGACCACTTCGATACCACTGCAGGTCACAATGTTTCTGCCCGATCAGGACAGCACAAATGATTATATCAGATTTTCCGCCAAAGTCAATACGCTTTTCAAATTTTGTCCCCAAAGCCTTGGAATACCTTGCCTTTTGGCGGTAGGTAGTGTAAAATAGCGGTAACTGACTTGTCAAATTGTGCTTCAGGAGGTTTTCGTATGCAGTTTACCTATGCCGACTATAAGGAAAGCGCGGATGATTTGCGCGCCCGGATCGGAGACTTTGTCCCCAAGACCCTGATGGTGCTTGGCTCCGGCCTTGGCTTTCTGGGCGACGTGGTGGAAGACCCCGTCGCAGTGCCCTACGGCGACATCCCCCACTTCAAGCCCTCCACCGCCCCCGGCCACAAGGGACAGCTGGTGTTCGGCACGCTGGGCGGGCAGCCGGTGGCGGTGATGCAGGGGCGGATGCACCACTATGAAGGATACTCCTATGAGGAGGTGTCCTATGCCGTGCGGGTGCTGAAGCTCTTAGGGGCGGAGACCATGCTGGTCACCAACGCCGCCGGCTGCGTCAACACCGCATGGAACGTGGGCGAGCTGATGCTCATCACCGACCACATCAAGATCTTTATGGAATCTCCTCTGCGGGGGGCGAATGTGGACGAGTTCGGCCCGCGCTTCCCCGACGCAACCCACCTCTACACCCCCGCCCTGCGGGAGGTGGCCCGCCGCAAGGCGGGGGAGCTGGGCATCACCCTGAGGGAGGGCGTGTATATGTACTTCCCCGGCCCGCAGTACGAGACTCCTGCCGAGGTGCGGCTGGCCCGAACCCTTGGGGCGGACGCGGTGGGGATGTCCACCGCCCCCGAGGTCATCGTGGCGGGGCACTGCGGCATGAAGGTGCTGGGCTTTACCCTCCTCTCCAACATGGCTGCGGGCATTTTGGATCAGCCCCTCACCGAAGGAGAGGTGCTGGCGGCGGCGGCCGTGGCCAAGGACAAGTTCTCCGCGCTGGTGCTGGCCTGCCTGAACGAGCTGTAAGGAGGGGACGATGAGCACACTGTTTTCCAACGTCACCGCCCTTTTGATGGACGACGCCCGCACTGTTCTGCCAAACGCCTATGTGCTGGTGGAGGGCGGGAAGATCGTCTCCGTCTCCCAGACCCGCCCTCAGGGCTTTGACGGCAAGCAGGTGAACGGCGGCGGCAAGGTGTTGATGCCCGGCTTCGTCAACGCCCACACCCACGTGCCCATGACCGCCATGCGGGGCTACGGCGGGGGACACGACCTCCATTCATGGCTCAACGACTACATTTTCCCCGCCGAGGCCAAGTGGGACGACAAAGCCATCCGTATCTGCGCCGATCTGGGACTGGCGGAGATGATCTCCTCCGGTGTGACCTGCCTGTGTGATATGTATATGTATACCCCCACGGTGGCGCAGGCCATTGCCGACGCGGGGATGAGCGGCAACGTAGGCGTGGGCGCGGTGTTTTTCGGGGAGAAGTTTTCTGAGGCCGCCTGCGCCGACTGCGCCAAGCAGCAGGCTCTCTTTGACCGGTGGCACGGCTATGACAACGGCCGCATTTTGGTGGATTCCTCCCTCCATGCAGAGTACACCTCCCAAGAGGGACTGGTGGAGTGGATCGCCGATTTTGCAAAGACCCATGGTCTGGGGGTGAACGTCCACGTCTCCGAGACCCAAAAGGAGCATGAGGAGTGCAAGGCCCGCCACGGCGGCCTGACCCCCATTCAATATCTGGAGAAGTGCGGGGCGCTGGACGTGCGCGCCACCGCCGCCCACTGCGTGTGGACAACGCCGGAGGATTGGGCGATCATGGCCAAGCACGGCGTGACCTGCGTCCACAACCCCGCCAGCAACCTGAAGTTAGGAAGCGGAGTCGCCCCCATCCCCGCCATGAAACAGGCGGGGGTCAATGTGGCGCTGGGGACGGACGGGGTGTCCTCCCACAATGCTGCCGACTTTTTCTTTGACGTCAAGCTGGCCGCCATTCTCCACAACGGCGTGGGCTGCGACCCGCTGGCCCTGACCGCGTGGGACGCGCTGGAGATGGCGACGGTCAACGGCGGCGCGGCGCTGGGCCGCAAGACCGGGCGCATCGCCCCGGGGTACGACGCAGACCTCATTTTGGTGGATTTTGACGCGCCCAACCTCATCCCCTGCCATGACGTGGCGGAGAATTTGGCCTTTGCCGCCCACGGGAGCAACGTGGTGATGAATATGTGCCGGGGCAAGGTCATATACAAGGATGGACAGTTCCTCACCATCGACATGGAGCGGGTGAAAAAGGAGCTGTCCGACTATGCCATTCCCAAACTTTTTGACTGATAGGAGCGTTTCCTTTGCAAAATGAAAAGAAATCCACCTTTTTCGGCGGCGCGGCCGTTTTGATGGTGGGCGTGATCATTGTCAAGATCATCGGCGCGGTGTATAAGATCCCGCTGATGAACATTTTGGGGGAGGTGGGCTACGGCCATTTCTCCGCCGCCTACGCCGTGTTCAACGTCCTGCTGACCATCGCTACGGCGGGGCTTCCGGTGGCCCTGTCCCAAGCGGTGGCGCAGGCCACCACCCTCGGAAGGAAGAATCAGGCCCGTAAGACCTTCCGGGTGGCGCTGCTTGGCTTTTTGGCCATGGGGCTGGCGGGCTTTTTGGTGATGTTCTTTGGCGCAGAGCCTATCGCTCTGGCCCTGAAGGACTCCGGGGCAGTGCTGGCCATCCGCGCCTTAGCTCCCTGCGTGTTCTTCGTGTGTGGCATGGCGGCGTTCCGGGGGTATTATCAGGGCCACGGGAACATGACCCCCACCTCCGTGTCCCAGATCATTGAAGCGTCCCTCAAGCTCCTGATCGGCCTTGGGCTGACCGCCTATGTGGTGGGTCTGTCCTTCCCCACCGAGGCTCAACGGCTGGAGACCGGTGCGGCGGCGGGGATCTTGGGGGTCACCATCGGCTCCGGTGTGGCCTTCGTGCTGCTGGTGGGGTGGTTTATCCGCTCCGGGCGGCAGACAGAGCAGGGGACGGACACCCCCGGCAGCGCCGGCGCGATCCTCTCCCAGTTGATCCGGGTGGCTGTGCCCATTACGGTGGGCGCGTCCGCCTCCTCCATCGTCTCCCTGATCGACACCGGTCTGGTGCTGGAACGCCTTCAGGTGGGCCTTGGCATGACCGAAGAGGTGGCGGTGGGGCTGTACGGCACGTATCAGGGCTGTATGACCCTCTATAACCTGCCCGCGGCCTTTATGGTGCCCTTCACCGCCGCCGTCATCCCCGCCATCTCCGCCGCCTGCACCCGGCAGGATCACGCGGGGGCGGGGAAGGTGGCCGAGTCCGCCCTGAGAATCTCCGCCCTGCTGGCCCTGCCTATGGCCGTCGGCCTCAGCGTTTTGGCCCACCCCATCATCGCCCTGCTCTATCCCAAGCTGGACGTGTCGGTGGCCGGGCCGCTGATGGCGGTGCTGGGGATCGCCTCCTTCTTTGTGTGTATCTCTTTGGTGTGCAGCTCCATCCTTCAGGCCCACGGCCATGTGGTCGCCCCCGTGGCCGCCACCTTTATGGGCGCAGTGGTGAAGCTGGCGGTGAATTATGTGCTGGTGGGCATCCCGGAGATCAACATCTTTGGCGCGCCTGTGGGCACGTTGGCCTGCTTTGCCGTGGTGGCGGCGGTGGATATGCTCCTGATCCGCCGCCTGCTCCCCCAGCCGCCCCGCTTTGTCCGGGCCTTTGCCAAGCCGCTGGCCGCCTCGCTGCTCATGGGCGGCGCGGCATGGGCGGTCTGCGGACTGGTGACCCGCTTCGCCGGGGTCAAGCTGGGCTGCGTATGCGGGATCGCCGCAGGCGGCTTGGCCTACCTGATCCTTGTGGTGGCCCTGAAGGTGTTCTCCAAAGACGACCTGTCCCTCATGCCCAAGGGGGACAAGATCGCCAAGATCTTGCGGATTTCGTAAAGTGTACGCCCTTTACTTTTTGGCCTGCCATCCGTTTATTTCCAATGTAACGCCAAAAAAACGAAAAAAATTGAAAAAAGGGCTTGCAGAAAGAGGTAAAATATGATAGATTTTCAGTATAAGTCGAGTTATGACGTTTCCGACTTGGTGCGCATCGTGGCCATTCTCCGCGCACCCGGGGGCTGTCCGTGGGACGCAGAGCAGGATCACCACTCCATCCGCCGCAACCTTTTGGAGGAATCCTACGAAGCCTGCGAGGCCATCGACGAGGAGAACGCGGCCCATCTGCAAGAGGAGCTGGGCGACGTACTGCTTCAGGTGGTGTTCCACGCCCAGATGGAAAAGGAGCAGGGCAGCTTCACGCTGGACGACGTAGCCGACGGAGTGTGCAAAAAGCTCATTTTCCGCCATCCCCATGTGTTCGGCAATGTGGAGGTGGCCGATTCCGCCGAGGTGCTGAGCAATTGGGAGGCCCTCAAGCGGGTGGAGAAGAGTCAGGAGAGCTACACCGACACCCTGAAAGCCGTGGCCACCTCCCTCCCGTCCCTGTGGCGGGCGGAGAAGGTGCAGAAAAAGGCGAAAAAGGCCGGCTTTGACTGGCCGGACGCCTCCGGCGCGGTGGACAAGCTCTCCGAGGAGGTCGGCGAGCTGCGGGAGGCGATGGACGGGGGAGACCCCGACGCCGTGGCCGAGGAGCTGGGCGACCTTCTGTTTGCGGCGGTGAACGTCTCCCGCTTCGTGAAGGTAGACGCCGAGGACGCCCTCAACGCCGCCACGGAAAAGTTCATCCGCCGCTTTGCGCGGGTGGAGGAAAAGGCCAAGGCGCAGGGCAAGGACATGAAGGACATGACCCTGACCGAGCTGGACGCCCTGTGGGACAGGGCCAAAGAGGACTTAAAGGGTGAGCCGTAAGGCCGCTTTTAAGTATAAATTGGCTTGGAAACAGGCCGAAAACGTAAAACGTAGGAGGAATTACCAATGAACAAGGCAGAACTGATCAACGCCGTCGCCGAGAAGGCCGGCCTCAGCAAGAAGGACACCGAAGTGGCCGTCAACAGCCTCATCGAGGTCATCACCGCCGCTCTGAAGAAGGGCGACAAGGTGCAGCTGGTTGGCTTCGGCAACTTTGAGGTCAAGGCCCGCGCTGCCCGCACCGGCCGCAACCCCAAGACCAAGGAGCCCATCAACATCCCCGCTTCCAAGGTTCCCGCTTTCAAGGCTGGCAAGGCTCTGAAGGACGCCGTTGCGAAGTAATTTTGCCCCCATTTGATTGGTATAAAAACGCCGCAGGCAAAGGCCGCGGCGTTTTTATTTTCTTGCCATTTTCTGCGGAGCGGAGTATAATCATGTAAGACCATTGATACTGCGAGGAGGATCGATCCATGAACAATCAGGACATTTTGAGCCGCTGCGACCACACCCTGCTTAAGCCGGAGGCCACATGGGCGCAGATCAAAGAGATCTGCGACGACGGGAAGAAGTACCGCTGCGCCAGCGTGTGCATCCCCGCCGCCTATGTGCGGCAGGCCGCGGACTATGTGGGCAACGAGTTGAAGATCTGCACCGTCATCGGCTTCCCCAACGGCTACTCCACCACCGAGACGAAGGTGTTCGAGACCGAGGACGCCGTCCGAAACGGCGCGGATGAGATCGACATGGTGGTCAACATCGGCTGGGTCAAGGACGGGCGCTGGGACGATATCCTCGCCGAGCTGAAGGCGGTGAAAATGGCCTGTCAGGGCCGCATTTTGAAGGTCATTATTGAGACGTGCCTGCTCACCGAGGCGGAAAAGATCAAGCTCTGCGAGCTGGTGAGCCTGTCCGGCGCGGACTTTATCAAGACCTCCACCGGCTTCTCTACGGGCGGCGCGACCCGGGAGGACGTGGCCCTGCTCCGCAAGCACGTAGCCCCCACTGTAAAGGTCAAGGCCGCCGGCGGCATCGCCACCCTTCAGGACGGGTCGGACTTCATCGCGCTGGGCGCAGACCGGCTGGGCACGTCCCGCATCGTCAAGCTGGTCAAGGGCCAGCAGGGCGAGGGGTACTAAGGGTCGAGCGGATATGAAACGGACAGTTCCCACAGGGAACTGCCCGTTTTTCTTTTTTACCAGCACACGCTATAGTAATAGGTCTCCCCCCCATGCTCCAGCGTGCCTTGGACGCAGTGTTTCGGCTGGGGCAGGGGAGACCATGTGAAGCCCCGGCCCAGCCGCTTGCAGTTGGCCTCCCGGGCCGTCCACCAGAGGAGAAATTCCGTCCCTTCCTCGTATCCCGCCGCCTTGGCCCGGGCCAGAAGCCGGGGGGAGATGGGACGCGAGCGCTCCAGATCCACCCCCACGGCGGCTTCCCCCACCGCGCACACCGCCAGAGCGCCGGAGTGGCTGATGGACACGGCCGGGCCGCCGGAAACATAGGGCTTGCCGCTTTCGGCAACGCGCAGGGGGCGGCCCGTTACCTGTTCGCAGAGCCGGTGGGACGCCTGATGGCGCGCGGCGCGGTGGGTCACGGGAGTTCCATAGACCACCACCCCCTCCGGCAGCGGCAGCCGGAAAAATTCCACGGCGTTTCCCTCCTTTTTTGTTCCGATTATACCGCGTTTTTCCAGTGTGCGCAAGAGATCAGCGGCGCATAATAGGAAAAACAAAAGGAGGGGACGCCATGGACTCCATCTGGCAGCGCACCGCGCCGCACTTGGATCTTCCGACGCTGAACGGCGGCAAGCGCACCGACATCCTCATCATCGGCGGCGGTATCGCCGGGGTGCTGTGCGCGTGGTTTTTGGACAGGGCGGGGGCGGACTATATGTTGGTGGAGGCCAAGACGGTGGGCAGCGGCGTGACGGGAAAAAGCACCGCCAAGGTCACCGCCCAGCACGGACTTTTATACCAAAAGCTGCTGAGCAGTTGGGGGTTGGAGCGCACCAAGCTGTATTGGGAGGCCAACCGCCGGGCGGTGGGCCGCTACCGCGCCCTGTGCGGACAGCTGGGGTGCGGCTTTCAGGAGGAGACGGCCTATGTCTTTTCCCGCTCCAGCCGGGACAAACTCCTGCGGGAAAAAGAGGCGATGGACGTTTTAGGCGCGCCCCTCTCCCTGCGCCGCAAAACGCCGCTGCCCTTCCCGGTGGCAGGGGCGGCGGCCATGGAGGGGCAGGGCCGGCTTCACCCGCTGGAATTTCTCCGGGCCTTGGCAAAGGGGCTTCGGGTTTTTGAGCATACCAAGGTTCAGGGCCTTTCGCCGGGAACGGCCCTCACTGACCACGGGGTCATCCGCGCCAACAAGATCGTGATCGCCACCCACTTTCCCATCCTCAACAAGCATGGGCTTTATCCCCTGAAACTATACCAAAGCCGCAGCTATGTTCTGGCCCTCAAGGACGCGCCGCTGTTTGACGGAATGTATGTGGAGGACAGGGACAACGGCCTGTCCTTCCGCCGGGCGGGGGAGCTGCTTTTGGTGGGCGGCGGAGGACACCGCACGGGACACAGGGGCGGCGGCTGGGAGCAGCTCCGCTCTCAGGTGAAGGGGTGGTGGCCGGAGGCCAGAGAGGTGGCCTGCTGGGCGACGCAGGACTGCATGACCCCGGACGGCGGGGCGTATGTGGGGCAGTACAGCCCCCGCACGCCGGAGCTTTATGTGGCCACCGGCTTCAATAAGTGGGGCTGGACGACGGCGATGGCGGGGGCGGAGATCCTCTGCGATCTTTTGCAGGGCAAGGCCAGCGTGTACGCGCCGGCCTTTGACCCCAGCCGACCCATGCCCCTGCCCGCGGCCCTGAGCAACGCCGCCGAAGCGGTGTGGGATCTGCTGCGGCCCACTGCCCCCCGCTGCCCTCACATGGGCTGCGCCCTGCGGTATAATCCGCAAGAACGGTCGTGGGATTGCCCTTGCCACGGCTCCCGCTTTGACGAAAACGGCGCTTTGATCGATAACCCCTCCACCGACGATCTGAAGCACCGCCCCCCAGAGCCGTGACGCAAAAGGGCCGTTTCCCTTTTGGGAAACGGCCCTTCCACACAGAAAAAGAAGTCAGGCTTTTGCCTCGGTATACACCAGCCCGAACCCGCCCGGGCCGATATGACAGCCGATGGTCGCCCCAATCTCCTGCGGCTTGGAGACCACGAGACCCTTGAGCTGCTCCGCCATCTTGCCCAAAAATTCCAGACAGTTGGCGTCCTCCTTGGCGAAGATGGGAATAATGGGAAAGCGCTTGTCAATGGGGTGGGCGGCGATCACGTCGCAAAGGGCGGCCATAGCCCGCTTCAAGCCGGGGACTTTCTTGACCACCTCCACCTCGCCGTTGTCGGTAAAGGCGATGAGGGGCTTGATGCTGAGGACAGAGCCGACCGCCCCTGCGAGCTTGGACAGCCGCCCGCCCCGCACCAGATATTCCAGCGTGTCAATGCAGGCAAACAGACGCACCTTGGCACGGTATTCGGTCAGCTCTTTGACGATCTCCTCGGCGCTTTTTCCCGCGTCGCGCAGCTGGCAGGCCCGGAACACCACCAGCTTCTCCGCCGCCGATCCGGCGGCCTTGCGGGCGTCTACAATGTGAATGTTGGGGTAGGATACCATGGTTTTTGCCGCAATGGCGGTCTGGTACGTGCCCGACAGGGCGGAGGAGAGGGTCACATAGACCACGCTGTCCTTTTTGCTTTGGGCGTCCTCAAAAATGTCCAGAAACGTTTGGAGAGAGGGTTGAGAGGTGGTTAATACCTCCCCGTTTTCCATGCGCTCCCACAGCCTTGTCATGGGTACGCTGTGGTCGTCTACAAAGCTGTCCCCGCCGCAGACCAAACTCATGGGGATCAGACCCACCTGATGCTCCGTCAGCTCCGCCGGGGTGATGTCTGAAGCGGAGTCGGTGTAAATGCGGATCGTTTCGGCCATAGTGCACATCCTTTCTGTTCAAAAGGGTCTCTTCTCTGTTTACTTACCATTATATACCGGTTATGAGGAATAATCAACCCATAAATACGGACACAAAATATAGTGGGAAATTTTGTTGTAAACCTATTGACACACTATATCTTGTGTGTTAGAATGTTCCTCGACGCGAGTTAGCCGGTGACGGCTCAATTATAAAGAGAGTAGGGAAAAACCATGAAAGTCATCAAAAGAAACGGCTCAGAAGTGGTGTTTGACATCGAAAAGATCGTCGCCGCCATCAGCAAGGCCAACGATTCCGTGGAAGAAAGCGCCCGTCTGACCCCGGTGCAGATCCAGCGCATCGCCCAGAGCGTGGAGCTTTACTGCACCTCCATGAACCGCTCTCCCTCGGTGGAGGAGATCCAAGATCAGGTGGAAGTCCAGATCATGGCTCACGGCGCGTTTGAGGTGGCCAAGCACTACATCACGTACCGTTACATTCGCTCTCTGGTGCGCCGGAGCAACACCACCGACGAGAAGATCCTCTCCCTCATCGAGTGCTGCAACGAGGAGGCCAAGCAGGAGAACGCCAACAAGAACCCCGTGGTCAACTCCACCCAGCGGGACTACATGGCCGGCGAGGTCTCCCGGGA
>CAJUAS010000022.1 GCA_910584395.1 uncultured Oscillospiraceae bacterium | reverse complement strand
AGCCGTCGATCTCCGGGATAGCCCGGGAGACGATGACGCTCATGGCGTAGGGCATATAGTTCAGCTCCAGCGTCTCGGTGATGGGCTGCTCCAGCACTTCCTTACGAAGGCCCATGACGTTGGGGTTGTCCCGGTGCTTGACCGTCTCTTCCGTCGTCTTTTTCTTTGCCAAGTTATATCAGTCCTTATCTCACAATATCGTCGATGCTTCTCGGAGCCTTGGGGGCGGTCTGGGCGGCGGTGGTGCGGACGCTCACCTTGCCCACGTTGTTCCAGTGGATGTCCATCCGCCCGGTGGACCGCTGGGCGCTGCCTTGGCTGGAGGCGGTGATGTCCATATTCCAGCCCTTAAGCGCCCAGTTCATCACGATCTCCATCGCGCCGGCGGCGGAGGAGTCGCCATAGTAGCTGCTCTCGTAAGACTTGGCAATGGCTGTGGCAATGCCGTCGGTGTCGGGACGGATATGAAGGTCGGCGGTCACGTTGCCAACCTCGTCCAGCGTGTAGGTGATGTCAAATGCCTTGAAGATGGAGTAGACGGGCTGTTTCACCATATTTGTACTGTCGCCCTCGTCCGCATCGGCGTTGATGAGGGCAGAAACGGCCTCGTTCATGGCCTGCGTGGTGATGGAATAGGTGGTCTTACCGCCCCGGGGGGCAAAGCGGTCCTTTCCGGCAAAGGCGGACAGCAGGCTCACCGACTGGTCGTACTCAGCCCGGGCGTATTCCGCGCCCATATAAGAAGCGGTGGAGAGCATCTGGGCGTAGAGAGTAGAGGTCAAAGAAAACTCCTCCAGCCCCTTCATGGCCTCCGCCATGCCGTCCAGCCCGGGGAGGGTCTCGGTCTGCCAGCCCGCCAGCTCCTCGTCCACAAGGGCCAGCAGGGGGATGTTGTAGGCCATGTCCCCGGTGTTGTAGTCGATGATGAACTCCATCACCCCGGCCTTCAAAAACTGCCGGAGCTGGGTGACCGAGAAGCCGCCCATTTTCGTCACGCTCTCCAGCGCGTCAGCGGGGAAGAGCTTCAAAAGCTCGGTCACGTCGAAGGTAAGCGTGGCGTCCAGCACCCCGCCGCCCATGACGTAGTCTACGTCAAAGGTGAGGCGGAAGGTCTCGTCCCCGTCCAGCGTGGAAAAGCGGGTCATGTCCACGGCCACAGTCTCATGGGTGGCGGTGGGAGTGTCGGCAAAAAGGGTGTTGCCGCTGACCTTCATGGCCTTGGCAAGGAAGTCGTTCAACGGGCCGAACTCTTCCGCCAGGGCGGCCTCGTAGGCGGCCTTGTCCCAGAGCTGGACCTCCTGCGCGCCGCTCCAGCGGCTGCTGTACCAGCCCACGTCCCAGCCCGCTTTTTGGGCGGTCTCCCGGATGGGCAGAAGGCCGGTCTTGTCAGCGGGGACGAACTCCGGGCCAAAGAACTGCCGCAGGGCATCGGCATCGGCGTAGGTCACCCCGTCTTCGGCGGTCATTTCCACGTCGGTGGCCACACCGTTGACGGTGAGGGTGGGGGTGGGTTCAGGCATTTCGTACTCATCCTGTTCGAAGCCGGCTGTATAGCGGTTGTCGTCCACGTACATCACAAACATATCGTCCACGAATTCCTCTTCGGTCAGGACGTTGTATCTGGCCATGTAGGCGGCTTTGTCCGGCAACGAATCGCCGCTGTAACCCAACCACTCGCTTTCAAAATAGCTGTCCGCGTCAAATTTTACCCATTCCTTCGGATATTTGGCCCGGTATTCCTCCGCCTGCGCGCAGTTATACTCCACCTTTATCCGTTTGCCCACATATGTTCTCCACACGGCTTCCTCCAAGGTCTCGCCGTATTCCCCCTCGTATGCCAAAAACCATTCCGCGGGGGTCCGTTCCACATAGCCCCAGCCCGCCAGCAGCTGGTCCACATCCAAATTGGCGAGCTCCTCGGGGTGGGCGGCCTCATATTTCTCATAGGTGCCGTCGTAGGCGGGGTTGGTCCAGACCGGCTCCAGGCTGTCGGGGTCAATGTAGACGTAGTCGTCCTCCGCAGGGGCCACGTCGTCCATCCACCAGTCGTCGGGGAGGGGGTCAGGAAGCTTGACGGAATAGCCAAAGTCCCCGTCGGGGAGCGTGACTTCGCCCTCCGGCGCTTCCAAGCCGTACTTTTCCACGATCTCGGCGACCTGCTCCGGGGTCAGCTCGACGGGTTCCTCCGCCGCCAGTGCGGGGCTTGCCAGCCCCAAGGTCAAAATCAGGGTAAGCGCCAGTGCCAGTAGTTTTTTCATCATAATGACCTCCTTACATATATCATTCCTCGTCCAGCTTCAAGACCGCCATAAACGCTTCCGTGGGGATCTGCACCGAGCCGAGGGAGCGCATCTTTTTCTTGCCCTCCTTCTGCTTTTCCAGCAGCTTCTTCTTGCGGGTGATGTCGCCGCCGTAGCACTTGGCCAGCACGTCCTTGCGCATGGCCTTCACCGTCTCCCGGGCGATGACCTTGCCGCCGATGGCGGCCTGAACGGGCACTTCAAAGAGCTGGCGGGGAATATTCTCCTTCAGCTTCTCGCACATCCTTCTCGCTCGGGAATACGCCTTGTCCTTGTGGGCGATGAAGGAGAGGGCGTCCACCTGATCGCCGTTTAAGAGCATATCCACCTTGACCAGCTCGGAGGACTTGTAGTCGGAAAGCTCATAGTCCAGCGACGCATAGCCTCGGGTCTTGGCCTTCAGCGCGTCGAAAAAGTCGTAGATGATCTCCCCCAGCGGCATGGAGTAGTGCAGCTCCACCAGATTGGTGTCCAGATACTGCATATCCTTGAATCCCCCCCGCCGTTCCTGACACATGGGCATGATGTTGCCCACATAGTCGGGGGGCGAGATGACGGAGACCTTGGCGTACGGCTCTTCCGACAGGGTGATGACCCCGGGGTCGGGGTAGTTGTGGGGGTTATCCACCATCACCACCGTGCCGTCCGACTTGGTGATGCGGTAGATGACGGAGGGCAGGGTGGTCACCAAGTCCAAATCGAACTCCCGCTCCAGCCGTTCCTGAATGATCTCCATGTGGAGCATCCCCAAAAAGCCGCAGCGAAACCCGAAGCCCAGCGCCGCCGACGATTCCGGCTCGAAGGAGAGGGAGGCGTCGTTGAGCTGCAGCTTTTCCAGTGCATCCCGGAGGTCGGGGTATTTCGAGCCGTCCTCGGTGTACACGCCGCAGTAGACCATGGCTTGGGCGGGGCGGTAGCCGGGCAGAGCCTCCGCCGCCGGGTTCTCCCGGCCGGTGATGGTGTCGCCCACCCGGGTGTCCTTCACGTTCTTGATGGAGGCGGTGAAATAGCCCACCTCCCCCGCGGAGAGGCTGTCGCAGGCCTTCATGCCAAGGGGCAGAAGGTGGCCGCACTCCAGCACGTCGTAGCTCGCGCCGGAGGCCATGAGCTTGACCCCCATGCCCGTTTTGATCGTCCCCTCCATAATGCGGAAGTAGACGATGACCCCCCGGTAGGGGTCGTACTGGCTGTCAAAGATCAACGCCTTGAGAGGGGCGTTGGGGTCGCCTTTGGGGGGCGGGACGTTTTTGACGATATCCTCCAGCACGGCGGGGATGTTGATCCCCATCTTCGCCGAGATCTCCGGCGCGTCCTGCGCCGGGAGACCGATCACGTCCTCGATCTCGTTTTTCACCCGGGCCGGGTCGGCGGCGGGGAGGTCAATTTTATTGAGGACAGGGCGGATCTCCAAATCATGCTCCATGGCCAGATAGGTGTTGGCCAGCGTCTGGGCCTCAATGCCCTGCGCCGCGTCCACCACCAGCACCGCCCCCTCGCACGCCGCCAGAGAGCGGGAGACCTCGTAGTTAAAGTCCACATGGCCCGGCGTGTCGATGAGGTTCAGCTCGTAGGTCTCCCCGTCCTCCGCCTTGTATTGCAGGCGCACGGCGCGGGCCTTGATGGTAATGCCCCGCTCCCGCTCCAGATCCATGTTGTCCAAAAGCTGGGACTCCATCTCCCGGGCCTCCACCGCGTTGCAGGCCTCAATGAGCCGGTCGGAAAGGGTGGACTTCCCGTGGTCGATGTGGGCAATGATGCTGAAATTACGAATCTTCGTTTGATCCATGGTGGTCACCTCGTCCGGTGGTTATTTTTCCTCGTTCAATCTTTCCCTCAGATCCAGCTCGCTGTTCACCCGTCCGCCGGTGGTGTGGACGATCTGCAAAAGCGACTGGTACACGCCGGGGTACTTCGCCGCCAGCGTGTCGTGGGAGAGGTCGGGGAAGGACTTCTTCTCCCGCACCGCCTGCTCCAAGGCATCCACATAGTCGCACTCGGACAGGGTCATGTCCGCCTGCGCGATGTGGGTGTCATAATAGCGGCCGGGCACGTCGAAAAAGTCCTCGTTCGCCCCCGAGGCCCGGTGGAAGCGGCGGAACATCTGGTACACCGCCGCGCCCAGATACTGGCTGGCGGCTTGGATGGCCTTTTTGCTCCCCAGCTGGCCCAGCAGGTCAAAGAGCAGCCCCACCGAGTTCACCAGCAGCTTCTTGCTCAAAATGGCAAGCACGTTGCCCTGCATGGCGTTGCCCCGCTCGTTGGAGGAATCGGTGAGGGTCTCCGCGTCCAGAATGGTCGTGCCGTCCCGGGACAAAGACAGCCCCAGCAAAAAGTCCGCCGAGACGTTATAGTAGCGGCAGGCCTTGGCTACAAAGGCCAGCCCCGGCTCCCGCGCCCCCTTTTCATAGTGGGAGAGCAGCGCCTGCGAAATGCCCAGATCGGCGGCCACAGCCCGCTGGCTGAGCCCCTTCTCCTGCCGGAGCAATGCCAAGGAACGACCTAACGCTTCATTCATAAATGCCACGTCCTCTCTCTAAATGATGGCAGAATACAACAGGTATATTATATGTCAAGGAATACCTTTTGTAAAGAAGAAAAAGGGACGCCTTGCGGCGTCCCTTTTCGTTGTGTCCGGCAGTCACGACAGCTGAAACTGCCCGGTATAGAGCCGATAATAGCGGCCCTTTTCCTCCAGCAGGGCGGCGTGGTCGCCCTTTTCCTCGATCTGGCCGTTCTCGATGACCACGATGCAGTTGGAATTTCGCACGGTGGACAGGCGGTGGGCGATGACAAACACGGTGCGGCCCTCCATCAGCGCGTCCATGCCCGCCTCGATGTGCTTTTCCGTGCGGGTGTCGATGGAGGAGGTGGCCTCGTCCAAGATCATCACCGGCGGGTCGGCCACGGCGGCCCGGGCGATGGCCAAAAGCTGCCGCTGGCCTTGGGAGAGGTTCGCCCCGTCCCCGGTGACCACCGTCTGGTAGCCTTGAGGCAGGCGGCGGATAAAGGAGTGGGCGTTGGCGGTCTTGGCGGCGGCAATGCACTCCTCATCCGTGGCGTCCAGCCGCCCGTAGCGGATGTTGTCCATCACCGTTCCGGTGAAGAGGTGGGTGTCCTGCAAGACCATCCCCAGCGAGGCGCGCAGGTCGTCCTTGGCGATGTCCCGCACGTCGATGCCGTCATAGGTGATGCGGCCGCCCTCTAACTCGTAGAAGCGGTTGATGAGGTTGGTGATGGTGGTCTTGCCCGCCCCGGTAGAGCCTACAAAGGCGATCTTCTGCCCCGGCGTGGCGTAAAGGGAGATGCCGTGGAGGATGCGTTTGCCGGGGACGTAGGAGAAGTCCACGTTCTCGAAGCGCACATCTCCCTTGAGGGGCACCAGCGTCCCGTCCTCCTTTTTCCACGCCCACTCCCGGCCGGACACGCGGGTGAGGTGTACCTTGCCCTCGTCCACCTCCGGAGGCGTGTCCATCACGGCAAAAATACGCTCCGCCCCCGCCAGCGCGGAGAGGACGGCGGTCATCTGCTGGGAGATCTGGTTCAACGGCTGGCCCACCTGACGGGCCAGATTGAGGTAGATGATCATGCCGCCCAGATCGAAGCCCTGAAGCACCGCAAGCACCCCGCCGAAGCAGGCGGTGAGGGCATAGCTCACATTCATCAGGTTGCCCGAGATGGGCATGATGGTGGTGGAGTAGAAGTTGGCCTTCTGGGCCGCGTCCCGGTAGGTCTCGTTGAGCCTTTGGAAGTCCGCCTTGGCCTGCTCCTCATGGGTAAAGGCCTTGACCACCTTCAGCCCCTCGATCATCTCCTGAATGTTGCCGTTGACCTCGCCCAGCGCGGCCTGCTGGGCCTGATAATATTTCCGGGACTTGCCGCCCAGCACCTTGAACACCGCCATGGTGAGGGCCAAAACGACCACCGTCACCAAAAACAGCTTCCAGTTGATGACCAGCATCATCACCACCAGCCCCACAAACATGAGGCAGCTTGAGATCATGGAGACCATGCTCTGCTCCAAGGCGGTCTGGACGTTGTCCGCGTCGTTGGTAAAGCGGCTCATCAGCTCCCCGTGGGGGTGGCGGTCGAAGTAGGAAAGGGGCAGCTTTTGGAGCTTGTCAAAGAGGTCATAGCGCAGCTTATTGACCCCCTTCTGGGCCAGCCGCACCATGACCGCGGACTGCCCGTAAGTGGCGAGACAGCCAAGCAAATAGATTCCGATCAGTTTTAAAATGGAAGATCCCAACCCTGCGTAATCGGTACAGCCCGACCAGATAAAGTCGTTGATGATGCCGCGCATGAGATACGTTCCCGCCAGATTCGTGCCCACCGAACACAAAAGGCAGGTGAGCACCAGCGCCAGCGGAAGCGGGCTTTTGGTGAGGTAGCCGATGAGGCGGCGAAGGGTCTTGCCCATGTTCTGGGGCTTCTGATAGCCCCCGCGGGGGACGCGTCCGGGCGGCATTATTCACTCACCCCTTCCTGCTGAGATTGGTAGATCTCCTGATAGATGGCGTTGTTCTCCAACAGCTCCTCATGGGTGCCCTGTCCGGCGATGTGGTCGTCCTCCAAAATGACGATCCGGTCGGCATAGCGCACCGAGGAGATGCGTTGGGCGATCATAATGACCGTCGTGCCCTTCAGGTTTTCGCGGAAGGACTTTCGGATGGCGGCCTCGGTGGCGGAGTCCACCGCCGAGGTGGAGTCGTCCAAAATGAGTACCGCGGGCTGCTTGAGCATGGCCCGGGCAATGCACAGCCGTTGCTTCTGTCCCCCGGAGAGGTTCACGCCCCCCTGATCCAGCAGGGTGTCGTACCCCTGAGGCAGGGACATGATAAAGCCGTAGGCCTGCGCGTCCTTGGCGGCCCGGTCAAGCTCCTCCTGAGTGGCGTCCGGCTTACCCCAGAGGAGGTTCTCCCGCACCGTCCCGGTAAAGAGGACGTTGTTTTGCAGCACCATCCCGATGCGGGCGCGCAGGTCGTCCAGCGGGTAGTCCCTTACGTCCATCCCGTCCAGCAAAACCTGTCCGCCGGTGGGGTCGTAAAAGCGGGGAATGAGGTTGACCAGACTGGACTTGCCCACCCCCGTGCCGCCGACGATGGCGACAAACTGCCCCGGCTCGACGGTCAGGTCGATGTCCTTGAGCACGTCGTCTCCCGTGCCTGACGCGGTGTACTTAAAGGACACCTTGCGAAGCTCCACCTTCCCCTTGGGGGCGGGCAGCTTGGCGCTTTGGGCGTTTTGGCCGTCCTGAATGTCAGGGGTGGCCTCCAGCACCTCATTGATGCGCTGGGCGCAGGCTTGGGAGCGGGAGAGCTGAAGCAGGGTCATGGCCACCATCATCACGCTCATCAGGATCTGGGTAATGTACCCGGTGAACGCCTGAAGGTCGCCCAGCTGGAAGCTGCCCCCCATGACCATCCGCCCGCCGAAGTAGAGCACGGCCACCAAAGCGCCGTTCATGCACAACATCATCACAGGCATAATGGCCACGATGCGAAGGCCCACGCTCAGCCCCGCTTGGGTCAGGTCGTCGTTGGCGCGCTTAAACTTTTTGCGCTCGTGGTTCTCCCGCACAAAGGCCTTCACCACCCGCACGGCCACCAAATTCTCCTGAAGGGTGTTGTTCAGGTGATCCAGCT
The DNA here is from genome assembly GCA_910584395.1 of uncultured Oscillospiraceae bacterium. Classification (GTDB taxonomy): domain Bacteria; phylum Bacillota; class Clostridia; order Oscillospirales; family Oscillospiraceae; genus MGBC124762. The sequence goes on along the minus strand of CAJUAS010000022.1, from coordinate 23,493 downwards.
TGGTCTGGAGGATCTCAAACAGACGGGTGCAGATTTTCATCACCACCGCGATGATCACCGTCATCACGGGGATGACCACCACCAGCACCATGGCCAGCTTGGCGTTGAGGACGATGCTCACCACCAGAGCGGTCACCAGCATCATGGGCGCGCGGATGAGCATCCGAAGGCCCATGGCCAGCATCATGGTCATCACGTTCACGTCGTTGGTGATCCGGGTAATGAGGCTGGCGGAAGAAAAGCGGTCGATGTCGGCAAAGGAGAAGGTCTGCACCTTGTCGAAGAGCGCTTGCCGGAGGTTGCCGCCAAAGCCTTGGCTGGCGAAGGCCGCGGCCTTCGCCGCCCCCACGCCGCAGGCCATGGAAGCAAGGGCCAGCGCCACCATCTCCGCCCCCAGCAGGAAGATGTAACCCACGTCTCCCGCCGGGATGGCCACGTCTACGATCTCCGCCATAATGAGGGGCAGCAGCAGCTCGCAGATGACCTCCAGCACAATGAGAATGGGGGACAAGACCGCCTGCTTCTCATAGCCCTTAATGTGTTCGCGCATGAGCTTGAGCAAAGAAAAGCCTCCCTTTCACAATGGAGATTTTTTAGCATAGCGATTATTCTATTCTTTCCATTTTTTAATGTCAATGGATAAAGTGTGAACCTTTTGAAAACGGATTCTTTGCCAGAGCGCAAAAAAGCCCGGGGGAAATTGAAACAAACGTTTGACAAGCTGAAACGAATGTGCTATATTAAAAATAACATATCGTCGAATCTTACCACATACTGAAAGCGGGAGGGCTTCCTATGAAAGAATTGACCCCCAAGCAGCAGGAAATTTACGATTTTATCGTCCAATTCACGCAGGAGAACGGCTATCCTCCCTCGGTGCGGGAGATCGGGCAGGCGGTGGGGCTGAAATCCCCCTCCACCGTCCATTTCCACATCAAGGGTCTGGAGAGCGCGGGGGTGCTGACCAAGGCCGCGGGCAAGACCCGGGCCATGACCCTTCAGGAGGACGAGGACGCCGCCCACCGGGACAAGATCCCGCTGGTGGGCAATGTGGCGGCGGGCAGCCCCATTTTGGCGCAGGAGTGTGTGGAGGAATACCTCACCTACGACACCAATGGTCTGGTGGGGGAGCATTTCGCCCTCAAGGTTCGGGGGGAGTCCATGCTGGGGGCGGGCATTCTGCCCGGCGATCTGGTCATCGTCCACCAGCAGGAGGACGCCCGCAACGGGGAGATCGTAGTGGCCCTTTTGGAGGACGAGGCCACGGTCAAGACCTTGAGCCGCAAGGGTGGGCACACTTGGCTGCTGCCGGAAAATCCCGACTATGACCCCATCGACGGCGACGAGGCCCGCCTTTTGGGCAAGGTCGTGGCGGTGATCCGCCGTTATTGAACCCCTCCCCGGGAACGCATTGCAAGGAACGCCGCAAACTCAAAGAGTTTGCGGCGTTCCTTTTTCCCTCACCACCTTACCCCCTCACCACATGGTCTCCAGCAGATCGCGCAAGCGGCGGGCGGCGGCGCGGGAAGCATCGGCCAAGGCCAAGTAGCGGTTGGCCAGCTCCGGCTCTTCCTCCGCCGCCTGCGCCCGGAGGGCGGTCTCCCGGCGGCGCTCCGCCCCCCAAAGGGCACGCAGGGACGGAAAGAGGGGCAGGGTCTCCGGCGGCCGGAGGGAGTCGCCGGGCCAATAGCGCACCCCGGTACGCAGAAAATACTCCGCCGCCAAGCTGCGGGCCTGAAGCTGCTTTTCCCGGCCCAGCGCGGCCAGTGTCTCCCGCCCCCGGGCAGTCCGCCGCGCCAGCGAGCGGTAAGCCGCCCCGTCGGTGAGCAGCCAAAGCACCCACCGCTGGAGCGCCGCGCCGGTGGGATCTACCGGCGTGGCCGCCGGGACAAGGGCCGTGTCCACCGGGGCGCGCACAGTCGTGGGTTGGGGCGGCGCAGGCGATTCCGGCGCGGGGGGCGGGGGAGCATCCGCCCGTTGACCGTCCCCGGTCACCCGATTCCACACCCGCGCAAACAGCTCCTCGTCACAGGCAAGCAGGCCAAGGCCTTGATTTTCCATAAAAAAGGACGCCTCCTTCCGAAAGATGGGTTCGAGCCATCTTATGGGAAAGAGGCGTGATCGGTGAAAATTTTGCTCTTATTGCTTGGGCCGGTACACCAGCGGCAGGGCCTGAGGCACGTTTTCCACCACGGCGGTCCGGTGGTCGCCGCCGTATTCGCCGTCCAGTGTCCACGCCACCTCCCTGTCGCTGGTGAAGGTGACCTTGGAAGCGTGGAAGCCGATGACCGGGCCGGCCGGGCCGGGGTTTTGGGTGATGACGGCGGTAAGGATGGCGTTCAGCTCGGCGGCGTTTTTGGGCTGGCGCACCAGCACCACCTCAAATTTCCCGTCGTCCAACTTCACGTCCTTGGCGGGCAGCCCCCGGAAGCCGCCCACGGAGCGGGTGTTGCTCACCATGCCAAAAATAAAGTCCCCCGAAGTCTCGCCGCCGTCCCATGTCACGGTCATGGGCACGCTCTTGATCGCCCCAAGGCGGCCGATGCCCTCCAAAATATAGGCCAAATGGCCGAACAGGTTTTTGAACCGCTGAGGCGTGCCGTAGCTCACGTCGGTGAACGCGCCGAAGGCGGCGACGTACACGAAGGGGGCGGCGTTGAAGCGGCCCATGTCGCAGGCCATGGACGGCCCGGTGACCGCCACATTGGCTGCCAGCGCCATGTCCCGCGGCAGGTTGAGGTTTTTGGCGAAGTCGTTGGTCGTCCCCGCGGGAACGTAGCCCAAAACAGGCGGGGCGGGCAGCTCCATCAGGGCGGTGACCACCTCGTGGAGCGTGCCGTCGCCGCCGCAGCAGACGATCTGGCGGTAGTGCTTGCCGATGCCCGCCACCACGCGGGTGGCGTCCCCCACCCCCCGGGTGGGATAGACGGCGGGAAGGTAGCCCTGATAGGTAAACGCGTCAATGATCTGGGACAGGTTGGCGGTGACCCGCCCCTGCCCGGCGTGGGGGTTATAGATGAAAAGCATGCGTTTCATAACGGTCTACGTCCCTTCTCAGCTGTGCTTTACGCTATTTTAGCTTGTCCGCCTGAAAAAAACAAGGAACAAACTGTAAATAAAGTGACGGCAGGCCGTTACCGGGCCGTAACGGTGAGGGTGCGGTACTCCTCCGCCGCCTCGGCGGCGATACTTTCCAAATGGTCGCTGCCGCCGTTGGCTCGCCAGAGGGCGATCCCCTCGGCATAGGGGGTCAGGTCAAAGGCCTCGCCGGAGAAATATGCCGTATTGAGCCGGGCAACGGTGTCCGCCAACAGGGCGATCTCCTCCTCGGTCAACCCGCTGTCCGCCAGCCGCTGGGCGGTCTTGTCCCGGTTGACGGCGGTCATAAATTCCTCAGAATAGGCGGCGAAATCCAGCAAATTCGGGTCGGTTTCCCCCTTTTTCTTCGCCCAGCCGGACACGTCCAGCTCCTTCGTTTCGTAGGAAAAGGTCTCCCCGTCATAGGTGATGACGCCGTACTGGTTGGGGCAGATGGACAGGGCAGAGGTGGCCACCTCCGGCACTGCCCCGTCCACGATGTGCTGGTTGTGGAGGTGACCGCTGAGGTTGCAAAGCACGCCGTATGTTTCGTAGAGGGCGCGCAGGTCGTCCCCGCCCACGATCTGATACCCCCAAGTGAACCGGGGGTTGTGAATGTCCATGTTCTGATGGCTGGCGGCGACCACCTTCGCCCCCGCCCGCTTGGCGGCCTTGAGCTGCCGCTCCGCCCATTTCATGGTCTCCTCCGTCACCGAACACCACGCCCCGGCGTTGGTGTCCAGCATCAGCACCCGCAGATCCTTGCGTGGGGCATAGACATAGCTGAGGGACGCTTCATCCCGGCTCAGCGCCTGATCAAAGCCAAAGGGGGCGTAGAGTTGGACAAACTCCTCGGCGGTGACCCCCTCCGTGGGGGCGTAGGTCTCCCCCGAAAAGGACAGGGCGGAGGCGGAGTCCAAATCGTGGTTGCCGGGGATGACCAGCGTCTGTATCCCCGCGGTCCGGAGCTGTTCCAGCAGCTTTGCCATGTCCTCATGGCTGGCCTTCGCCCCCAAAAGGGTGAGGTCGCCGGTAAGAAGCACCGCGTCAGGCTGCAGCTGCGTCATTTCCGCCACAAAGGTCTCCATGATCTCCTGAATGTAGAGCATGGCCTTGCCGTCGCTATGCTCCACCATGGTGCAAAAGGTCTCGCCGTTGTCGCAGATGGCGGGGGAGATGTAGTGAAGGTCGGTGGCCACCGCCAGCGTCACCGGCTTTTCCTTTGCCGTGACGGCGGGCACGTCCTCCTTGGGGGCGCAGGCGGACAAAAACAGAAGGAGGACGACCAGCACCTTTTGGCTCACGCTGCCGATGGCGCGGCGCAGCTCCCCGAACCGCTTCGTCCCCGTAAACAGATCGCGCAGGATAAACACCTTCTTTTATAGAATCTCGAGGAGATCCGCCGGGGTCTCCAGCACATAGTCCGCGTCGGGGATGGACTCAAAGGGCGCGCCCCAGCGGGCAAAGGCGAACTTGATCCCCGCGCCGTGGGCGCATTTCCAGTCCCCCAGCCGGTCGCCGATGTAGAGGACGTGTTCCGCACCCACCCCCACCAGCTCCAGATATTTCAGCAGCGGCTCCGGGTCGGGCTTGTGGCGCACCGTGTCCTCCTCCAGCACCTGTACGTCGAAAAATTTCGACACCGTCATGGGCTTGAACCCCCGCTCATACTCCCAGCGGCCCTTGGAGGAGACCACCGCCATGGGGTAACCCTTGGCTTGCAGGGCCTTTAGCAGCTCCAGCACCCCGTCATAGGGGGCGATGGTGTCGTCGTAGTCGTGGACGTGCTCGGCCCAGTAGGGGTAGATCACGTCCGGGTCGGTCACCCCCAGCCGGGCCAGCGCATCCATGCCGGGAATGCCGAACACGGGGGACAGTTCCTCCAACGAGGGGGACGAGCCGTGGAATTTAATGAGGGTGTCCTGAAGGGCCTTCATGTTGGCGTATTCGCTGCTGATGAGGGTGCCGTCGATGTCAAAGGCAAGGTGAGTAAAGGGCATAGAGTGGGCCTCCTGTCGTAGATTTCAATTATTATAACACACCTTGCCGAAAAATGAAAGGCGGCGCGGCCCCGAAGGGTCGCGCCGCCGATGTAATCGCCGCGTGGGCCGCAGCTTTATTGCAGGAAACCTTGAAAGGTTTACTTATTTCACGAGCTTCTCCATCTCGTCAAACACGAACTGGACCTTCGGGCCAACGATGACCTGAACGGCAGTCTTGCTGGGACGGATGATGCCGGAAATGCCGGAAGACTTGATCTTCTTCTCGTCCACCTTCAGGTTGTCCTTGACTTCCAGACGCAGACGGGTGATGCAGTGATCCAGCTCGGCGATGTTCTCGGCGCCGCCGAGGCCCTCGAGGATGATCTTGGCCATGGCGGTGAAGTCGTTGTTGGCCAGCTCGATCTTCATCTCGCCTTCCTGATCGTCGTCCTCACGGCCGGGGGTCTTGAGGTCGAACTTCTTGATGGCGAAATAGAACACGAGGAAGAACACCGCGAACGCAGCGATGCCGATGGGGAAGACCAGCCAAGTCTTAGCCGCAGCAGGCAGGCTGGCGGAGAAGACCAGGTCGGTGGCGCCGGCGGAGAAGCAGAAGCCGGCGCGGAAGCCCAGAGCCACGGTGACCATGGCGAAGATGGCGTACAGCAGGGAGTACACGATGTACAGCGGGAAGGCAAGGAACATGAAGGAGAACTCGAAGGGCTCGGTGACGCCGCAGATGAAGGCGCAGATAGCGGCGGAACCGGCGATACCGATGGTGGCCTTGCGCTTCTCGGGCTTGGCGGTGAGGATCATCGCCAGGGCCGCGCCGGGGATACCGAACATCATGGAGGGGAAGAAGCCGGCCATGTACTGACCAACGCTCCAAGAGATGTTGGTGCCCATCAGCTCCTTGCTGATGATGCCGGCCTGGCCGCCCCAGTAAGCGGACAGGTCGCCCAGACCGATGGTATCAAACCAGAACACGTTGTTCACGGCGTGATGCAGGCCGGTGGGGATCAGCAAACGGTTGAGGAAGGTGTAGATACCGACACCCGCGACGCCGGCGTTGGCGGCCAGAGCGCCGAGGTTGACCAGCAGGGTGAAGATCAGCGGCCACACAAAGACCAGCACGATGGAGACCACGATGGACACAACGCCGGTGACGATGGCCACGCTCCGCTTGCCGGAGAAGAAGGCCAGCACGTCGGGCAGCTTGGTGTCCTTAAACTTGTTGTAGCACAGAGCGCCGATGATACCGGCCAGAATGCCGATGAAGGGGTTGGCGATCTTGCCGTAAGCCACGCCCCAAGTCTCGTTCTTCTCAACGAGGCTGGGGATGATGGCGCCGGCGCTGCCGACCAGAGTGGTCATCATCAGCCAAGAGACCAGAGCGGCCAAGCCGCCGGTGCCGTCGCTGTTCTTAGACAGGCCCACGCCCACGCCGATGGCGAAGAGGATGGCCATGTTGTCGATCAGCGCGCCGCCAGCCTTCACAAGGAACAGGCCGGCAGAATACATAAAGCCGGAAGTAGCGCCCTCAGCACCCATAACGGCGGGAGCCAGAGCATAACCGATACCCATCAGAATACCACAGATGGGGAGCACGGCGACAGGCAGCATCAGCGCCTTGCCGAGCTTCTGCAGACGTTTCATCATAATGCAATTTTCCTCCTTTTAGAAATACTCTCTCGGATTCCCCTTATCTTCATCCGCCGGCCCACGACGGCAAGGAGACAAATAAGTAGGTCGGGCTGGTTACAGGTTCTCTTTCAAGAACTTTGCAAGCCCTTCGGCGGCGGCATCCTCATCCTCGCCGCTGCAGGTGACGGTAAGCTCCATCCCCTGCTTGGCGGCCAGACGCATGATGGCCATAAGCCGCTTGGCGTCCGCCGAACCACCCGGGGCGGTCAGCGTGATGGTGCTCTTATACCCGACCGCTTCCTTGGCCAGCATACCCGCGGGCCGGGCGTGCAGACCGGCAGGGTCGGCGATCACGTGCGTGAAACTCTTCATGCTGTTTCACCTCCTTAACAGGACGTTGAGGTTTTCACTCTTATTTGCCAAGCTCCAGCACCAGATCGCCGGGGGCGACAGGGCCGGTATGGACGTTGACGGTGGTATAGTCGGGGGTGTTGCAGATCACCAGCGGGGTGATCACGTCGTACCCGGCGGCGGAGATGGCGGCCACATCGAACTCGATGAGCAGGTCGCCCTTCTTCACCTTGTCCCCCGTCTTGGCGTGGATGGTGAAGTGCTCGCCCTTGAGGTTCACCGTGTCCAGACCCACATGGATCAGGATCTCCGCGCCGAAGTCGGCCACAAGGCTGACGGCGTGGCCGGTGTCAAACATCAGATCCACGGAGGCGTCGCAGGGGGCAAACACCTTGCCCTCGGCGGGGCGGAAGGCAATGCCCTTCCCCAAGATCTCCTCCCCGAAGGTGGGGTCGGACACCTCGCTGATGGGGACGGCCTCTCCGGCAACAGGGGCGTACACTGCGTCCAGCGCGGGAGTCTTGGCCTCGCCGCCGCCGAACAGGTTTTTGAAAAAGCCCATTTTTCATTTCCTCCCTTGCGGCTGACAGAGCCGCAGTTTTATGAGTATACCAAAAATCTCCGGGTTTGCCAACCCTTTTCCCGTTTTTTTCTGTCTCAGCTCTCGCACACCGCCCGGCGAACCTTCAAAATGGAGGCGGCCGCCACAGAAAGCTCATCAATGCGGTTTTCCACAAAGAAGGAGGTCATGTTGGTGTTTGCGCCGGCCTCGCCGCAGATGCCCACCCAAATTCCCGCGGCATGGGCGTTGCGGGCGGTGATCTCGATCATGCGGCGGATGGCGGGGTCTTCGGCATTAAAGATGTTGCTCACCTTGGCGTTCATCCGGTCGGCGGCCAGCGTGTACTGGGTCAGGTCGTTTGTGCCGATGGAGAAGAAATCCACCAACTTGGCCAGCTCGTCGCTCATAATGGCGGCGGCGGGGGTCTCGATCATCACGCCGATCTTGATGTCGTCGGCGACGGGAACGCCCTCCTTGAGCAGCTCCGCCTTGAGGGAGGCCAGCAGCTCCTTGGTCTTCATCACCTGCGTGACGCTGGTGATCATGGGGAACATGATGTGGAGGTTTCCGTACACCGAGGCCCGCAGCAGGGCGCGAAGCTGGGTGCGGAAGATCTCCGGCTGATCCAGACAGATGCGGATGGCCCGGTAGCCCATGGCGGGGTTCTCCTCCGGGGGAATGTTGAAATAGGGGGCTTGCTTGTCGCTGCCCAAGTCCAGCGTGCGGACGATCACCTGCTTGGGGGAGAAGATCTCCAGCACCTTTTTATAGGCTTGGAACTGTACCTCTTCGCTGGGGAAGTCGGGGGAGTCCAGATAGAGGAACTCGCTGCGGAACAAGCCCACGCCGTCCGCCCCGGCCTTCTTGGCCTCCTCAGCGTCCTTGACGCTGCCGATATTGGCGCAGACCTGAACGTGATGGCCGCCCTTGGTGACGGCCTTTTTGTCCATATACTGGTGGAGAAGGAGCTTTTGCTCCTCAAACGCCTTGCGCTTGCCGGCGTATTCGCTGATCTCCGCCTCGTTGGGGTCAGCAATGACCTCGCCGGTCGCGCCGTCGATGGCCAAAATGCCGTCCTTGGGAATATACTGAAACGCCTCGCCCAGCCCCACGATGCAGCCGATGCCCATGCTCCGGGCCAGAATGGCGGAGTGGGAGGTCACCGAGCCGTTTTTGGTGACGCAGCCCACCACATACCGCTTGTCAAGGGCCACCGTCTGGCTGGGGAGCAGATCCTCCGCCACCACGATGGTTGGCTCATGGGGCATTCCCGCGTCCTCGCGGATGCCCTTCAAAATACGGATGACCCGTCCGGCCACGTCCTTCACGTCGGCGGCGCGGGCGCGCATGGTCTCGTCGTCAATGGCCTGAAACATATCATGGAGCATATTGCCCGTCTGCTCCACCGCCCATTCGGCGTTGCAGCCGCCTGCCACCAAGCCGGAAACGCCCTCGCAGAAGTCCAGATCCTCCAGCATCATGCGGTGGATGTCAAAGATCATGGCGGCGTCGGCGTCGTCCTGACGGGTCTTTTCAAAGAGCGCCGTCAGCTCGTCGGCGGCCACGTGCTGGGCGTCGGCAAACCGCTTGCTCTCCTTCTCCGGGTTGCAGCCCTCCCGCTTCTCCACGGTCAGGTCTACGACCTCCATATGCCAAAGCCGCGCAACCGCGATTCCTTCCGCCGCTCCGATCCCTTTTAGCTTCATAACGGCAACACTCTCCCCGTTAAGTCTATGGTCACTCACGCATTATAGCACATCCTTTGTGTAAAATGCAACCCCTTGCCGGCATTTTTTCCCTTCCCTTTTTGCGAATTATACAAAAAGCGCCCCAACTTCCCGTTGAGGCGCTTCCCTTCGCGGATTATTTTGTGAACAATTCCTTCCTGCGCTGGTAATAGATCCATGTCAGCCCGGCGGTGACCAGAGAGACGGCCGCATTCACGGCGGTGCTTACCAGAGGGTTGCTGCCCCGCTCGATATTGGCAGCCACCATGTCCGGGACAAGGGCGTAGAGCGCGGCGGTAAAGGCGACGGATTCCGCGACATTGAGAAGGAAAAGGATCATCAAATACACCGGCGCGCGTCGCTTGAAGCCGGCAAGCTGGAAGCGGACAAACACCGCATACATGGACATGAGCAGCAGAAACACCCCGTCCAAAATAAAGACCTGCGGGTGGGTCATGTCGGGGTAGGTATGCAGGGCAAAGCCGATCCCGCCGTCCGCTGTTGGCGCGGCCTGCACGCCGAACACCCCCACCAGACCGTTGAACAGGTCCATGATGGCCACCAGCCAGAGGATAAAGTAGATCAGCGCCACGTGCCAGTTCATTTTCTTTTGTCCCACAGGGGTCAGCATTTCCGCCATGAGGGTTCCTCCTTCAAAGTCGGTCTCTCATTTCTCTTTCGGACATTATACCCCACCCCGCGCGTCTTTGCAAGGGCAAGTTATGCGTCCAAGCCGTGAACGATGGCGGCGCAGGAGCGAAATTCCTCCTCGTTGGTGCGCCAAAGCTCGTATTCCGAGAGGGAGGGCAGGCCCATGGACACCCCTTCCTTGCGGTAGATCATGCCGCTGTCCACCGCGCCCCGCCGCCCGGTGGTGTGGAACACCCGGACGCCGGTCTTTTCATGGATGGCGCGGATGTTGTCCTTCCGCACGCCGCTGCCCGCCATGATGTGGATGCGGCCCGCCGCCCGGCGCACCAGCTCCGCCAGCACGTCCGCCCCCGCCAGCGCGTCAGCGGCCTGCCCGGAGGTCAAAATGGTGGTGCAGCCCAGCTCCGCCGCCCGCTCCAGCGTCTCAAAGGGGTCGCGGGCCATGTCAAAGGCCCGGTGGAGGGTGACCTCCATCCCCCCGGCGGCGGCCATAAGCCGCTTCATGGAGGGAACGTCCAGCTCCCCGTCCGGGGTGAGGACGCCGATGACCGCGCCGTTCGCGCCCAGATCCCGGAAGGCGGCGATCTCCTCCTCCATTTGCCCCAATTCCGCCCCATCGTAGAGGAAGTCCCCAAACCGGGGACGGATGAGGACGTTGACGGGGATGGCGCACGCCTCCTTCACCTGTCGCAGCAGGGCACGGGAGGGGGTCGTCCCGCCGATGGACAGGTTGGCGCACAGCTCCAACCGGTCTGCGCCGCCCTTCTCCGCGGCTACGGCGGAGGGCAGACAGTCTACACAGCCTTCGATCAGAGGGAGTTCCATGGCAAACGCTCCTTTCCTTTTACCCCAATTTCCGTTCCATTTGCTCCTTGTTTTCGCAATAGTTCAGGGCGGTTTCCCGGCTGATCCGCCCCTCCTCATACAGGGCAAGGATGGACTGATCCATGGTGACCATCCCCTTGCCGCTCCCGGCAGCCATGGCAGAGCCGATCTGGTGGATCTTGTTGTCCCGGATCAGGCTTCGTACCGCGCCGTCCAGACGCAGCAGCTCAAAGGCGGGGACTACGCCGCCGTTCACCGTGGGCAGAAGCTGCTGGGATACCACCGTGTGGAGCACCATGGAGAGCTGAAAGCGGATCTGCTCCTGCTGCCCGGAGGGGAAGGAATCCACAATGCGGTCAATGGTGTTCACCGCCCCCTTGGTATGGAGGGTGGCCAGCAAAAGGTGGCCCGTCTCGGCGGCGGTCATGGCGGTGCGGATGGTCTCGTGGTCGCGCATCTCCCCCAGTTGGATCACGTCGGGGGCTTGCCGCAGGCAGGCGCGCAGGGCGGAGAGGTAGTCGGCGGTGTCGGTGGCCACCTCCCGCTGGGAGACAATGGACTGCTGGTTGCGGTGGAGGAATTCGATGGGGTCTTCCAAGGTGATGATGTGGGCCGGGCGGGTGCGGTTGATGCGGTCAACAAGGCACGCCTGCGTGGTGGATTTTCCGCTCCCCGCCGTGCCGGTGACCAGCACCATGCCGCTTTTTACCTCGCTGAGGGCCATTACCGCCTCGGGGATGTGGAGGGTCTGGTAGTCGGGGATGGAAAAGGCCACCACCCGCACCACCGCCGCCAGCGAGCCGCGCTGGCGGTAGGCGTTCACCCGGAAGCGGGCCAGACCGGGCACGGAAAAAGAGAAGTCGTCGTCCCCCTTCTCCCGAAAGAGCACGGGGGAACGCCCCGCCTGCTCGTAGATGGCGGCGATGAGCCGCTCGCTGTCCTGTGGCTTGAGCCGCTCCTCCTCCAGCGCCGTGAGCCGTCCCTCCTCTTTCACGCTTACCGCGCCCCCGGCCACAAAAAAGAGGTCGGACGCGCCGCGGTCAACCGCTTGTTTTAAGTAGTCTAATAATTCCGCCATGTTATCGTCTCCTCATTCGTTTTCCCCATCCCAGAGGCGGAGGGAATCGTCTCCCTCCCACTCCCCGGTGGGCGCGGCCTGCCAGCGCAGAACCCGCCAGCTTTCTCCAGTCAGCTCATTTTCCACCAGCACCGTCACCTGAAGCTCCTGCGTGTCCGAGATGGGGACGGCGTACAGGGCATAGGTTTCAAAGGAGTTCAGCCCCGTCATCGCCATCTGCACCCCCTCGGGCACTTCGCCGTTTCGGATGCGGGCCAGAATTTCCTGCGCCTCACAGTCGGCGGCGTAGTAGTCCTTGGTCGCTTGTAAGGACGCGTCGGAAAGACGCTCGTCGGCGCGGACGGTGGACAGCCCCAGCAGGGCAAACACCACCAGACACAGCACCGCAAAGGCCGCCAGCAGGGAGCTTGCCCCGACGGGCGGGATGAACAGGCGGTCCTTCTTCTCATTCATCCGCCGTCACCTCCTGCCAAGCCACTTCGATGCGAAACAGCTCGTCCCCAGCCGCTTCGTCCCGACACCAGACCTCCGCCTTTCTCAAGCCGGGGACAGAGGTCTCCCTCCGGCTCGCGCCGAGGATATAACGGGCTGTATTGTCCGCTAAAGTCCAGTCCTCTGTGTAGTCTATCATCAGGGAGTTTTCGTCCGCATACTGGGCGTTCAGTATCCCGGCGGCGGCGGAGAAATCCCCCGCCTTGTTCCGCAGGATCTCCGCCACATTTTGGCAGTGGATCGCCGCCTGTTCCCGGTCGGCCATGCGGCGGGAGAGGCCGTCCGCCGTCACAAAGGCTTGCAGACAGACCGCCGCCGCCAAGGCGAACACCAGCAGGGTCACCAACTGCTCCATGAGGAGGAGGGGAGTTTTATCCCGTCTCATGTCCCCACCTCCCCGCTGCGGAGGGAGAGGATCACCGTCTCCGTCTCCCCGCTTTTCAGGGTGAGAGCGGCGTTCAGCAGTCCGTCCTCTAAGGAAAGTTCCAACCCGTCCAGCTCCATTACCCGTTCGCCGTCGGTCAGCTCCGCCTCCACGTCGGCGGCGGTGTACAGCTCCCACAGCGAGCCGTCATAGCAGTAAAGGCGGGTGACATATTGGCTCACATAGCCGCCGTTCCACTCCTTTAAGGTCAGGCAGTCTGCGCCCCAGAAGTCCTCCACGGCCACCGCGTCCGCCCCGTCGTTCTGCCGCACCCGGGTGGCAAGGTACTGGGCCGCGGTGCGCGCGTCAAAGGCGGCGGCGTCCCGGTCTACCAGACGGCGGTATGCTCCCGCCCCCGCCAGCAGGGCCAGCAGGATGGACACGGCGAACACCGCCAGCAGCGTCACCGCCGCCAGCGCCGTAATGTGGTTTTGCCGCCGTTCCTCTCTCATGGCTTCCGCTCCAATACGGTAAAGTTAGGCATCAGGTTCGCGCCAAAGGGCTCGTAAAACACCGCGTAATGCTCCCTGTCGATCTGAAGCCCATAGTGTTCCTCCAGATAGTCCAGACTTTCGGGGTAGCTGCCCTCGGCGGCATAGCAGGCCGTGCAGCCCCGGCGGATGGCGTCCTCCAGCCGGGCGCGGGCCTCGTCGCCCCGGCCCTCGTCCAGCCGCTCCGCCCCCCGGGCAAACATCCAAACCGCCGCCAACAGCAAAACCGGCACGATCAGGGCCAACAGGCCGGAAAAGCGGCTCTTTCTTCCTCGTCTCATCCCGTCACCCAATGGCCGACATAATGTGCATCAGGGGGAGCATCACCGACAGGAGAATGACCCCCACCAGCGCCGACGCCGCCAGCACCAAAGCCGGCTCTACCCGGCCGGCCAAGCGCTCCAGTGCAGCGTCTCCCTCCTGATCCAACTGCCGGGCGATATGCTCCATCGCCCCGTCCACCCGGCCGCTCCGCTCCGCCGTGTCCAGAAGGCGGCACTGGGCCGGGGGAAGGAGGCCGCTCGCCCCCATGGCCGCGCCCAGCCGTTCCCCTGCGTCCAGCCGCGCCTTGCAGTCCCCGCAGCGGCGGGCGGCGGCGGGGGCGTCCTCCCGCGTCAGCCGGCCCGCCAGCTCCACCGCCTCGGACGCGGCCATGCCGCTGGCCAGCGCCATGGACAAAGCCTGCGCCACCTTGGCGGAAGCCAGCGTGCGGGACAGGCCCTTCGCCCCCCGGTTTTCTCCGCCCAGCGCCCGGAGCTTTTGGCGAAAACCGGGCAGCAGGACGTAAGCCGCCGCGGCCGCCGCCAAAACCGCCAGCAGGGCCAGCAGCACAGGCAGGGCGGCGTCCAGCCACCGTCCCACCGTCAGCAGCCCTCCGGCCACGCCGGTGAGCTGCCCGCCCAGTGCGGCGTATACCTCGTCAAAAATGGGAAGCACCTTCACCAGCAGCACGCCAATGACCACCAGCATCAGCCCCAGCAGAACAGCGGGGTAGAGAAGGGTGTTTCGCAGCTGCCGCTCCATGCGGCTGCGCCGCTCATAATACTCCGCCAGCGCGCCCAAAGCCTCCTCGGTGCGGCCCGACTGCTCTCCCACGGCCACCAGCCCCACGGCATAGCCGGGGAAGGCTTCGCTCTCCTCCATCGCTTCGGAAAGGGTCGCGCCGCCGTCCACCCGCCGGGCCATGGCGGCAAGGAGGGCTTTTTCCTCCCCCTCGCTCCCCTCCGCCAGCAGGGCGAGGGCATCCGAGGTCATCACCCCGGCGTGGACAAGCAGGGACAGCTCCAGACACAGCCCGGCCACCGTCTCTTGGTGTAAGGTTTTTTTCATGGGACGCGCCCTCCCCGCTTTCAGGCTCAAAAATAGGCTTGCGGCAATGCCGCAAGCCTATTTTATCTTATTTTTCGCCGTTTGTAAATGCTTCCCGCAAATCTCTCAATAGAGATACCGCGTGCTGTAATTGCTGCCGTCGCCAATGTACTTCATAATGGCCTCGCTGCCCTTCCCGGAGGACGCGAAGGTGGGATCCATCCGCTGCCACGCCGTGCCGTCAAAGTAGATCGCGCCGTCCACCCAGCCCTGCTCCTCCGTCCACACGCTGATCCACGCGTGGTAGGCGGGTTCCACCGTCCCCACATAGCCCACCACCAACTTGCAGGGCACGCCCTGAAAGCGGAGCATGGCGGTCATCAAGGCGGCGTAGTCAAAGCAGATACCCTTTTTCGTTGCCAGCACATCGTCCAGCACGGGCAGATAGCCGCTCTTCACCGTCTGGGCCAGCTCGGTGTCGTAAGTGAGATAGTCCACCACAAAGTCGTAGACCTTCTCCACCTTCTCCAGATTGTCCTCCACCCCTGCGGTCAGCTCCTCCGCCTTGGCCAGCGTGTTGGCCGCATCGGCGTAGTCCACATACTGGTTGGGCCGCAGGAAGGGGGCAAATTCGTCGGAGAGCTTGGCGGTGAAGTTGGCGGTGAGCATCACGGCGTATTTCCCCGTAGCGGGGTTCTGCTCGTAGACCTTGACCTCATATTTCCCGCTGCCGTCGGAGAGGGGGAAGGTCGTCCACTCCCCTTGGGTAAGGTTATACTGATACCCGCCCTCGGTAGCCGGGCCGGTGACCTTGGCCTTGAGCCGGCGGTCGCTTTGGGCGGTGTAACACACCATAATATAGCCGTCGTCGGCGTTGGAATAGTCCACCTCCGCCTTGTCGCTGCGCGCCACCCGCTTCCCCGGATGCTCGGGCAGCAGCAAATCGTGGACCGCCGGGGCGGCGGCCATGGCCACGGCCTCCTCGCCGAGCGCCACCTCCGCCAGCACCGTGGGCGTCAGGTAGATCTCCTCGTTTCCCGCGGCCTTCCGGCCGGTGCAGCCCGCCAGCAGCGCCAGCGCCAGCAGCGCGGACAAGATTTTTCCCTTTGCGGCCATGTCCCTCCGCTCCTTTCAACGCCCCCGCAGGGGGCGCAAGTTCCCTTTGTACCCATAGTATAGCAGATGTCTTTCCAAAAGGGAAGTACTTTTTCAAAAATATTTTTCAAAAACTTAGATTTTCTGTAACCGCCCCTTTTGCGTGTCGCCCTTGCAAAAAGAGGGCGAGTGTGATATTTTATATAGGATATCTGCCTTATTTTGAACGGGGGGGGTGTTCCCATGGCGGATGACCGCACGCTTCAGGTTCGGATGCTGGGGGACTTTACCCTCTGCACCCCCTCCGCCCGGGTGAGCGACGGGGACAACCGCTCCAAAAAGGTGTGGCTCTTTCTGGCCTATCTGATCTCCCGCCGGGGAGAGGCGGTAGAGGCGGGGGAGTACATCGACCTGCTCTGGGCAGGGGAGGCCCGCAGCACCAACCCCGCCAACGCCCTCAAGACCATTCTCCACCGCGTCCGGGCCGCCTTAGAGCCGCTGTGGCCCAACGCCGGGCGGGAGCTGATCCTCCGGGAGGGCACGGCCTACCGCTGGAACACCGAGATCCCCCTGTGGCTGGATCTGGACGAATTTGACCGCCTTGGCCGGGCGGGGGACGGGGAGGGCGGCCCGGAGGAGCGGCTGAAGCCCTGTCTGGCCGCGCTGGAGCTTTACCGGGGAGATTTCCTCCCCCGTCTGTCCTCCCACCCTTGGGTCAAGCCCATCGCCGAGAGCTATCACCGCTCGTACCTTGACCTTGTTCTCCGCACCGTCCCTCTGCTGGAGGAGACCCACCGCTATCAGGAGGCCGCGGAGGTATGCCGCGCCGCGCTGGCCCTTGCGCCCTATGAGGAGGAGCTGTACCGCCGCCGCATGGAGGCCCTGATCCGGCTGGGCAAGCAGCGGGAGGCCGCCGCAGTCTATGAGGAGCTGTCCAAGCTCTTCATGGCCCGCCTCGGCGCGATGCCCGGGGAGGAGACCCGCACAGTCTACCGCCGGGCCTTGAGCGAGCTGCAAGACCGCGCCCTGCCGGTGGACGCCGTTTTGGAGCAGCTTCGTGAGCCGGACGGCCCGGGGGGCGCGCTGTTTTGCCCCTATGACACCTTTCGTTCCATCTACCACTTGGTGGCCCGCTCTCTGGCCCGCAGCGGCGGCAGCGTACATCTTGCCCTCCTCTCCGTCCACCACAAGGACTGCGCCCAAGCCCTGTCCCGGCGCAGTCTGGATCGGGCCATGGACAACCTTCAGGAGGTTATTCGCAGCTCCCTGCGCCGGGGAGACGCCGCCACCCGGTGCAGCGTGTCCCAGTTCCTCCTACTCCTCCCTCAGGCCAGCTTTGAAAACAGTCAAACGGTCTGCGACCGTATTCTCCGGGCCTTTGCCCGCAAGTATCCCCACTCCCCCGCCTGTCCCCGGTCGGCTGTTTTTCCGCTGGAGCCGAACTGACCTCCGCCCTTGAAAGGATGTGCCCCCGTATGGAGCAATTGCAAAAACAGCCCTCCACCCTCCTCATTGCCGACGACTCCGAGATGAACCGCGCCATTTTGGCGGATATGCTGGGGGGCGAATATACCATTGTGGAGGCGGAAAACGGGCAGGAGGCTCTGGAGCAGATCCAGATCCTCGGCCCGAAGCTGTCTCTGGTGCTTTTGGATATCGTCATGCCGGTGCTGGACGGCTTCGGCGTCCTCACCGAGATGAACCGCGAGGGCTGGATCGAAGATATCCCCGTCATTATGATCTCTGCCGAGCGGGGCGCAGAACAGATCGAGCGGGCCTACGCCCTCGGCGCGACGGATTTTATCAGCCGTCCCTTTGACGCCCTGATCGTCCACAAGCGGGTGGTGAACACCATCCTCCTCTACGCCAAGCAGAAGCAGCTTGTGGGCATGGTGGCCCAGCAGATGTATGAAAAGGAACAGCAGAGCAGCCTGATGATCGAGATCCTCAGCCATATCGTGGAGTTCCGCAACGGGGAAAGCGGCCTGCATATCCGCCACGTCCGCGCCTTTACCGACCTGCTCCTCAACCGTCTCAACGAGAAGGAGGGCGGGCCGCGGTTCACCTCCTCCGAGATCTCCGTCATCTCCACCGCCTCCGCCCTCCACGACATTGGGAAGATCTCCATCCCCGAGGGCATCCTCAACAAGCCCGGCAAGCTGACGCCGGAGGAATTTGAGCGGATGAAGGCCCACACCACCATTGGCGCGCAAATGCTGGCGGAGCTTCCCATCTATCAGGAGCATCCTCTGATCCGCGCCGCCTACGAGATCTGCCGCTGGCATCACGAGCGTTACGACGGCAGCGGCTATCCCGACGGCCTCAAGGGCGGCGAGATCCCCATCTCCGCGCAGGTGGTGGCTCTGGCCGACGTGTACGACGCCCTGACCAGCCAGCGGGTCTACAAGGCCGCCCTTTCCCACGAGGAGAGCATCCGCATGATCCTTGCGGGGGAGTGCGGGGCCTTCGATCCCCTGCTTCTGAAATGCCTTTCCGAGCTGGACGGCGACATCTACGACGCCCTCCGCCGGGAAGACCCCTTCCAGACCGGGCAGCAAAATCTCCACAGCGTGGTGGAGGCTCTCTCCCAAAACAAAGACCTGCCCGTCTCCCGGCGCACTCTCCAGCTCTTGGAGCACGAGCGGGTACGCCACGACTTTTTCGCCGCCCTGTCCAACGAGATCCAGTTTGAGTTCACCTCCTCTCCCTCTGTGGTGACCTTTACCCCCTTCAGCGCCCAGAAGCTGGGCTTTCCCGAGGAGATCCCCGACCCCGCCCACGACCCCCGGCTGCTGGCCGCGATGGACAAGCCGCTGCTCTACCATTTCTCCGATCTGCTGCGGGGGACTTCTCCGGGCCAGCCGGTGGTGAAGTTTGACTGCCGGCTGAACATCGGCGGGGAAAAGCGGTGGCACCGGCTTTTGGCCCGTGCCACTTGGTCGGGGGACGAGCCGCCCCGCTATCTGGGCGCCATCGGCAAGGCCGTGGACATCCACGATTCCCGGCTGCAGATGGACACCCTGACCCGCATCGCCTCCACCGATCCCCTCACCGGCCTTTTCAACCACGCCAGCGCCCGCAAGCGCATTGAGACGCGGCTTCAGGAGCGGCCGGACGGCCACTTTGCCTTGGCGATCTTCGATCTGGACTTCTTCAAGTCCGCCAACGACAGCCGGGGGCATTTGTTCGGCGACCGTCTCTTGGCCTATCTGGCCCGCACCCTTCGCCGCACCGTCCGCGGCGGCGACATCGTGGCCCGGGTAGGGGGGGATGAATTCCTCATTTTTCTGGAGTATAAATCCGTGCCGGAGGCGGCGATCGGGCGCATTTTCTCCGCCCTCACCGGCCAGTATGAGGACTTCTCCATCTCCCTGAGCATGGGGGTGGCCTGCACCGACCGGGTGGGCACAGACTATGACACGCTGTTCCACGCCGCCGACAACGCCCTCTACGCCGTCAAGCGCAGCGGCCGGGGCAAATACCTGTTTTACGACGAGACCATGCGCGACACCCTCTCCAACATCTCCCCCATTGTCCGGGAGGGGGAAGGAGAAGAACCCACCAAGGAGGACAGGCCCACATGACTTTGAAGGAATGTTATGACGCGCTGGGCGGCAGCTATGACGACGTGATGGGACGGCTGCGAAGCGAAGGTCTGGTGCAGAAGTTCGTCCTGAAATTTCCCTCCGACCCCAGCTTTCAGCTTTTGGAGGACTCGCTGGCGGCGGAAAACTGGCCGGAGGCCTTTCGCGGGGCGCACACCCTCAAGGGGGTGTGCCAGAATTTGAGCTTTACCGCCCTCTACCGCTCCAGCGCGGCCCTGTGCGAAGCCCTGCGGGACGGCGCAGCCCCCGATCCCGCGCTGGCCGTTCAGGTGGCGGCGGACTACCGGCGCACTGCGGACGCCATCGGCGTCTATGGATCTCAACTGCCCAAATAATCCAACCGCGGAGGAATTAGATTTTTATGAATGTGTATAAAAACAAAATCACACGGTTTCTCACCACAAGCCTCATTCTGGTCGTGCTTTTGTGCATTTGTGTCTTTTCCTTTCTGGCCCTTCATATGGGGCAGGTGAGCACCCAGACCATCAATCAGGTGGGCACGCTCTATATGTCCAACATGAGCCAGCAGCTCTCCATGCACTTTAGCACCACCATTTCCCTGCGGCTGGATCAGCTCAGCGCCATGGTGACCACCACACCCCCTGACAGCGTCCTGAGCTACGACGAAATGTGTCAGGCCCTATCCTACCAAGCCCACGTCCGGAATTTTGAGTATCTGGCCCTCTACTCCCCCGACGGCAACTTAGAGATGCTCTACGGCGACCAGCTCACCGTCACCGACCCACCCCCCTTTCTGGAATCCCTGAACAACGGGGAGAAGAAGGTGGCCATCAGCACCAACTCCGCCGGGGACAAGGTCATCCTACTGGGCGTCTCCACCACCTACCCCATGGCGGACGGAACTCCCTGCACCGCTCTGGTGGCCGGTCTCCCCGTCTCTTACATCAGCGAGACCCTCTCTCTGGAGGAAAACGATGATGAGGTATACTCCTTCATCATCCGCCGGGACGGCTCCTTCATTATTCGCAACGCCAACGCTTACCGCAACAGCTATTTTGAGCGGGTGCGGATGCTCTACTCCGATGTAGGCGGTAAGAACCCCGAGACCTATCTCACAGAGCTGCAGCAGGCCATGGACGCCAGGGAGGATTACTCCTCCGAGTGTATTATTGACGGGGACCGGCGGCATATCTACCTCACCGCCCTGCCTTATTCCGAGTGGTATCTTCTCACCACCATGCCTTACAGCACCATGAACTCCATTGTCAGCGGATTGAGCCGCCAGTGGGGCTATTCCGCCCTGCTGGGCGGGGCGGTGCTGCTGGCGGCCCTGCTGCTGGTATTCTCCCAATACTTTAAGCTCACCCGCCGGCAGTTGGAGGAGCTGGATCATGCTTGGCGGAACGCCGACGCCGCCACCAAGGCCAAGAGCGAGTTCCTCTCCAATATGTCCCACGACATCCGCACCCCCATGAACGCCATTGTCGGTATGACGGCCATTGCCACCGCCAACATTGACGACAAGGATCAGGTGCAAAACTGCCTCAAGAAGATCACCCTCTCCTCCAAGCACCTGCTGGGACTGATTAACGATGTGCTGGATATGTCCAAGATCGAAAGCGGCAAAATGACCCTCAGCATGGATCAGATCTCCCTGCGGGAGGTGATGGAGAGCATTGTCAGCATCGTGCAGCCTCAGGTTCGCATCAAAAATCAGAATTTTCAGGTGTCCATCCATGACATTTCCACCGAAAATGTTTACTGTGACAGCGTCCGGCTCAATCAGGTGCTCCTCAACCTCCTCTCCAACGCCATTAAGTTTACCCCCGACGGCGGCTCTATCACCATGGCGCTCTATGAGGACGCCTCTCCCAAGGGGGAGGATTACGTCCGCATCCATCTTTCGGTGACCGACAACGGGATTGGCATGACCCCCGAATTCCAAGCCAAGATCTTTGAGTCCTTTGCCCGGGAGGACAACGCCCGCGTCCACCGCACCGAGGGCACCGGCCTTGGCATGACCATTACCAAGTATATCGTAGACGCCATGGAGGGCACCATCGAGGTGGGCAGCGAGCTTGGCAAGGGCACGCAGTTCCGGGTCACGCTGGATCTGGAGAAGGCGGAGGCCGCCGAGCCGGAAATGATCCTTCCCGACTGGAATATGCTGGTGGTGGATGACGACCAGCTCCTCTGCGAGAGCGCAGTGGCCTCTCTGAAGTCCATCGGCATTCAGGCCGACTGGTGTCAGAACGGGGAGAGCGCCATTCAAAAGATCCTCCGCCGCAGAGAGGAGCACAACCCCTATCATATTATTCTTTTGGACTGGAAGCTCCCCGGCATCGACGGCATTGAGACCGCCCGCCGCATCCGCAACACTCTGAAAAGCGAAGTGCCTATTCTTCTTATTTCCGCCTACGATTGGAGTGAGATCGAGGAGGAGGCCCGCGCCGCCGGGATCAACGGCTTCATTTCCAAGCCGCTGTTCAAATCCACCCTTTACCACAGCCTGCGGGAATACGCCGGGCAGGACACCGCCGCCCCCGCCGAGCCTGTCCAGCCGACCGACGAGCTTTCCGGCTGTCGGGTGCTGCTGGCCGAGGACAACGAATTGAACTGGGAGATCGCCCGGGAGCTGCTCCAAAGCGTCGGTTTGGAGCTGGATTGGGCGGAAAACGGCCAGCTATGCGTAGAAATGTTCCAAAAGTCCGCCCCCGGCTATTATGACGCCATCCTCATGGACATCCGTATGCCGGTGATGACCGGGTACGAAGCCACCCGCGCCATCCGCGCCTTGGATCGGCCCGACGCCGGCCTTCCCATCATCGCCATGACCGCCGACGCCTTCGCTGAGGACGTGAAAAAGTCTCTGGATGCCGGCATGAACGCCCACATCGCCAAGCCCATCGACCTGCGGGAGGTCATTCTCCTCCTCAAACGCCACCTGTCCAAGTAACCGGGAAAGCCCAAAAAGAAACCGCTGGAATCATCTGATTCCAGCGGTTTTTGGTTGCGGGGGCAGGACTTGAACCTGCGGCCTCCGGGTTATGAGCTGCGGTCAGGGGTGGTGGGTGGTGCTTTCGCGTCCTTTTCGGCACTATTCCGCCCAGGTAGATATACTCTCCGGCCCTCTTTGCTCCACTGTCTCCACCCGCTCGTTTCCTATTCTGGGTCAAGATATGGGTCAGACGGCCACGCCTGTGCGCTGGACGGTGGACAAAAAGCCGCTCCTGTCATCGTCGGGCGTCAGCAGCACCGGCTCAATGGCGTCGTGGATCCCACGAGTCAATCTCCACAGCTCGGTCACCACAGAAAGATAATCCTCCGGCAACTCCGGGACTACCACGGCGATGTCGATATCGCTGTCCGGGGTAGCCGTCCCTTTAGCCTGGGAACCGTACAGGATCACCTGGCTGGGCGCCATGACTTTCCGCACGGCGGCGGCATACTCTCTGGCCGAATTCAGCACTTGCTCTTTAACCATACAAGCATCGCCTCCGTTTCCTGGATCATCGCGCCGCATTTCTCTTCCGTCAGGCTGCCCAGCAGCCGTTCCTTGTACATGGGATACCGCGCCTCAATATTCATAGGGCTAAGCAGATCCAGCAGAGAAAGCTGCTCCTCCGACATCTCCTCGCTGACACCAGAGAGGTTGGCCAGACGGGCCAGCTTGTGGATGTAGGGCAGCTCCTCCTGCGGCTTGCGAGCGACAAGAACCCCCTTCAAGGCCTTCTCCACGGCTTGGTGGCACATAAACCCCACATAGAGATACCGTTTTGTTTGCAACATGGCGCAGGCGGTCTGAAGGTCGTAGTCCGCCCCATCCAGCCAGTATGTCACTTTATCAAAGTCCGACATCAGCCTCGCCTCGCTTTCCGCTCACGTCTATGGTCAGTTTACCACACAACGTGGAAAAAAACAAGGGCCAGGGCGAGGTCAAAAACTGATACGCTAATCAATGAAAAGATATCCTTGACTGCAATCGGCCTTGGCGCCGCCGGGAGAAAAGTCACAGACTCGTCACATTTTCAAAAGGGGGTAGAAATTCCCCGAAGCGGTCTGCTACCATGTATCGGCGATAGGTGAATAGCTATTGACAGTTACCTGATGCCCGCCTGTACCAGTGATCTCTCCGCCCATAAGGAATCCAAAGGTATCTCCTGGTATCCTTGCTTCACGGAAAGCTCCTGAGCCTGCTGCCTTTGGAATTATCTTTGAC
>CAJUAS010000021.1 GCA_910584395.1 uncultured Oscillospiraceae bacterium | reverse complement strand
CGTCTCCGGCAGGCGGATCTCCTCCAAAAAGGCGTAAAGGGCCATGGCCCTGTCCCGGCCCGTGCTGCCGGGGGCGGTACGCAGCCGCTCCAGCGGCGCGATGATCCTGCGGCGCAGGCCGTCCAAGGCCGCCAGACGCGCCTCGTCCCCCTCGGTAAACTCGCGGCCGTAGCCGTCAGGGTGCATATGCCAAGGCTTGTCCGCTGTCCAGCGGCCTCCCTTGATGTCCCAAGTGAGTACATAGTTCTCCAGCCGGTCGCGCTGGTCGTCCTCCACCCCCGCCAGACCGGTTTTCAGATAACGGAACAGATCCTCATAGCGGTATCCCCCCGACACCGCCGCCAGCGCGGAGGTAATGAGGGCCAGCACCGGTTTTTCCAAAATATCCTGCGTGCGGGCCAAAAACACCGGGATGCCGAACCGGGGGAAGGTGTCGTCGATGAGGGCCTCGTAGCCCTCCAGCGTCCGCGCCGTGACGGCGATCTCCCGAAACCGGCAGCCCTCCATACGCACCAGACGCAGGATCTCGGCGCACACCCACTCCACCTCTTTGCGGGGGTCGTCCGGGGCGGCGCAGATCACCCCCCGCTCCCCCTCCCAAGGCGCGGCGTGGTCGGCAAAGAGGTTGGCTTCCAAGTATGTCAAGGCAGGGGACTTGTCCCCCTTTGTCCGCGCCACCGTCTCTACCTGAACCGTCTGCCCTGCGTCCTTGGCCAG
Organism: uncultured Oscillospiraceae bacterium; assembly: GCA_910584395.1. Classification (GTDB taxonomy): domain Bacteria; phylum Bacillota; class Clostridia; order Oscillospirales; family Oscillospiraceae; genus MGBC124762. The sequence goes on along the minus strand of CAJUAS010000021.1, from coordinate 30,869 downwards.
CCGCTTCAGGTAGGCCGCCGTCTTTCGAGCGGGGGAGAAAATGCCCAGACCGTCCTCGTCCTCCAGCAGGTGGTCGCAGGTCAGCGCCACGGTGACGCTGTTGGCCTGCTCCATGAGAGCGGACAGCACCAGCCCCTGCTGGGGGGTAAAGTCGGTAAAGCCGTCTAAATAAACATCCGTTCCCGCCGCCCAGCGGGAGGTTTTGAGGGCCTCCGCCAAGCGGGTCAGCCTGTCCCGCGGGTCAGCCCCCAGCTCGCCGCACAGCCGGTCGTAGGCGGTGAAGATCAGGCCCAGATCATGCAGTTTCTCCCCTGTTGTGCCCCCCAGCTCTCCGCCCGCTCTGGCCAGAGCCGCGGGGTCTGCGCGGTAGCTTTTGCACTCGTCCAGCGTGTTCAAAAGCCCCGTCAAAAACGCGCTTTTGCGGGAGGGGCGGCGGTAGACGGACAGCCCCTCGCTGACTTCCTTCACCGCCAGATACATCACCAGCAGCCGCCCGCCGTCGTCCAGCGTAGGCGCAGCCAGCCCACCCGCCTGTGCAAACACGCGGGTGGCCAGCCGGGTGAAGGTAAGCACCTCCGAGCCAAGAGACAAGGAATTCCCACCCACGGCGCACACGCGGCGCTCCGCACGGTGGGAATACTGTTCGGGTACGATCAAGATCTGCCGCCGCGCCCGGTGGGCGGCGGTCATGCGCTCCAGCACGGCCTGAGACTTCCCTGCCCCGGCCCTTCCGATCAACAGCTCTACCACGGCGCGCCTCCTTATGAGAAGGCCGCAGGGGGCGTGCGGAAGGAGTTGTCACGGCCCGGCGTACCGGGCCGGATCACCGCTTTCCCCGGAAGAACGGTGGAGTCGGCGGGCACGTCCTCCGAGAGGGCGCACCCCGCCGCAACGCGGCTTCCTGCGCCGATGGTGACGCCGCCGATGATCTTCGCCCCCGCGCCTACAAACACGTTGTCCTCCAGCGTGGGTGAGCCTTGCCGCCTGCTGCCCTCTAAGGTGTTTGAGCCGATGGTCACCTGCTGGAAAATGACGCAGTTCTCCCCGATCTTCGCCCCCACGGAGATAAAAACACCGCTGATGCCGTGGGGGAAGGTGACGCTGCGGGGAATGTACAGCGTAGGGGGGATGAAGGCGGCATACTTGTTGTTCATCTTCATCAGATAGTGGCGATGCCACAGCTTGACCAGCGGGTTTTTGGCCTCTTGGAGCTTGCGGCGCTTTTGAAACCATTTGTCGAAGTTGAAATCTCCGTTCCAACGCTGCCACAGCTTATGGAAGAACCGTCTCAAGCCCCTCACCCCTCCTTTATTTTCTCGCCCAGCACCTCCACGGCCTTGTCCAACTGGGAGTCCGCCCGCGTCACGGCATAGTCGGGGGTCAGCCCCGTGCCGATGAGGGACACGCCGTTCCCGGTGGCGTACATTCCGGTGGAGATGTGCAGCTCGCCGCCGTTGGGAAGGCGGAAGCCCTGCTGATAATAGCCCTTGCCGCAGGTCTGCGCGCCCACAAGGGTTGCGTCCACGCTCTCCCGGAGCTGGGCGGCGAACAGCTCGGCGGCGGAGTAGCTGTCCCCATCTATCAGCACCACCATGGGGAGGTCAACGCAGTTGGCGTCCGACTGCACGGTTTTGACCGGGCCGTTTTTGCTCAGGTCGGTGAAGATCGGCCCTTCGGGGAGCAGGTAGTCCAGCAGGTCGGTCAGCTCGTTCACATACCCGCCGGGATTCCCCCGCACGTCAAAGAGCAGACCCTCCGCCCCCTCCTCCACCAGCTCCTCCACCGCCGACCGGGCGGAGGCCGCCGCGTTTTGGTTGAAGTTCTCGATCTGGACATAGCCCATGTGTCCCGCCAGCATCTCGTAGGACACCGGGGGATCTTCCACCCGCCGCAGGGTCAGCGTCACGTCCCGCTTTTTGCCGCTGCCGTCCGCCACGGTCAGGGTCGCGCTCTCCCCCTCCGCGCTGCCGATGGACGCCGCCAGCTCGTCAAAATTCTCCTCGGTAAAGGTCTCGCCGTTCACGGCCACGATGACCTCTCCCACCTCCAGTCCCCCCTCTTGGGCGGGACTGTTTTCCAGCACATCCACGATCTCCATGCCCACGGGATCGCCGCACTCCGTATAGCGGATGCCGATGCCCACATAGGCGTTGGTTCGGCTTCGCTCCAGCGCGGCGCACTGGTCGGCGGTGAGGTAGGCAGACCAGCGGTCGCCCAGAGAATACACCATAGCGGCCAGCGCTTGATCCACCGCCGCGTCCGGGTCGTAATCGGCCACGAACCGCTCCCGGATCAGGTACATTCCCCTCAGCATAGCAAGTCCGCCCGGCCCTAACAGGCACCGGGCGGCAATGATCCCCAGCCCTCCTGTGAGCAGGAAGGTGATGACCACCGTAATGAGGATGGCACGGACAGAAAAGCGCTTTTTATTCATAAGGAAACCCCGTATTGTTTTTCCACTTCACGTTGGGATAGTACTTCAGCGCGTCCTGACGCACGCCGTTCACCCGCACCTCAAAGTGGAGGTGGGGCGCGGTGGACGAGCCGGTAGAGCCAACATAGCCGATGACCTGACCCTGACTGACCACGTCGCCCACCTTCACCGCCCGCTTGGACATATGGGCGTAGAGGGTGGTGATGCCGTCTCCCCGGCTCAAAACCACATAGTTGCCGTAGGAGCTGTGGTAGGCGGAGGTGAGGACGATGCCGCCGTGGGCGGCGTAGATCTCCGTGCCGGAATACGCGCCGATGTCCGTGCCGGAGTGGTTATGGTATTTGCCGGTGATGGGGTGGGTGCGCGGGCCGAAGAAGGAGGTGACGCTCACCCGCTCCTTGGGCAGCGGCCAGTAAAAGCCCGAGCCGGGGTCAAACTGGAACTGGTTGCTGGCGTTGCGCCGGGCCTCCTCAATGGCCTTTTGCAGCTCCCGGTCCAGCCGCTGGATCTCCGCGTCCTGTTCCTTGGCCGCCTTGTCTAACTTGTCGATCTCCGCTTGGGTGGCCTTTTCGTCGGCGGCGATCTCCTTGATAAGCGCCTGAACCTCCCTCTTCTGCCACTCTAACTCCGTCTGGGCGGATTCCCGCTGGGCCTTGGCGGCCTCGGTCTCCGCCTTGGCCGTCTCCAGCTCGGCCTTGGCCTGCTGGAGCGCCTCCCGCGCGGCTTGAAGCTGGTCGCAGACCCCTTGGTTATAGTCGGCGATGGCGTTGATGGTGTTTACCTTGTCCAACAGGTCGGCAAAGCTGTCGGCGGCAAAGAGGATCGACCAATAGGTGACCGTGCCCTCCTTCTCCATGGCGCGGCACTGCTTCTGAAAAAGGGCGAACTGGGCCGCTTCCCGGGCCTCGTTGTCCGCGACCTCCTGCTCCTTCTCCATAATGAGGGCGGCGTATTGCTCCATCTGGGCGGTGAGGTTGTCGATCTCCTCTTGCAGATAGTTGATCTGCTGTTCCAGATTCTTGCGCTTGTTCACCGCTTCGTTTTTATCGGCCTGAATGCTTTTCAGCTCGTTTTTCAGGTTGGAACGCTGGGACGCCAGATCCTTGTTCTTTCCCTTCAGGGCGTTGATCTTGCTCTGGATGTCCCCCACCGATGCGCCCATGGCGGAGAGGCTGCCCACCACCGTCATCACCATGGGCAGGAGGAGCAGCAGCGCCAGCACACAGGCCAGCAGGGCAGTCAGCCGCTGACGGCGGCTTCGCTTCGGTGCGTTTTTCATGGAACTACCGCCTCCCTTACACGTGCAGGAATCTGCGGATGGCCAGCAGAGATCCCAAAATACCGATCACCAGTCCTGCGCCGCAGAACACGGCCAGAACGTACTTCCAAAGGCTCACAAAGGGCATGATCACCAAAAAGCCAAGCTGTCCCCCCGCCGCCATGGCGTTGGCAATGAGGGAATAGAGCCACCATTGCAGTCCGAAGGCCAACAGCGCCGCAAACAGTCCCAGCAGCGCCCCCTCCACAATAAAGGGCCAGCGCACGAACCCATTGGTCGCCCCGCACATCTTCATAATGGCGATCTCGTCCCGGCGGTAGAAGGTGGCCAAGCGCAGGGTGCTTGCGATGATGAACAGGCTCACCCCCACCAGCACCGCCATGAGGATCACCGCCACGCCGGCAGCCACGTTACGCATGGCGACCATCCCCTCGGCAATCTCGATCCCCGCCGAGGTCTCTGCGATCCCGTCCACGCGGCCCACCGCGTCCACCGTCTCCTGAAGGCGGGAGATGTCGTTGACCCGGATCTGGTAACGGTGCTGGAAGGTATCCGAGGGCAGCAGGTCGAACAGCTCGCTGTCCCCCTGCCGCTTGGCGCGAAACTCCGCAAGCACCGTTTCCCGGTCTACGAACTCCGCCTCCCGCACGTTGTCCAGCGCGGCGATAGCGGCTTGCAGACCCTGCGCCTGTTCCAAGGTATAGCTGTCGTCCACATAGGCGGAGAACTCGTTTTGAGCCTGAAGGGCCTGAAGGTTCATGTCCAGATTCACCGCCACCAGCGAAAACGTACCCATGATCAGCAGGCACGCCACGATCATGCCGATGGCCGCAAAGGACATTAAGCCATGGCGGAAAATGCCTACAAATCCCTCCCGGAAGAAGTAGCCAAAATTCCATCCACGGCTTTTTTTCGCCACCCGGCTCGGCCCCGCCATCCTTCGGCGGTCAATCTCACGCTTGGGCTGCGGCGTCGCCTGATTGTTATCCATCTCGTTGTCCACTTTGCTCATAATGATAGTATCCGCCTTGTTCGTCGCTTAAAATATGTCCGGCCTCAATGGCGATGACCCGCTTGCCCAGCCGGTCCACCAGATCCTTCTCGTGGGTGACCACCAGCATGGTAGTACCCAGCTCGTTAATGAGGGAGAGAAGCTCCATGATCTCTACGCTGCGGGCGGGGTCAAGGTTGCCCGTTGGCTCGTCGGCAATGATCATCTGGGGGTTGTTCACCAGCGCGCGGGCAATGGCCAAACGCTGCTGTTCGCCGCCGGAGAGCTGGGTGGGGAACTCCTTGGCCTTGTTCTCCAGCCCCACCAGCTCCAGCACATAGGGGATGCGCTTGCGGATGGAGCGGGGGGAAGACCCCACCACCCGCATGGCAAAGGCCAGATTCTCCCAGACGGTCTTTTTCTCAATAAGGCGGAAGTCCTGAAACACCACGCCCAGCGTCCGCCGCAGGTAGGGCACCTTGGAGGGCTTGATGGTGTTGAGGTTATGCCCGTTGACGATCACCCGCCCGTCGGTGGGCGCGATCTCCGCCGTGAGCAGCCGGGTAACGGTGGACTTCCCCGACCCGGAAGGGCCGACCAGAAACACAAACTCCCCGTCGTCGATGCGGAAGGAGACGTTTCGCAGGGCCTCGCTGCCGTTTTCATATATCTTGGTCACGTCGATGAGCCGTACCATGCGCTGCCTCCCAGTTTATCCGTCGATCCCTCTGGATACCAAGTATTTCTTGACCATCAGCGCCACCTTGAAGGTGATGGCGTCGTCAAATTCCCGCAGGTCAAGGCCGGTGAGCTTCTTGATCTTCTCCAGCCGGTATACCAGCGTATTGCGGTGGACAAAGAGCTTGCGGGCGGTCTCGGACACGTTCAGATTGTTCTCAAAGAACTTGTTGATGGTGAACAAAGTCTCCTGATCCAGAGAGTCGATGGGGTTCTTCTTAAAGACCTCCTGAAGGAACATCTCGCACAGGGTGGTGGGGAGCTGGTAAATGAGCCGCCCGATGCCCAGATTCTCGTAGTTGATCACAGACATCTCGGTGTTGAACACCTTGCCCACCTCAATGGCCACCCCCGCCTCCTTGTAAGCGCGGGCCAGATCCCGCAGGTGGGTGGCAATGGTGCCCACACCGATGACACACTTTAGATGGAGTTCGTCCTGCAAAAGTTCCAAGATCTCGGTGGCCAGCCCATAAAGGGTCTTGGCGTCCGCCCCCGGCTCCAGCGTCTTGACCACGGCGATGTCCGTCTCGGTGATGGAGAGGACAAAGTCGTTCTGGCGGTCGGGGAACAGCCCCAAAATGGCGTCCATGGCCGCGGGATTGCCCTCCACGGAGGGTCGCACCAGAAACACGCCCCAGCTTGCTTCCGTGGGGAAGTGAAGCTCTCTGGCACGGATATACACATCCCCCAGCATGATGTTGTCCGTGATGATATTTTTCACAAAGGTCGCGCGGTCGTGCTTCTCCTCGTAGAAGCTCTTCGCCCCGTTGAGGGCCACCGCCGCCAGCGCGCAGTAGCTCTGGGCCACGTCCCCCTCGCCCACCACAAAGGCGGCGTAATCATAGGGGTTGCTCCGCCCCGCCAGCGTCCGGAACAGCTTTCCGTCCGACACGGCGTACGTCCCCTCATGGCGGTTGATGGCCTCTGCCGCCTGAGGCCAACGCTGGCCCACCAGAGACAGCTCCGTGCAGGCCACCACTGTTCCCTCCGCGTCTACAACGCCCAACGGCAGCTTGGTGCAGTCCTTCATTTGCAGGATCACGCTTTGGAAGATTCGGCTGGACATGTCAACACCTTCCCTCTCATCCATTTTTCGTTCATCTTCGCCCCCCTCCCAAAGGGGAAAGCGGGGCTATTTTAGATAACTGCTTCCATTATACTGGATTCGCCATCCAAATACAAGAGGGAAATTTATTTTTTTTGTGCAAAATGCTGAAATTTTTTGGGGGCTATTTTTGCAGCTCCCCCCGTTCCTCCTCGGTGAGCATCCGCCACTCCCCCGGCTTCAACGTCTCATCCAGCCTTAACCCGCCCATGCCGAGGCGCTTCAGCGCGGTCACCGGCTTGCCCAGACAGGCCATCATCCGCTTGACCTGATGGAACTTCCCCTCCCGGATGGTGAGCAGCGCCACGTTGGCCCTCCCGGTCAGCTCCAGCTCCGCCGGAAGGCACTTGAGCCCGTCCCCCAGCGTCAGCCCGGCGGCCAGCCGCTCCCCGTCGTCCCCGGTGAACGCCCCGTCCGCCGTCACTTCGTACACCTTGTCCACATGGTGGCGGGGGGAGGTGAGCCGGTGGCCCAGCGGGCCGTCGTCAGTGAGAAGCACCAGCCCGGTCACGTCCTTGTCCAGCCGCCCCACCGGGAACAGCCCCCGCCGGCGCAGCTCCTCAGGCAGCAGGTCGAGGACTGTCCGCTCCTTGGCGTCCTCGGTGGCGGTGACCACCCCGGCGGGCTTGTGGAGCATGATGTAGAGAAAGCCCTCCTGAAGCGGTGCGCCGTCCACTTGGATGACCGCCCCGTCCTCCACCCGCCGCTCCGGCGTGGTAACGGCAGCGCCGTCCACCGTCACCCGCCCGGCCCGGATCAGGCCGTTCGCCTCTTTTCGGGAATATCCCGCCCCCGACAGACGCTTGTCCAAGCGATCCATCACCCTTCGCCTTCTTTCGCCCTGTTTTTTTGTGCATATAGTATACCATATCCTCATAGAGATTTTCCAGAGACTTCTCCGCAACTTTGGAAAGGAGCGACCGATCTATGATGATCCGAGCCATCAAACTTCCCCGCCGTCGGCTGGCAGCCATGGGCGGCGCGCTGGTGTTTGTCTGCGCGCTGGTGCTGGCGGTCACCGCCATGGGGGGCGGGCCTACCGCCGCTGCCGGGGAGGTCATCTCCCCCAAAGGCGTCCGCACCAACGAAGACCGCCTCGCGTATCTGGAAGCCCACGGCTGGCTGGTGGGCAGCGAGCCGCTGGCGGTGGAGGAGCTGCTCATCCCCAAGGAGATGGGCAGCGAGTACGACGACTACCTTGCCCTCCAGAGCAGTCAGGGCTTCGATCTGGCCAAATACGCAGGAAAAACGGTCAAACGGTATACATACCAGATCCTCAACTACCCCACCGGGGAGCAGGGGGTTCAGGCGTCCCTGCTGATGTACAAAAACACGGTGGTGGCCGCCGACGTACTCTCCCCCGCCCTCAACGGCTTCATGCACGGACTTGCCCGCCCCGACACCCCGGCAAATACATAGCGAACGCCAAAAGGGACAGCTCAAGTGAGCTGTCCCTTTTCCTGTTTACGACTTAGGTTTCGGCTTGAAAATGAGGGCTGTCAGCAGAGCGAAGAAGATGGCCGCGCCGATGCCGCCGGCGGTGGCGGTGAGGGCGCCGGTCAAGACCCCCAGCCAGCCCTCTGCGGCCACCGCTTGGGCCACGCCCTTGGCCAGAGCGTACCCAAACCCGGTCAGGGGCACGGTGGCGCCGCAGCCGAACCACTCCACCAGCTTGGGATACACCCCGATGGCCGTCAGAAAGACCCCGGACACCACATAAGCGGTCAGGATGCGGGCGGGGGTGAGCTTGGTCTTGTCGATGAGGAGCTGCCCGATGATACACAGCACCCCGCCGCACAAAAAGGCCTTCACATATTCCATGTCTCACACCTCCAATGCCACTGCGTGGGCGATGGACGGGATGGTCTCCCCCTGCTGGGAGGAGGTGGGGGACAGCAGCGCGCCGGTGGGGCAGAACAGCACCCGCCGCAGCTTTCCCTCCCCCATCTGCCGCAGAAGGTAGCCGTTCAAAACGCTGGCGGCGCAGCCGCAGCCCGACGCGCCGCAGTGGACGTCCTGCTTGGCCCGGTCATAGAGGAGCAGCCCGCAGTCGTTGTGGACGCCGGAGAGGTCAAACCCCTCCTCCTTCATCAGCTCCAGCAGGATCTCCCGCCCCAACTGGCCCAGATCCCCTGTGGCCACCAGATCGTAATAGCCCGGATCGCGGCCTGTCTCCTTAAAGTGCGCCGCCAGCGTGTCCGCCGCCGCGGGGGCCATGGCCGCGCCCATGTTGTTCGCGTCGGTGATCCCCTTGTCCACGATGCGCCCGGTGGTCACATGGGTGACCTTCACTCCCCGCCCGCCTTTGGTAAGGATGGAGCATCCCGCCGCCGTGGCCGTCCACTGGGCGGTGGGGGTGCGCTGCCCGCCGTAGGCCAGCGGGGTGCGGTATTGCCGCTCGGCGGTGCAGAAGTGGGAGGAGGTCACCGCCCCCACCGCTTCCGCCGCCCCTGTCTCCAGCAGCAGCGCCCCCAGCGAGATGCTCTCCCCCATGGTGGAGCAAGCCCCGTACAGCCCGAAGAAGGGCACGTTGGAGCTGCGGGCGGCGAAGGAGGAGGAGATGCACTGGTTCAGCAGGTCGCCCGCCAGCAAATAGTCCAGCGCGCTCTCCTCCCGTCCCCATTTCTCCAGCGCCAGCTTTGCCGCCAGCTTTTGGCTGCGGCACTCCGCCTTCTCCCACGTCTTTTCTCCAAACGTGTCGTCGGCGGTGAGGTAGTCGAAGTACCGCTTCAGCGGCCCTTCCCCTTCCTTTTTGCCGCCTACACAGGCGTGGGCGGCAATGACCGCCCCACCCTCCAGCTCGACCGTCTGCCGGCCCAATCGTTTAGCCATTCGTCTCAACTCCCATCTCGTAGCCATAGTTTCTCGCCATTTTTGGAAATTATGTGCTTGGACTTTTGACGCCAATGGCGTTATAATGAGAAAAACGTTTTGAGGGGGTTCCCATGTCCCGTTTCTTTTCTCATACTTATCACATTGACACCCGCGATCTGGACTGCTTCGATACCTGCCGTCCCAGTGCGGTGCTGGGCTACCTTCAGGATGTGGCCGGACTGGCCTCCGAGGACTTCGGCGGTGCCAATCCCCAAATGATCGCCAAGTACCACCACTGCTGGATGATCGCCCGGACTCAGTTCACCCTGACGCGTCCCCTGCGCCTCCACGACGCGCTGGAACTCAAGACATGGCACCGGGGCGGCGACAGCGCGGTGATGTACCGGGACACCGACCTGCTGGTGGACGGCCATCTTGTGGGACAAGCTCTGGCCGCTTGGGTGCTGGCCGATCTGGACACCCGCACTCTGGCCCGTATGTCCACCTTCTCCGAGTTTCAGGGCACCGACGGGGGCGAGCTGAACCGGGCCACCCGCCTGCGGCCCTTGCGGCTGCCGCACGATCTCCCCGAGGTGGAGCGGCGAACGCTCCATTACAGCGATCTGGACGCCAACGGCCACGTGAACAACACCCGTTACGCCGACCTCCTCTGTGACGCCTTGGCCCTTCAGGCCGCCCCTGCCGGGACCTTCGTCACCGAGCTGCGGCTCAACTATCTCAAGGAGTGCCGCGCCGGGGAGACCCTTACCCTCAAGGCCGGCTGGCGAGACGGCGAGGGTCTGGTCAGCGGCGAGGACGCCGGAGGCGAGAGCCGCTTCACCGGACTTTTGCGCCTGTCTGAAAGTTTCTCTTGACATCCTTCCTCATACAGATTAGAATAGATAAAATTTTTATTGATATTTGACACAAAGGAGAGAACACCATGGCAGATTTTGAAGAGAAGTTTGGCAAGCAGGGCCTCACCTTCGACGACGTGCTTTTGATCCCCGCAGAAAGCGACGTTCTCCCTGCAGACATCGACCTGAAAACGCGGCTCACCAAGAAGATCACCCTCAACATTCCCCTGATGTCCGCCGCCATGGACACCGTTACCGAATCCCGCATGGCCATCGCCGTGGCCCGGGAGGGGGGCATCGGCATCATCCATAAGAATATGTCCATCGGCGCACAGGCCGAGCAGGTGGACATGGTAAAGCGCAGCGAGAACGGCGTCATCACCAACCCCTTCTGGCTCGCGCCCGGCCACACGCTGGCCGAAGCGGACGAGCTGATGGCCAAATACCGCATCTCCGGCGTGCCCATCTGCGACAACGGCAAGCTCATCGGCATCATCACCAACCGGGACATGAAGTTTGAGACGGATATGTCCCAGCTCATTGACAACGTGATGACCAAGGAGAATCTGGTCACCGCGCAGGAGGGCACGACTCTGGACGAAGCCCGGGAGATCCTCCGCCGCCATAAGATCGAAAAGCTCCCCATCGTGGACGGCGAAGGCCGCCTCAAGGGCCTCATCACCATCAAGGACATCGAAAAGGCACAGGTCTACCCCAACTCCGCCCGGGACGCCAAGGGCCGCCTGCTGGTGGGCGCAGCCATCGGCGTGACCCCCGACGTGATGGATCGCGTCAAGGCGCTGGTGGACGCGGGGGCGGACGTTCTGTGTCTGGACTCTGCCCACGGCCACTCCCACAACATTTTGGAGTGCATCCGCCGGATCAAGGCCATCTATCCCGACGTACAGCTCATTGCCGGCAACGTGGCCACCGCCGAGGGTACTCGCGCCCTCATTGAAGCCGGCGCAGACTGCGTGAAGATCGGCATCGGCCCCGGCTCGATCTGTACCACCCGCGTGGTGGCGGGCATCGGCGTACCCCAGATCACCGCCATCTTCGACGCCGCCAAAGTCGCCGCCGAGTACGACGTCCCCATCATTGCCGATGGCGGCATCAAGTTCTCCGGCGATCTGGCCAAGGCCATCGCCGCCGGCGGCAACGTGGTCATGCTCGGCTCGCTGCTGGCGGGCTGTGAGGAGTCCCCCGGCGACACCGAGGTCTATCAGGGCCGCCAGTTCAAGGTCTACCGCGGCATGGGCTCGCTGGGTGCGATGGCCAAGGGCTCGAAGGATCGTTACTTCCAGCAGAACAACAAAAAGTTAGTGCCTGAAGGGGTGGAGGGCCGCGTCCCCTACAAGGGAACGGTGTCCGAGACCATCTTCCAGCTCATGGGCGGCCTGCGGGCCGGTATGGGCTACTGCGGCTGCGCCACCATCGACGACCTGCGCCGAAAGGCCCGCTTCACCCAGATCACCGCCGCCGGCCTCCGGGAGTCCCACCCCCACGACGTGTACATCACCAAGGAAGCACCCAACTACACGGTGTCGCAATAACCATGAAAAAACGTATTTTCTGTCTTTTCCTCTCCATTTGTCTCCTTCTCACCCCTACCTTCGCGGCAGGGGTGAGTTCTTCCTCCACCCCCCGCTCCAGCGGTTTGACCTCCCTTCCAAAGCTGTCTCAGAATGAGATTGTCCAACTGCTGGCGGAGAACCCTTTGGGCTTCGCCGGGGACGCCTTTGTGACTGCCCCGTCTGTCAGCGCGCCCTACGCCGCCGGGACGGTGTCCGCCCCGGCCCTGATCACCGCCCTTGACCGGCTGAATCTTATGCGCCGTCTGGCGGGGCTGAACGCCGTCACGCTGGACAGCACCCTCACCTCCCGCGCCCAGCACGGCGCGGTGCTGCTGGCGGCCAACGGCGTGCTGACCCACTTCCCGGAGCAGCCCGCCGACATGGACGAGAGCTTTTACAACACCGGGCTGAACGCCGCCTCCAGCTCCAACATCTACATGGGCACAAATGCCACCCTTCCCCAAGCGGTGGACGCGTTTATGGACGACTCAGACGGCGGCAACCTCCCCATGCTGGGCCACCGCCGCTGGCTCTTGAACCCCACCATGGGCAAGACCGGCTTTGGGTTTTCCCCCAGCAGCAAGACCTTTGGCAGCTACACCTATAACTTTGCCACCCTCTGGGCCTTTGACCGCAGCGGCAGCGCAGGGGACTATGATTTCATCTCTTGGCCCGCCTCCGGCGCGTTTCCCTCCACCCTGTTTGACAAAGATCAGGCTTGGAGCGTCTCTCTGAACCCGGACAAGTATGCCCCGCCCAGCGTCGGCGACCTCACGGTCACCCTCACCCGTGCTTCCGACAGCACAACGTGGACACTCTCCGGCGGTCAGAGCTATTCCGCCGCCAACGAGGGAGCTTATCTGGGAGTGGATCACAGCAGCTACGGCGTTGCCAACTGTATGATCTTCCGTCCCGCCTTGGACGCCTCCGCCTACAGCGGGCTTTACACCGTCTCCATCAGCGGTCTCAAGACCTCCGGCGGGCAGAGCGCGGACTTCTCCTATCAGGTGGAGTTTTTCACCCCCGAAACAGCGGTTCAACCCTCTGCGCCCGACCAGTCTGCCAAACCCGACCAGTCTGCCAAACCCGATCAGCCTGCCGAGCCTGTCCGGCCCACCAATCCGACCCCGTCCCACTTCTCCGACGTCAGCGCCGGCGCATGGTATGCCGCCGATGTGGCTTACGCCGCGGAAAACGGCCTGTTCAACGGCGTGGGCGGCAGCCGCTTCGACCCTGACGGCCCGATGACCCGGGTGATGCTGATGACGGTGCTGGCCCGGCTGGATGGCGCGGACACCACCCCCATCGGGCAGGAAAGCTGGTACATCAAGGGCCATCGCTGGGCGGTGACCAACCGCATCAGCGACGGACTGAACCCCCATCAGGCCCTCACCTTAGAGGAGCTGTCCGTCATGCTCTATAACTACGCCAAGCTCCGCTACGGCGCGTCCGCCGCCCACAACTACCATCTGGCGGGTATGCCTGACGGCAACTCGGTCTCCCCTTGGGCCGCCGAGGGCACAAACTGGATGGTGGATCAGGGTCTGCTTCAGGGCGATCAGGAGCGCAAGCTGTACCCCCAGCGCACCGCCACCCGCGCGCAGGTGGCCGCCCTTTTGCACCGTTTCCTGACCACCGTGGCGAAACCCTGACCTGACCACGACGCAAAAAGCCCGGCGCACAGCGTGCGCCGGGCTTTTCTTCGTGTCAGACTGGGCGGAGCTTACTCCTCGTGTGCGCCGGACTGCTCTTCGCGCATCTTGGCGAAGCACTCGCTGCAGTAGACGGGGCGGTCGGTCTTCGGCTCGAAGGGGACCTTGGCCTCGCCGCCGCAGGCGGCACAGGTGGCGGTGAAGTACTCGCGAGGGCCACGGGCAGCGGCCTTCCGGGCGTCGCGGCACGCCTTGCAGCGCTGAGGCTCGTTCTGGAAGCCGCGCTCGGCGTAGAACTCCTGCTCACCGGCGGTGAACACGAACTCTTGGCCACATTCTTTGCAAATGAGTGTCTTGTCTTCGTACATGGTAATACCCTCTCTTTGATTGCCCCGACCCGGAAAAACCGAATTGCAACTGGGACATAAAATATGTGCGATCAGCTTTCGCTGGATTCGCCAAAATCACCGCCGCGCCAATTTTCTGCGGATACGCTGCACCGCGTTATCCACCGCCTTGGGCGGCTTGCCGGTGGCCCGGGCGATCTCCTGATAGGAGTATCCGTCCAGATACTGCCCCAGCACCTCGCGCTCAAAGGACGAAAGCGTCCGCTCCAACCGGGCCGTTTCCTCCTGCCACGCCTCCCGGGCGATGACCAAGTCCTCCGGGTTCTCGGGGGCTCTTCTCCCCCTCCCCCGTCCGCCCTCGGAGGTCTCCTGCTCCTCCAAGGGAACGGCGGCGTTGAGCGCCATATGTTTTTCCCGCGCCGCGCTGCGCACCGCAGAGCGAAGACGGTTCTGGACACAGACCTGCGCAAAAGTGGCAAAGGCTGCGTCCCGGCGGCTGTCAAACTCCCGAATGGCGTCCAGCAGGCCCAGCAGGCCCTCCTGAACCAGATCCTCGCTGTCCCCTCCCGCCAAAAAGAGCGGCCGGGCACAGGCGCGCGTCATCCGGGTGTAACGCAGGATCAGCGCTTCCTCCGCCCTTCGGTCACCGCTGCGCGCCGCCGCCAGCAGCGCCTCATCGGCCACGCCTTGGGCGTCCGCCGCAGGGTCAAAGGTTGGATTTTTGTGGCTCATTCGTTCGTTCCTCGCACATTATATTATACTTCCCGTCCGCTTGTCAAGGGATTTGGGCAAATTATTTTATCTGCCCTTAAATTTTCACAGCTTTTTGATCAAATTGACCAAACCCTCCGCCGCAGTCCGGGCCTGCGCGTCGTCGGTGGCCTCCACCATGACCCGCACCAGCGACTCCGTCCCCGACGCCCGCACCAGCACCCGGCCCTTGCCGGCCAAAGCCCGCTCTGTCTGTTCCACCGCCGCGGCCAGTTCAGGAGAGGCCATGACCTTCTCCTTGGCGGCCTTGTCCGCCATAGGGACGTTGATGAGCACCTGAGGATAGACCTTGCACATCGCCGCCAGCTCAGAGGCTTTTTTGCCCGACTTCTTCAACACCTGAAGGAGCTGGAGGGCGGAAAGCTCCCCGTCGCCGGTGGTGGCGTACTGAAGAAAAATGGTGTGGCCCGACTGTTCGCCCCCCAGCGCGTAGCCCTTCTCCTGCATCCGCTCCAAGACGTTGCGGTCGCCCACGTCGGTGATCTCCAGCGTCATTCCCCGCTCCTTGGTGAACATCCGGAAGCCTAAATTGGACATCACCGTGGCCACCACGGCGTTGGAGGGCAGCTCCCCCCGGGCCATCAGATCGCTGCCGCAGATGGCCATGATCTGGTCGCCGTCGATGGGGCTGCCCAGCTCATCCACCGCCAAAAAGCGGTCGGCGTCCCCGTCAAAGGCCAGCCCCAGATCGTATTCCCCCGTTTTCATCCGGGCCTGCAACGCCTCCAGATGAGTAGAGCCGCAGCCGTTGTTGATGTTCACGCCGTCCGGCTCGGCGCAGGAGATATCGCACTTCAGCTTGGGGAAACGGGCGAATAAATAGGGCGCTGTGGCGGAGGACGCGCCGTTGGCGCAGTCCACTGCAACGCGAAGCCCCGCCAGATCGGTGTCAATGGTACTCGCCAGATGATCCAGATACCGCTCCCGCTCGTTGGCGTCTAAATAGACGACCTTGCCGATGTCCCCATGGGTCATCAGCGGCACGTCCACATGGTTCAAAATGATGTCCTCGATCTGGTTCTCCAGCGCGTCGGAGAGCTTGAAACCCTTGCCGTTGAAGATCTTGATGCCGTTATGCTCAAAGGGGTTGTGGGAGGCGGAGATGACCACCCCCGCGTCGGCGTGGTTATCCACCGTGGCAAAGGCCACGGCGGGGGTGGGGAACACTCCCAGATGCAATACGTCCGCCCCGGCGGAGCACAGTCCCGCCACCAGCGCCCCCTCCAGCACGTCGGAGGAAATGCGGGTGTCCTTGCCGATGGTCACCACCGGCTTTTTCCCGTCCTGATCCCTGCGAAGCACCGCCGCCGTCGCCAACCCCACCTGATAGGCCAGAGCGGCATCCAGCCCGGCGTTGACCACCCCGCGAATGCCGTCCGTTCCAAACAGTTTGCCCATACCATGATCCTCTTTTCCCAAAAATCAGAGCGTCAATTGATCGAGACCGCCGGGCGCAGCAGGGACGCTCAGCCCCAAATGCTGATATGCCTTGACCGTCACGCACCGCCCCCGGGGGGTGCGGGTCAAAAAGCCAAGCTGCATAAGATATGGCTCGTACACGTCCTCCAGCGTCACCGATTCCTCGTTGATGGTGGCCGCCAAGGTGTCCAATCCCACCGGGCCGCCCCGGTAGTTGTCGATGATGCTGCGAAGCATCCGCCGGTCAACCGCGTCCAGCCCCAAGTGGTCTACCTCTAAAGCGGTGAGGGCCTCGTCCGCCACCTGACGGGTGATGATGCCCCCCGCCTTCACCTGAGCAAAGTCCCGCACCCGGCGCAGCATACGGTTGGCGATCCGGGGCGTGCCCCGGGAGCGTTTGGCGATCTCCATCGCTCCCCCGTCCTCGATGGGCACTTCCAAAATGCCCGCCGAACGTTTCACGATCAGGGCCAGCTCCTCAGGTGTGTAAAGCTCCAGCCTCAGGGTGACCCCAAAGCGGTCGCGCAGGGGCGCGGAGAGCTGTCCCGCCCGTGTGGTCGCCCCGATGAGGGTGAACCGGGGCAGATCCAGCCGGATGGAGTTGGCCGACGGGCCTTTGCCGATGATAATGTCGATGGCGTAGTCCTCCATGGCGGGGTACAAGATCTCCTCCACCTGCCGGTTGAGGCGGTGGATCTCGTCCACAAAGAGGATGTCATTCTCCTGCAGGTTGGTGAGCAGCGCCGCCAAGTCGCCGGGTTTTTCAATGGCCGGCCCGGAGGTGATGCGGATGTTCACCCCCATCTCGTTGGCGATGATGCCGGAGAGGGTGGTCTTGCCCAGCCCCGGAGGGCCGTGGAGAAGAACGTGATCCAGCGGCTCGCCTCGCAGCTTCGCCGCCTGAATGAACACCGTCAGATTCTCCTTGGCCTTTTTCTGCCCGATGTACTCCCCAAGGGTCTTGGGGCGCAGAGAGCACTCCCCCTCGTCCTCGCGGAGAAGGGAGGTGGCTACCAACGGCTGCTCCGTCTCAAAGCCGCTCTCGGAAAAGTCGATGCTCAAGGGGTCTCACCTCATTTGTGTTTCTCTCATTCCCACCCGGTGGTCAGGGTCAGTTCATAGGTCGCGCCGTCCTCCACCGGAGTGGAATCCACGCCGGTCTCCACGCTCTCGCCGCCCTTGGTGAGACACCACCACTCCTGCTTGGCGTCGTCGGCGGTCTCGCCGTCCACCGTCTTGATGAACAGGCCGTAAGGGCCGTCCTCGCCGTCCACTAACTTCTCGTCGGTGAGGGCCTCCCCCAACATCTCCTTGTCGGTCTTGACGGTGAAGTCCTTGGAGCTGCCGTCGCCGTGGACGACGGTGACGGTCACTGTGGCGCTGGTCGTCTTACCGCCGCAGGCACACAGAGCGAGCACCATCACAAGAGCAAGGGCAAGGGCTAAAACACGCTTTTTCATACCAAATTCCTCCTAAAATAAACTTATTTAATCATTTTCTTCAATGCCTGACGGACGATCTCCTCCAAGGGCAGGCTTTCCAGATCAATCCCCTTGAGGGCCACAGCCACCTCCTGAGCGGAATATCCCAGCACGGCCAGCGCCGCGGCGGCCTCGCTGGCCTTATTTTGGGGGATGACGGTGACTCCGCTTCCCCCGTAGCTCTCCCCGCCGGCGGCGGGGAGCTGCCCCTTGGCCAGCTTATCCTTCAGCTCCAAGATCACCCGCTGGGCGATCTTTTTGCCCACCCCCTGCGCGGCGGTCAAGGCCCGCTCGTCCCCGGTGATGACGCTGGCGGCCAGCCCCTCCGGCGTGGTGGCGGACAGCATGGCCAGCGCCGCCTTCGGCCCAACCCCGGACACCCCCAGCAGCATTTGGAAGCAGCTCAGCTCGCTCTCGGAGGAAAAGCCGTACAGCTCCATGGCGTCCTCCCGAACGTTGAGGTAAGTATAGAGCTTGGCCTGCTGTCCCCGCTTGAGGTAGGACAGGGTGTTCTGGGTGGTGCGGCAGGCATACCCCACCCCGCCGCAGTCGATGACCGCCAGATGGGGCGCGATATGGGCCACCTCGCCCCGTACATAATAATACATCCGTGTTCACCTGCTTATACATGTAATAATGACGTGCTGCTTCGGGCATGGCACAATGCAATGGCCACCGCGTCGGCGGCGTCGTCGGGCTTGGGCACGGCATTGAGGTGCAAAAGCCGCTTGGTCATGTCCATCACCTGCCGCTTTTCCGCCTTGCCGTAGCCGGTCACCGCCGACTTCACCTGAGAGGGGTCGTACTCGTAGATGGCCAGTCCCTCCCGCTCGGCCTCCGCCAAAATGACCCCCCGGGCTTGGGCCACCCCGATGCCGGTGGTGACGTTGTTGCCGAAGTAGAGCTTCTCAATGGCCATCACGTCAGGAGAAAACCGGGCGATCAGCGCGCGCATATCGTCGCTGATCTGCAAAAGCCGCTTGGAAAGGGGGAGTCCTGCCGGGGTGTTGATCGCCCCGCAGGCGATGAGCCGGGCGTCCAGCCCCCGGGTCTTTTCCAGCACCCCGAAGCCCACGATGGCATAGCCGGGGTCGATGCCCAAAATGACCAAGCGAGCGCACCTCCCAATTTTAACCTGCTAACTTTACTATTATAACGGCTGTCAAAGCAATTTGCAACAAAAACCCGTTTCCCCTCCAAAGGAAAAAGTTTGCCTTTTCCGCCCTGTTCTGATAAAATAGAATCACCTTAGTTAGAGGGAGAGAAGAACATGAAACGAACTGTGATATCCCTGCTTTTGGCTCTGGCTCTGCTGGTGCCCCTGACCGCCCCGGCCTTTGCGGCGAACACGGAACCCACCCTGACTGGCGCGGAGATGGTGGCCCTGCTGCCGTCCGAACGGCCGGAGGTTATTCCGCCTGACAGCGTCAGCCTGCCATGGAACGAGGAGGACGAGGAGCGCACGTTCCGGGAAATCGTCGAGCTGACGCAGAGCCTGACAGCCGGGAAAACAACGGAGACGGAAAAGGCCCGCGCCGTCTTTGAGTGGGTGGCGAAGAACATTGAATATGATCATACGGCATTTGAATATTGGCTGATGCAAAGGCGCGGCGACAGGCTGACGGAGGAGCAGGACACGCGCTTGACCCAGTCCGGCGGACTGGGCTACGCGTTTTATAACCGCCGCGCGATCTGTTCCGGATATGCCTACCTCGCCAATTTTATGCTCCGGCTGGCCGGACTGCCGTCGGCATATATTGCCGGAGAGGCCAGTAATTTGCCCCACGCCTGGAGCGCGGTCTGCGCGGACGGCCGGTGGATCATATTTGACGCGACATGGAATCTGTGGGATATGGCCCCTGATGATCGCCAGATCGTTGAGGAGATCACATGGCCGGATGGAATATGGCGTATGGGGATATACAGCACGGGACAGATCAGCTGTTTTGTCCAGAACCAGTATAAGGATATTTCCGGCGTGACCATCCCGTCCAGTGTGAACACCCTTGACGATTCCGCGTTCGCAAACTGCACCAAGCTGACAAGCGTGACCATCCCGTCTAACGTAATATACCTGAAAAACGGCGTGTTCAAGGGCTGCACGGCGCTGACCAGCGTGGACATACCGGACAGCGTGACCGACATGGGAACTTGGACATTCTGGGACTGCACCGCCCTGACCGCGGTGACCATACCGGACAGCGTGACCAAAATCGGACAGTATACCTTCAACGGCTGCACCGCCCTTGCTCATGTGGACATCCCGAACAGCGTGACCGAGATCGAAACAAACGCGTTCAAGAACTGCACCGCCCTGACTGAGGTGACCATCCCGGGCAGCATGACCAAAATGGGGTCAAGCGTGTTTGAGAACTGCACGGCGCTGACAAAGGCGGTGTTCCGGGGCGGCGTGACCGGCATCGCCTCCAGCTCGTTCCGGGGCTGCTCCAACCTGACCAACGTGACCATCCCAGAGAGCGTGACAAGCATCGGACAGGCGGCGTTCTATAACTGCCCGAACGTGACCGACGTCTACTACGGCGGCAGTGAGGAGCAGTGGGACGCCATTGAGATCAAGATGTTCAACAGCCCTCTGGCCCGCGGCTCTACGACCCGCGCCACCTTCCATTACAACAGCACCACGCCCGAGCAGCCCGCCAAGGTGGCCTACCCCTCCACCCAGAAGGTGGACGTGGACGGCAAGGCCGTTGAGTTCCAGTGCTACGCCTTGAAGGACCAGAGCGGCAACGATACCAACTACATTAAATTGCGTGATCTGGCAGACATTTTGAACGGCTCGGCTGCCCAGTTTCAGGTGGACTGGAACGGCAAGGTGACCATCACCACCGGGCAGGGCTACACCAAGGACGGCAGCGAGCGCAGCACGCCGTTTTCGGGCCGGCGGGTGTACAAGGAAGTCACCGACCAGACCTTAGTGAACGGCAAAGCCGCCGATCTTGCGGCGTTCACCCTGATGGACGAAAACGGCGGTGGGTACACCTACTACCAGCTTCGTGATCTGGGCAAGGCTCTGGGCTTCAACGTGGGCTGGAGCGCCGACAAGGGCATTTTTGTTGAGACCGGCAAGCCCTACGACCCCAGCAATTGAATTCTTCCCGCATACGTCAGCCCCCGGCCGAAGCCGGGGGCTTTTTGACGCTCCTCCTACAGTAGGTTTTCCAAATTCGGCCGCTCCACCTCACCCAGCAGCTCCAGCTGCTCCATGAGCCGGGCGTTGGCCGCGGAATACGCTCCCGTCTCCTGCCACGCCAAAGACTCCAGTGTCTCGGCAAAGCCCACGGCAATGTCGTCGGCGGTCTTGTGATCCAAGGTCACATGGAGGTAAAAGGCCCTGCCGTTCCACTGCTCCGACGCCGCCCTTGTGATCTCCTCCGCCCTGTCCCAGTCCCCGCCCTCCGCCAGCGTCTCCGCCCGGCGAAGCTGTTCTCCCAAGTCCGCCGTCAGCCCTCTCAGCGCGGACACGTGCCACAGGGACAGCACTACCATCCCCGCCAGCAGCCCGATGGCCAGCCACCCTTTTTTCATTTGCCCTTCTCCTTTTTGGCAAAAAACACCGTTCCCTGTTCATCCACCGACAGGATGAACACATCCTTCACCCGCCGCACATGGTTGTGGGCCAATTGCTTTTCCAGCCACTTGTCGTCCAGCCCACGCTTTTTCAAATTGTCCTCCAGCAGCCGCCCGTCGCTGATGATGACGGCGGGCAGACCCGGCTCTTTGGGCGTCAAGCCCATCTGCGCCGCCGTCACCGGCTGCTCCTCCGCATTCAAAAGCACGGTCAGTTGCCCGTTGGTCTCCAAAATGGCGTACTTGACCTTGGAAATGTCGCTGTACCCCCGAACTCGCAGCTCCTCGGAAAGCTCGTCCAGCGTGAAGCGGTTTTTGGCCATCTCCTGCTGGCAGAGCTTGCCGTCCCTTACCACGATGCTGGGCCGCCCGCAGATAAACGCGCGGAACTTGATGCTCCGCATGGTGAGCAGAGACAGCAGCAGCGTCACACACAGCAGCGTAATAATAGGGATCACTCCCCGGGTCAGGGGGATGCCGAAATCCTGCATGGGCACCGCCGCCAGATCGGCGATCAGGAGGGTAAACACCAATTCGCTTGGCTCAAGCTCCCCCACCTGCCGTTTTCCCATCAGACGAATGCCCAGAATGATCAGCAGATAGAGCACCACGGTGCGAAACAGGGCAATAAACACACAAACTCCCTCCCATCACGGGCAGTATGCCCGGATTCCGGGCCGCTATGCGCCTTGGCGGGCCAAGCGCGCCGGGGGTTTTTCATTTCTTTGGCATTTTTCCGAAAATAGTAGTTGTCAGACCGCTCACTTTGGTGTATAATGACTAATAGTTTTTCGGAACTACCACTTCCAACACGAAGGAGCGAGGCAAATGAGCTATTCCGTACAGAACATCCGCAACGTCTGCCTGCTGGGCCACGCAGGCAATGGCAAGACCACTCTGGTGGAGAGTATGCTTTACATCACCGGGGGCACTGTCCGTCTGGGCAACACCGCCGACGGCAACACCCTGTGCGACTTTGATCCCGAGGAGATCCGCCGCCAGATCTCCATCTCCACCGCCATCGCCCCCGTGGAGTATAACGGCTGTAAGATCAACATTCTGGACACCCCCGGCGGCTTTGACTTCGCCGGCGAGGTGGTGGAAGCCCTTCAGGTGGCGGACGCCGCCATCATCGTCTGCTCCGCCAAGGCGGGCATGAGCGTGGGCGCGGAGAAGGCTTGGAAATACTGCGAACAGCGGAAGATCCCCCGTCTCCTCTACATCTCCAAGACCGACGAGGACAACTCCGATTACAACGCCGCCTTTGAGACCCTGCGGGAGCGCTTCGGCAAGAACATCGCCCCCGTGGCCGCCCCCATCTGGGACGCCAACAAGAAGGTCATCGGCATCATTGACGTCCTCCATAAGCGCGCCTTTGAGATCGGCCCGAAGGCCGAGCGCGTCGAGATCGAAGTGCCCGAGGACAAGAAGCCCGTTCTGGACGAGCTTTACGACGCCCTGAAGGAGTCCGTTGCCGAGACCAGCGAGGAGTTCATGGACAAGTATTTCTCCGGCGAGGACTTCACCTACGCCGAGATGCTCCAAGGTCTGCGTCAGGGCGTGAAGGAGCTGTCCCTCTTCCCCGTGGTGTGCGGCTCCGCCCTGAGCGGTCTGGGCACGCGGATGCTTCTGGACGCCATCGTGGAGATGCTCCCCACCCCTCTGGAGGGCCGTCCCCTCATGGCGGAGAACGCCGAGGGTCAGGTGGACGCCTTTGTGTCCGCCCCCGGCGCGCTGCCCGCCGCCTATGTGTTCAAGACCGTCTCCGACCAGTACGGCAAATACTCCTACATCAAAGTCCTCTCCGGCTCGATCAAGCCGGATATGCCCATGGTCAACGCCCGCACCAACGAGGCGGAGAAGCTGGGCCGTCTCTATGTCATCAAGGGCAAGAAAGCCGAGGAGGTCAAGGAGCTGGGCTGCGGCGACATCGGCGCGGTGTCCAAGATGGATAAGCTCAAGACCGGCGACACCCTGTGCGAGCCGCGCAAGGTGGTGAAGGTCGAGCCCATCCCCTTTGCCGAGCCGTGCTACTCCGTGGCCATTTCCCCCAAGACCCGCGGTCAGGAGGACAAGATCGCCCAAGGTCTGAACCGCATGTGCGAGGAAGACCCCTCCTTCTATTTCGTCAACAACGCCGAGACCCACCAGATGGTCATCTACGCCGCCGGCGACATTCAGGTGGACGTGCTGGTGAGCAAGCTCAAGAGCCGCTTCAACGTGGAGGCGGAGCTGAAAACCCCCAAAGTCCCCTACCGGGAGAAGATCCGCAAAAAGGTGGAGAAGCAGGGCCGCCACAAGAAGCAGACCGGCGGCTCGGGCCAGTTCGGCGACGTGTGGATCCGCTTCGAGCCAAACCCCGACTCCGAAGAGCTGGTCTTTGCCGAGGAGGTGTTCGGCGGAGCTGTGCCCAAAAACTTCTTCCCTGCGGTGGAAAAGGGCCTCCGGGAAGCGGTCGTCCACGGCCCGCTGGCAGGCTACCCCGTGGTCAACCTGAAGGCCACCCTCTATGACGGAAGCTACCACCCCGTGGACTCCTCCGAGATCGCCTTCAAGACCGCCGCCCAGATCTCCTACCGCGCCGCCATGCCCGAGGCTTCCCCCGTCCTCCTTGAGCCGATTGGCGAGCTTCATGTCACCATCCCCGACAACTACATGGGCGACGTGATGGGCGACATCACCAAGCGCCGTGGCCGCGTCATGGGCATGAACCCCGACGGCGAGGGCAATCAGGTGCTGGACGCGGAAGTGCCCATGGCCGAGATGGACACCTACGCCATCGACCTCAGGTCCATGACCCAGTCCCGCGGCTCGTTCACCTTCTCCTTCATCCGCTATGAGGACGCGCCCCAGCCCGTTCAGGACAAGGTCATCGCCGAAGCCAAGGCGGAAGCCGAGGAATAAGCACATCACGAAACATAAAAGGGACGGCTTCATCAGAAGCCGTCCCTTTGTTTTTCGGCGCGTCTGGGAAGTCGCGCCCTACGCGTTTACCCCCGCGTTTCCCATGAGAAGCGCCATAACCGCCTTTTGGGCGTGGAGGCGGTTTTCCGCTTCCTCGAAGATCTCGTCGGCGTGGGCTTCAAAGACCTGAGCGGTGATCTCCTCCCCTCGGTGGGCGGGGAGGCAGTGCTGCACCATGCAGCCCTCGTGGGCCAGCCTCATCAGGTCCTCGTTGACCTGATAGATCCCCGCGAAGGATTTCTCCCGCTTGGCCTTTTCCTCCTCCTGCCCCATGGACGCCCACACGTCGGTGACCATCACGTCGGCGTTGGCGGCGGCTTCCTTGGGATCGCGGCAGAGGGTGAAATCCCTTCCGAAGCCCTTGGCAAAGTCCAGCACCGCAGGGTCGGGGTCGTACCCCTCCGGGCAGGCCACGGCGGCCTTCATGCCGCATTTCAGTGCGCCCACGATGAGAGAGTTGGCCATGTTGTTGCCGTCCCCGATGAAGGTGAGCTTCAGCCCCTCCAGCCGGGTCATTTTCTCCCGCACGGTCATCAGGTCGGCCAACACCTGACAGGGGTGGCAGAAGTCGGTAAGGCCGTTGATGACGGGAATGGACGCGTACTTCGCCAGCGTCTCCACCTCATCTTGGGCGTAGGTGCGGATCATAATGCCGTCGCAGTAGCGGCTCAGCACCCGGGCGGTGTCCTCAATGGGCTCGCCCCGGCCGATCTGGCTCTCCTTCCCCGACAAGAAGAGGGCGTGGCCGCCCAGCTGATACATCCCCGTCTCGAAGGACACCCGGGTGCGGGTAGAATTCTTCTCAAAGATCATGGCAAGGGTCTTGCCCTCCAGCACCCGGTGGGGGATGCCGTGCTTCAGGCTGTATTTCATCTGGTCGGCGGTGTCTAAAATGTGCAAAATGTCCTCTTTAGACAGATCTAACAGCTTCAAAAGATCCTTTTTCATGCAATTTCCTCCTCCAAGGTCTTCTTCAAAACGGCAAGGCCCTTGTCCATTTCCTCCTTGGTGATGGTGAGGGGCGGCAGCAGCCTCAGGACGTTCCCTCCGGCGGTGAGGGTCACAAGGCCGTTTTCCAGCAGCCTGCGGCACAGCGCCTTGTTCTCAAAGCCCTCGGCCACCTCGATGCCGATCATCAGGCCCAGCCCGCGGGTCGCGCCCAGTCCGGGCAGCTGCAGACCGTCAATGCGGGTGCGTAAATAGTCGCCCTTTTCCTTCACGTGGGCCAAGAAGGTCTCGTCCATGGTATCCAGCACCGCCTTGGCGGCGGCGGCGCACACAGGGTTGCCGCCGAAGGTGGTGGCGTGGGTGCCCGCAGTGAGCACCTCCCGGCACTTCTCATTTGCCATCATCCCGCCGAAGGGCAGTCCTCCGGCGATACCCTTGGCGAAGGAGACCGCGTCGGGAAGCACCCCGTATTGCTGGTAGGCGAACAGCGTCCCCGTGCGGCCTACGCCGGTCTGCACCTCGTCGATGAGCAGCAGCCAGTCCCGCTCGGCGCACAGCACCGCCAGATCGTGGACGAAGGCCCGATCCATGGGCCGGACGCCCCCCTCCCCCTGAACCAGCTCCAGCATCACGGCGCACACGTCGTGCCCTGCCACCTCGGCAACGCCGTCCATGTCGGGGGCGGCGTAGCGGAAGCCCTCGTTAAAGGGGAAGAAGTAGTTGTGGAACACATCCTGCCCGGTGGCGGACAGGGTGGTGATGGTGCGGCCGTGGAAGGACTGGCGCAGGGTGAGGATCGTCCCCCGCCCCTTGCCGTATTTGTCGAAGGAATACTTCCGCGCCAGCTTGATCATGCCCTCGTTGGCCTCCGCCCCAGAGTTGGCAAAGAACACGTTGCTCATGCCCGAGCGTTCCGCCAACGTCTGGGCCAGCTCCACATAGGGCGCGGTGTAAAAGAGGTTGGACACGTGCCCCAGCTTCACGATCTGCTGGGCAATGGCGTTGACCCAGTCCTCGTTGCCGTACCCTAAAGAGTTGACCCCGATGCCGGAGGAAAAGTCGATATACTCCTTCCCCTCCACGTCATAAAGGGTCGCGCCGCTTCCGTGGTCAAAGGCCACAGGGAAGCGGGCGTAGGTCTGCATCACATATTGCTTGTCCAAAGCCTCCAGCGTTTGAAAATCCATGAGCTTGTCCTCCTTACAGGATCATCGTGCCGACGCCGCTGTCGGACAGCATCTCAATGAGGATGGAGTGGGGGATGCGTCCGTCCAAAATATGGGCGCGGCGCACCCCGGAGCGCACCGCCTCCACGCAGCAGTCCACCTTGGGGATCATCCCTCCCTGAATGACCCCGTCCTTTACCAGACCGGGCACGTCGGAGGGATGGACGACGGGGATCAGGGTGTCCTCGTCCTTGGGGTCGCGGAGCAGGCCGCGCACGTCGGTGAGCAGGATCAGCTTTTCCGCCCCCAGCGCGATGGCCAGCTTGGCCGCCGCGGTGTCCGCGTTGACGTTGTAGGCCACGTCGGCGTCCGTCCCCTGCGCCACGGTGGAAACCACCGGCACATACCCCGCGTTGAGGCAGTCCACCACCGCCCCCGGCTCGACCCGCGTCACCGCGCCCACCTGACCGTATTTTTCGTCCAGCTTCACCGCCTGAAAGAGACCCCCGTCCATGCCGCAAAGGCCGATGGCCTTGCCGCCGGTACGGTTGAGGGTGGCGACCAAGTCCTTGTTCACCTTGCCGCACAGCACTTGCTGGACGACGTCCATGGTCTCCTCGTCGGTGACGCGCAGGCCGTCCACAAATTTGGACTCCTTGCCGATCTTCCTCAGCATGGCGGAGATCTCCGGCCCGCCGCCGTGAACCACCACCACCCGCACGCCGATGAGGGACAGCAGGATGATATCCGAAATGACGGCGGTTCGCAGCTCGTCGGACACCATGGCGTTGCCGCCGTATTTCACCACAATGGTCTTGCCGTTGAAGGTCTGGATGTAGGGCAGGGCCTCCACCAGCACCTGCGCCCGGTCAGAATTGGAAAAATGGCTCATGTTCTGTAATCCCCGTTGATTTTGACGTAGTCATAGGTGAGGTCGCAGCCCCAGCAGGTGGCCTCGTGGTCTCCCTCGTTGAGGGACACGTCGATGATGACCTCCTCTTGGGTCAGCACCTTCTTGGCCAGCTCCTCGTCAAAGGAAAGGCCCGTGCCCTTTTCGCACACGGCCACCTCCCCGGCGGCGGAGACGAACTTCATATCCACATATTCAGGGCGGAAGGGGGCTTTGGAATAGCCCATGGCGCACAGCACCCGCCCCCAGTTGGCGTCCGCGCCGAACATGGCGGCCTTCACCAGCGCAGAGCCGACCACCGCCTTGCTCAGCCGCTCGGCGCTGTCCTCGCTGCGGGCGGAGCGCACCGTGCAGGTGATGAGCCGGCTTGCCCCCTCCCCATCGGCGGCGATGGCCCGGGCCAACTGCTCGCAGACGTAGCGGAGGGCCTGCGCAAAGGCGGCGTAACCGTCGTCCTTCCACTCGATCTGTTCATTGCCCGCTAAACCGTTAGCCAGCACCACGCACATATCGTTGGTGGAGGTGTCCCCGTCCACGGTGACCCGGTTGAAGGTGCGGGGGACGACTTCATGGAGGGCGTCCTGAAGCATCTCATGGGTGATGGCGCAGTCGGTGGTGATAAAGCAGAGCATCGTCCCCATATTGGGGTGGATCATGCCGCTGCCCTTGGCGATCGCCCCGATGGTGACCGTCTTGCCGCCGATCTCTACCGCCACCGCGATCTCCTTCTTCACCGTGTCGGTGGTCATAATGGCGTTGGCCGCCGCGTCGGAGGCCTCCGGGCTTTGAGCCAGCTCCTTGGCCAGCCCCGGCAGTCCCGCCTGAATGGGGGCTAACCGGATGGTCTGGCCGATGACCCCGGTGGAGGCCACCACGAAATCCTGCGCCTTCAGCCCGGTGGCGGTGGCCGCCATGGTACACATCTCCAAGGCGTTCTCATGGCTCTCCGGGGCGCAGGCGTTGGCGTTGCCGCTGTTGGCGATGATCCCCCGGCACACCCCGTCCTCTAAATGCTCCATAGTGACGTAGATGGGCGCGGCCTTCACCCGGTTGGTGGTGTATACCGCCGCCGCCTGACACTCCGTCTCCGAGAGAATGAGGGCCAGATCTTTCTTGGCCGGGTCAGAGCCTTCCTTCACCCCGCAGTGTACCCCCGCGGCAGTAAAGCCCTTGGCGGCGCACACGCCGCCGGCGATCTCCTTCATGCCAATTCCTCCTTCGCAGGGATATTGAGTCCCTTGGTCTCCTCAAAGCCCAGCATGATATTCATGTTCTGCACCGCCGCGCCGGACGCGCCCTTGCCCAGATTGTCGAACCGGGCAAAGACCACCGCCTGATCGCCGCTTCCGCAGATGGACAGCTCCAGATCGTCCCGCCCCGCAAAGTTGTTGCTCCCCAAAAAGCCGTCCTCCGGGGCGGTTTCCGGGGCGATGGTCACCAGCTTCTCCCCCTGATAATAGTGCTCATAGCACTTTCGCAGGAGCTTCAGATCCACCCCGCCCATCCACGACAGGGCCAGCGGCACGGACACCGCCATCCCCCGGGGAAAATCACAGATGATGGGGCAGAAGACAGGCTTGCGGCGGAGGCCCGTCGGGGCCATGATCTCGGGGATGTGCTTGTGGGACAGGCCCAGCGCATAGTGCCGGGGGGCGGAAAGCTCCGCAGGGCGCGTTTCCGCCTCATACTGCCCGATGGCCTTGTTCCCGCCCCCGGTGTACCCGGACAGGGCGTGGACGGCAAGGGGATAGTCTGCGCTCAAAAACCCCGCGCCCACCAGCGGCCGCACCAGCATGATGACCCCGGTGGCATAACATCCGGGGTTTGCCACCCGTTTTGCAGCGCGGAGCTTCTCCCGCTGTCTCCTAAGCTCAGGCAGGCCGTACTCCCAGCCCTCCGCCGTGCGGTGGGCGGTGGACGCGTCGATCACCCGGGTGCGGTCATTGGCAATCAGACCCACCGCCTCCTGCGCCGCCTCGTCGGGCAGGCACAGGATGGCCAAGTCCGCTTCGTTGAGACATTCCCGGCGGGCGCGCTCATCCTTGCGCTTGTCCGGGTCAATGGTGAGGAGGTCGATGTCGTCCCGGCCTTGAAGCCGTTCATAAATTTGCAGTCCCGTCGTCCCCGCCTGCCCGTCGATATATACCTTAGGCTTCATCGCTTCCCACATCCTTATGGGCGGCGATGAACGCCTCCAAATTGGCGATCTGCTGTTCCACGCTCTCTCTGGACGGCCCGCCGTACACCTTGCGCTGGTTGACGCAGGTCTTGAGCTGAAGCGCCTGATACACGTCGGAGTCAAACAGCTTGGAAATGGCCCGGAAATCCCGCAGGGTGAGGGTGTCCAGCGTGTCCCCGCTCTTGGTACACAGGTTCACCAGCCGCCCCACGATCATATAGGCGTCTCGGAACGGGAGACCCTTCTTCACCAGATAGTCGGCGCAGTCGGTGGCGTTGATAAAGCCCACCTGCGCCGCCCGCTCCATGTTCCGGGGGAGGATGGTGAGGGTGTCCACCATGGCGGCAAACACCGGCAGGCAGAGCTTCACCGTGTCGATGGCGTCGAACACCGGCTCTTTGTCCTCCTGCATATCCTTGTTATACGCCAGCGGCAGGCCCTTCATCACCGTCAGCAGGGTGATGAGCGAGCCGTACACCCGTCCCGCCTTGCCCCGCACCAGCTCGGCCACGTCGGGGTTCTTCTTCTGGGGCATGATGGACGATCCGGTGGAGTAGGCGTCGTCCAGCTCGGCAAACTTGAACTCCCAAGAGCACCACAAAATGATCTCCTCGGCGAACCGGGAGAGGTGGGTCATCAAAATGGACAGGTCTGATAACAGCTCCAGCGCGAAATCCCGGTCGGACACCGCGTCCATGGAGTTGTCCATGGGCTTGGAAAAGCCCAGCAGATGCGCCGTTTCAAAGCGGTCCACGGGATAAGTAGAGGTGGCCAGCGCCCCCGCGCCCAAGGGGCACTCGTCCAGCCGCGCCAAGCAGTCCTCCAGCCGGGTCACGTCCCGGCGGAACATATTGGCGTAGGCCATGAGCACATGGGCAAAGGTGGTGGGCTGCGCCCGCTGCATATGGGTATACCCCGGCATCACCGTATCCACATGGGCCTTGGCCTTGCCCGCCAAAACCGTCTCCAGCGCCAAGATCTGCCCCTTGATCTCAGGGATCTCGGCGCGGACGAACATCCGGAAGTCCAGCGCCACCTGATCGTTCCGCGACCGGGCGGTGTGAAGCCGCTTGCCCGTGTCCCCGATGCGCTCGGTGAGCAGCCGCTCCACGTTCATGTGGATGTCCTCGCTGTCCTCGGTCAGCTCGGCAGTGCCCGCTTCAATGTCCCGCAGAATGGTTTTCAGCCCGTCGATGATCCTCGAAGCCTCATGCTCCTCAATGATGCCCTGCTTGCCCAGCATGGTGGCATGGGCGATCGACCCTTCGATGTCCTGCTTGTAAAGCCGCGCGTCGAAGGAAATGGAGGAGTTGAAATCGTTGACAAGCCCATCGGTTTCCTTCTGGAAACGTCCTGCCCATAATTTCATCGGAATCGCCCCTTACTTCAGCAGACCTTTCTCCCGCAGCGCCTGCACCGTGTCGGGCAGACCCCAGAGGTTGATAAAGCCCTGAGAATCCTTCTGGTCGTAGTCGCTCTCCTCAAAGGTCACCAGACTCTCGGAATACAGTGTCTCCGGGCTGGTCACGGCGGCAGTGATGATGTTGCCCTTGTAGAGCTTGAGCTTCACCTGCCCGGTGACGTGCTTCTGGGTGTCCAGCGCAAAGGCGGAAAGGGCCTCCCGCAGGGGGGTAAACCACTTGCCGTTGTAG
>CAJUAS010000020.1 GCA_910584395.1 uncultured Oscillospiraceae bacterium | reverse complement strand
CGCCGGAAAAGCCCATGTGCCAGCGGATGGCCATGGCCTCCTCCCGGGTCAGGCGCATAAAGCCGGAGATGATGTACACCGACTTCTCCCCGTGGCCGTAGGGCAGGGGGTCGTCGAAATGGAAGGTGGGGACTTTCTCCCACTGCCCGGTGGCTTCGTTTTTCACGTTGCGCGTCCCCGGCTTATAGCAGCCGATCTTGCAGAGGTCGTGAAGCAAAGCGACGATGGCCACCGTCTCGGGGGCGTATTCCAAGCCGTACAGCTCCTCCACCCGGGAGCGCCGGAGGTAGTCCTGAAGGCAGTCGTAGACGTTGACGCTGTGCTCGCAAAGCCCGCCGGCGTAAGAGCCGTGGAAGCGGGCGGAGGCCGGGGACTGAAAGAAGTCGGATTTGTTTTCCAAATAGTCCAGCAGGGCGTCCGCCCCTTCGCGGGTGATGTTTTCCCGGTAGATCTGGATAAATTCTTCCTTCATGTCGGACATTTGGCTCACTCTCCCTTATACTTTAAGCTCTCGGCCACGGCCATTTCGTCGCAGCGGTTATTATATTCGTTTTCCGCGTGGCCCTTGACCCAGTGGCAGCGGACGGTGTGGGTGTCGCACAGCTCCAAGAGCCGCTCCCACAAGTCGGGGTTCAGGGCGGGCTTTTTGTCCGCCTTGCGCCAGCCCTTGGCCTGCCACGACTTGGCCCAGCCCTTTTCCAGCGCGTCGATGACGTACTTGCTGTCCGAGTAAAGCTCCACCAAGCACGGCTCTTTGAGCTGCTCCAGCGCGGCGATCACCCCGAGCAGCTCCATGCGGTTGTTGGTGGTCTGCCCCTCGCCGCCGGACAGCTCCTTTTTGTGCCGTCCGTACAGGAGAATCGCCCCCCAGCCCCCCGGCCCGGGGTTGCCGGAACACGCCCCGTCGGTGTAGATGGTGACTGTTTTCATGTCAGACTTCCGGTTCCTCGTCCGTTTCCGGAGTCTCCGCCGCCTCTGGTTCTTCGGGGAGGGAAACCTCTTCCTCGTTGTCCCGCTCGGCCAGAGCGATGGAGATGACCTGATCCCCCTCCTCCTTGAAGCGCATGACGATGACGCCTTGGGTGGCGCGGCCCGCCATACGGATGGCGTCCACATGGGTGCGGATCAGAATGCCGCTCTGGGTGACGATGAGGAGGTCTTCGCTGCCGTCCACGGCGCGGACGGCCACCACGCTCCCGGTCTTTTCGGTGACGGCATAGTTGCGCACGCCCTTGCCGCCGCGGCCGGTGGTGCGGTATTCGTCGATGTCGGTGCGCTTGCCGTAGCCCTTCTCGGTGATGGAGAGGATGGCCTTGCCGCTCTCCCCCTTGGCCGCGCCGATGACGTAGTCGCCCTCCCGCAGGCGGATGCCCCGCACGCCGGCGGCGTCGCGGCCCATGGCCCGCACGTCGGTCTCAGGGAAGCACACCGCCGCGCCGTTATGGGTGGCGATGAAGATCTTCTGCTTGCCGTCGGTCTCCAGCACGGCGATCAGCTCGTCGTCCTCGGCGATACGAAGAGCCCGGATGCCGTTGTTGCGGATGTTTTTCAGGGCCACCACAGGCAGACGCTTCACCGTGCCCCTGCGGGTGACCATGAACAGGTAACGGCCCTCCGGGTCGTCGATGTCGGGGGTGTGGATCATGGTGTGGATGCGCTCCCCCTGCTCCACCTGAAGGATGTTGACAATGTTGGTGCCCTTGGCGGTCTTGCCGCTTTCGGGGATCTGATAGCCCTTTTTGCGGTAGACCTTGCCCGTGTCGGTGAAGAAGAACATATAGTCGTGGGTGGAGGCGGTGAACAGATCCACCACATAGTCCTCTTCCCGCGTGGTAATGCCCTTCTTGCCCATGCCGCCCTTGGACTGGGCGGCATACTCGCTGACGGGGGTGCGCTTTAAGTACCCGGCGTTGGTGAGGGTAAAGACGCACTCCTCCTCCTCAATGAGATCCTCGATGTCGATGTCGTTCTCGGCAAAGCCGATCTCGGTGCGGCGGTCGTCGCCGTACTTGTCCCGAATTTCGGTCAGCTCGTCCTTCAAAACGCCCTTGAGCATTTCCTCGCTCTCCAAAAGCCGGTTGTAATAGGCGATCTTCTCCTCTAACTCCTTGTACTCCGCCTCTAACTTCTCTCGGTTGAGGCCCTGAAGGGCAATGAGGCGCATATCGCAGATGGCCTGCGCCTGAACGTCGTCCAGCGAGAACCGCTCCATCAGGTTTTCCTTGGCGTTGTCGTAGGAGGAGCGGATGATCTTGATGACCTCGTCGATGTTGTCCTGCGCAATGAGCAGGCCCTCCAAGATGTGGGCGCGCTCCTGCGCCTTGCGGCGGTCGTAGATCGTCCGCCGGCGGATGATCTCCTCCTGATAGGTCAGATACTCGTCCAAGATCTGCCGCAGGGTCAGAATGCGGGGCTGCTTCTGGTTGTCCACCAGCGCCAGCATGACGATGGCGAAGGTGGACTGCATGGCAGTCTGGGCAAACAGGCGGTTCAAAACCACCTGCGGGTTGGCGTCCTTTTTCAGTTCGATGACGATCCGCATCCCGTCCCGGTCGGTCTCGTCCCGCAGGCCGGAGATCCCCTCCAGCCGCTTGTCGTGGACTTGGTCGGCGATGTTCTTCACCAGCATGGACTTGTTCACCTGATAGGGAAGCTCGGTGACCACGATGCGGGTGCGGCCCTGCCCGAACTCCTCAAACTCCGCCCGGGCGCGGATCTGGATATGTCCCCGGCCGGTTGCGTAGGCGGCGCGGATGCCGCTGCGGCCCAGAATGATGCCCCGGGTGGGGAAGTCCGGGCCTTTGATATGCTCCATGATGTCGTCCAGAGTCGCCTCCGGATTTTCCAGCACGCACAAGCAGCCGTCGATGACCTCGGTGAGGTTGTGGGGCGGGATGTTGGTGGTCATACCCACGGCGATGCCCGACGAGCCGTTGACCAGCAGGTTGGGGAAGCGGGAGGGGATGACCCGCGGCTCTTTCCGGGACTCGTCGAAGTTGGGATCCCAGTCCACCGTCTCCTTGTCGATGTCCCGCATCATCTCGTTGGCCATCTTGGCCATGCGGGCCTCGGTGTAACGGTAGGCGGCAGGGGGGTCGCCGTCCACCGAGCCGAAGTTGCCGTGGCCTTCAATGAGGGGATAGCGCAGGGAGAAGTCCTGCGCCAGACGCACCATGGCGTCGTACACCGACGCGTCGCCGTGGGGGTGATACCGGCCCAGCACGTTACCGACGGCGGTGGCCGACTTCTTAAAGGGCTTGTCGGTGGTCAGGCCGTCCTCGTACATGGCGTACAAAATGCGGCGGTGGACGGGCTTGAGGCCGTCGCGCACGTCGGGCAGGGCGCGGCCCACGATGACGCTCATGGCGTAGTCGATATAGCTGCTCTCCATCTCCTCCTTCAGATCCACGCTCTGAATGATCTGATTTTCATAGGAGATATCCGGGTTTTTGTCCTTGTGTGCCATATGTTTTCACCTGTTTCCTCAATTTCTTCTCACAAATCTCTCAGCACATTTTAGCGCCCGCAGGAATT
Source organism: uncultured Oscillospiraceae bacterium (assembly GCA_910584395.1). Taxonomy (GTDB): domain Bacteria; phylum Bacillota; class Clostridia; order Oscillospirales; family Oscillospiraceae; genus MGBC124762. Next base: position 28,503 of record CAJUAS010000020.1, on the reverse strand, counting down.
TTGTCGTCCACCATCAGGAGGTTCAGCGTCTCCTCTCCGTCCACGGTGTGGACGGCGGAAATGAGCATTCCCTGACTCTCCTGCCCCATCATTTTCCGGGGCGGAAGGTTGACAATGGCCACCAGCGTCTTGCCCATCAGGTCTTCGGGGGCGTACCACTTGGCGATGCCGGACAAGATCTGCCTCGGCGTGCCCGTGCCGTCGTCCAGCGTGAATTTCAGGAGCTTTTCGCTCTTCTTTACCCGCTCGCAGGAGAGTACCTTCACCGCCCGGAAGTCGGACTTGCAAAAGGTGTCGAAGTCCACGGCCTCCTCGGTCAGAGGCTCGGTCTCAATGACCGGGCCGTTCCCGGCCTTGGCCGCCTTGGCGGCCTCCTCCAGCTCGGCGATGGCCGCGTCCGCGTCCACCCGGGGGAACAGCGCGTCGCCCCGGTGTACCGTCACCGCGGCGGGCAACACGCCCCACTGTCCCGCCGCGTCCCAGCTCTGCGCTCCGGCGTCCGCGCCGATCTGGGCAAAGAGCTTTTCCATGGTCTCGGGCATGAAGGGGGTGAGCAAAATGCCGCAGATGCGGGTGGCCTCCAGCAGATTATAAAGCACCCGGGCCAGCCGCCCTGCGTTGGCGTCCATGTCCTTGGCCAGCGTCCATGGGGCGGTCTCGTCAATATACTTGTTGGCCCGCTGGATCACGGCAAAGACCTCGTCCAGCGCCTTGTGGGGCGCGAAGCGCTCCATGGCGTCGGCGTATTTTCCCTGCAGCTCGGCGGCCATGGCCGTCAGCTCCCCGTCCAACGCCGGGTCGGCCGCCTGCTCCGCGGGGAGCGTGCCGCCGAAGTATTTCTCCGCCATGGCGGTGGTGCGGCTCACCAAATTGCCCAGATCGTTGGCCAGATCCACGTTGATGGTGTTGATGAGCAGCTCGTTGCTGAAGTTGCCGTCGCTGCCGAAGGGGAAGGAGCGCATGAGGAAGAACCGCAGGGCGTCCACCCCGAATTTCTCGCTGAGGAGGTAGGGGTCCACCACGTTGCCCTTGGACTTGGACATTTTGCCGCCGTCTAAGAGCAGCCAGCCGTGGCCGAACACCTTTTGGGGGATGGGGATGCCCACCGACATACAAAAGGCGGGCCAGATGATGGCGTGGAAGCGGACGATCTCCTTGCCCACGATGTTGACCCCCGGCCAAAAGGCATCAAAATCGTCATATTTGTCGTTTTGGTAGCCCAGCGCGGTGACGTAGTTAAAAAGGGCGTCCAGCCACACATAGGTGACGTGCTTGGGGTCGAAATCCACGGGCACGCCCCAAGTGAAGGAGGTGCGGGACACGCACAGGTCCTCCAGCCCCGGGTCGATGAAGTTTTTCACCATCTCGTTCACCCGGCTTTTCGGCTCAAGGAAGTCGGTGGTGGTCAAAAGCTCCCGGATCTTGTCGGCGTACTTGGAGAGGCGGAAGAAGTACGCCTCCTCCTGCGCGTCGTGCACGTCCCGTCCGCAGTCGGGGCACTTGCCGTCCTTGAGCTGGGTCTCGGTCCAGAAGGCCTCGCAATCGGTGCAGTATTTGCCCTCATACGTTCCCTTGTAGATGTCGCCGTTGTCGTACATCTTGCGGAAAATTTTCTGGATGGACTTGACGTGGTAGTCGTCGGTGGTGCGGATGAAGCGGGTGTTGGAGATGTTCATCAGCTTCCAAAGATCCTTCACCCCGCCGGGGGCTTCCACGATGGAGTCCACAAACTCCTGCGGGGTCATGCCCGCCTCTTGGGCCTTCTTCTCGATCTTCTGGCCGTGCTCGTCCGTCCCGGTGAGGAACATCACCTCATAGCCCTGAAGGCGCTTGTACCGGGCCAGCACGTCGGTGGCCACGGTGCAGTAGGCGTGGCCGATGTGGAGCTTGGCGGAGGGATAATAGATCGGGGTCGTGATATAGTAGGGCGTTTTATTCATCTTCCTCACCTCTCGGCTGAACTTGTTGCTGGGACACGTCCTCTTCCTCTTGGGGCGGCGTCCATTCCTCTAATTCCGGCGGGTACATTCGACACCACACCAGACACAGAAGCTGGACGAACAGGTGGGTCAAAAAGCCGCACAGCGCCAGACGATCCATCCCCCACGAGCGGTCGGCCAGCGCAATGAACAGCAGCACCGTTCCCATGGACGAGGCGACCGCACACAAAACAGGGCGGGGGGTCTCAAAGGCGAAGGACGCGGCGGCATAGCCGGCGAAGATGGCGCACAGGATGCCCAGCAGCAGGAACACATACTCCATGATGTTGGGGTTGGCGGTGTGGCCCTGAAAGGCGGCGATGAGCCACACGCACGCGCAGTACCCCGGCGCAAGGAGCGCACCGGCAAAGCGGCCCTTGGCCTCCTTGCGCTGCTGGCCCAGCAGGCCGATCAGCCCCACGGCGACCCCCGTGACCGCCAGAGAGATCCCCAGCACCAGCCGGACGATCCGGTCGTCCATCTGAAGGGCAAAGTCCCGGATGCCCAGCGCGCCGCCGGCAAAGAGCAGCGCCCCCGCCAGCAGGGTGAGCAGCCCGATCACTAAATTGGGGGCGGCCAGATTGGCCAGATAGCCCCGGGGGCGTTCGCCGCCCCGGAACAGCCCCACGGCCAGCGCCGTCAGCACCGCCGCCGCCACGACCACCAGCGCAATGAGCGCGGCGGTGGCCGGCCGGCCGGGGGTCAAAAGCCCCGTCTCGCTCTCAAAGGCCGTCTCAAGCTGCCAGCGGCGCAGGAAAAACCCCAGCGCGCCGAAGGCCGCTGTGGCCACAAGAAACCCAAAGCCCGTTTTGCGTTTCACGCCCGGTCACGTCCTTTCCTCAGTCCTGCGTCTGGGACTCCTGCCAAGCCAGATAATCGTCATATTCCATGCGCTTGTCGATGAGCTGCCCGTCGGCGGTAAAGTCGAAGATGCGGTTGGCCACGGTGGACACCATCTGGTGGTCGTGGGTGGCCAGAAGCACGTTGCAGGGCACGGCGTTAAGGCCGTTGTTTACCGCGGCGATAGACTCCAGATCCAGATGGTTCGTGGGCTGATCCAAAAGCAGCACGTTCGCCCCCGACAGCATCATCCGCGAGAGCATACAGCGGACCTTCTCGCCGCCGGAGAGCACCTTTACGGCCTTAAAAATGTCGTCCCCGGAGAAGAGCATCCGGCCCAAAAAGCCCCGCAGGTAGCTCTCGTGCTTGTCCTCGGAATACTGGCGCAGCCAGTCCAGAATACTGTCGTCGCAGTCTTGGAAGAATGGGGTGTTGTCCTTGGGGAAGTAGGAGAAGGTGGCGGTCTGCCCCCACTTCACGCTGCCCTCGTCCGGCTCAAGCTCCCCCACCAGAATTTTGAACAGGGCGGTCTGGGCGTTTTCGTTGTCGCCCACGAAGGCGATCTTGTCCCCCTTGCCCACGGTGAAGCTCACCTTGTCCAGCACCTTCACCCCGTCGATGGTCTTGCTCACGTCGGTGACAAAGAGGATGTCCTTGCCCACCTCCCGGTCAGGGGAGAAGCCCACCCACGGATAGCGGCGGGAGGACGCGGGCATTTCCTCCAGCGTCAGCTTTTCCAGCAGCTTCCGGCGGGCGGTGGCCTGCTTGGCCTTGGACTTGTTGGCGGAGAAGCGGGAGATGAAGTCCTTCAGTTCCTGCGCCTTCTCCTCGTTCTTCTTGTTCTGCGCCTTCATCAAGCTCTGCATGAGCTGGGAGGAATCGTACCAGAAGTCGTAGTTGCCCACGTACATCTTGATCTTGCCGTAGTCGATGTCCACAATGTGGGTACATACGGTGTTGAGGAAGTGGCGGTCATGGGAGACCACGATCACCGTGCCGGGATAGTCCAGCAGAAAGTCCTCCAGCCAGTTGATGGCGTTGATGTCCAAGTTGTTGGTGGGCTCGTCCAAAAGCAGCAGGTCGGGCTGTCCGAACAACGCCTGTGCCAGCAGCACCTTCACCTTCAGCCGGGGGTCGAGGCTGGACATGGACTGGTCGTGCCAGTTGGTGGCCACCCCAAGGCCCTGCAAAATGCGGCTGGCGTCCGCCTCGGCCTCCCAGCCGCCCAGCTCGGCGTATTCCGCCTCCAGCTCGCAGGCGCGCATCCCGTCCTCGTCGGTCATTTCCTCCTTGGCATAGATGGCGTCCTTCTCCTTGCCGATGTCGTAGAGACGCTGGTTGCCCATGATGACCGTGTCCATCACCGTGAACGCGTCGTACATATTCTGATCCTGCTTCAAAATGGACATTCGGGTGTTGGGCGCTTGGGACACCTCGCCGGAGGTGGCCTCCAGCTGGCCGGAGATGATTTTCAGGAAGGTAGACTTCCCCGCGCCGTTGGCGCCGATCACCCCGTAGCAGTTGCCTTGGGTGAACTGGAGGTTCACGTCCTTAAACAGGTACGTTCCGCCGTATTGGAGGGACAGTTCGGATACAGTAAGCATAGCAATTTTCTCCTTGACTACATAAATGCCCAGATTAAGAAGATTATAACACAACTATATAAAGAATACAACACTCAAGCGGAAAGAAATTCCCGCAAAAAAGCCGCTCAACACAGGGTGTTGAGCGGCTTTTGACCGGCAGGCTCACTTTTCGTCGCGGCGGCGGCGGCGCTGGGGGTTGCCCCGGCCCTTGCTTTTGCCGCCGGGGGCGCGGCTGGGCCTGCGGGTGGGCACCCGCTTGGCCTCGCCGGCGAAGATCTCGTCCAGCTTCTCCGCCAGCTCGCTTTTCGGCTCGGCAGGGGTCTGCCGCTCCTCCATGGGGGGGATATAGCGCAGGGCCTCCAGCTCCTCCTTGGAGGGGACAACGTAGTCCTCCGGGCGTTTGCCCTTGCCCGAGCGCACCACCCGCACCTCCTGATTCAGATAGAGCTTGGGCATCTCGCCCCCGTCCTCCAAGCGCACCTTCACCTTTTCCCGCAGGTAATTCACGTCGGTGACCGTGCCCACGCCGTCGGGGGTCTCCACAAAGGATTCCTTCTTGGGGCAGCGCTTCACCGCGTCCTCATACGCCCCCTGCTCGTATTTCAGGCAGCACATGAGCCGCCCGCACGCCCCGGAGATTTTGGTGGGGTTGAGGGAGAGGGACTGGGTCTTGGCCATTTTGATGGAAACGGGCTGGAACTTGTCCAAAAACCGGCTGCAGCAGTAGGGCTGGCCGCAGATGCCCAGCCCGCCCAGCAGCTTGGTCTCGTCCCGGACGCCGATCTGGCGCAGCTCGATGCGGGCGTGGAAGGTGGCGGCCAGATCCTTCACCAGCGCGCGGAAGTCCACCCGGTTTTCCGAGGTGAAGCAAAAGAGCAGCTTGCCGTCGGGGGAGAGGTCGGCGGAGACCAAGTGCATATCCAGCTTGTGCTGGTCGATTTTCTGCTGGCAGATCCGGAGAGCCTCCCGCTCCTTGGCCTTCTGCTCCGGCGTCTTGGGCGCGCCCTTGGGCACGGCAGCCGTCCCCCGGTGGTCGCGCTCCCGGTGGTCCTTGCGCTCGGCCTGCTTTTCGGCGTGCTCCGCCTCGTCGGCCTCGGTAGCCAGTCGAAGCACCTGCCGCAGGGGGGCAACCAGCGTTTTCTCGTCCACCATGTGGTTGCCCTCGGTGCAAATGCCGTACTCCGGCCCGTTGGTGGTGGAGAGGATAACGGCGTCGCCCGGTTGGACGGTCAGGCCGTTGGGGTTAAAGGAGTATTCCTTTCCCCCCTCCTGAAAACGGGCGTTAATGATCTCGGTCATGGGTACACCTTCCTTCAAGTTTCCCCGGCTTCCGCCCACAGTGCGCCCCAGACGCAGCCCACGTTGGCGTTGCCGTTCAGTTGTGCGGTCAGCTTCTGCAAAACCCCGGCCATCCGCACGGCGCGGGGGGTGGTCTTTGGGTCGCGGTAGCGCAAAAGGGCGTTTCTCGTCTCCTCCAGCAGGGCGGCGGCGTCCTCCCGCTTGTCCTTTTCGTGGTCGGCGCACCATGTGACCAGCCGCCACGGGTCTGTCCCCAGCAGCAGCCCCGCCAGCTCGCCCGCCTTGCGGCTCAGCTCCCCGTCCGTCTCCACCGGCTGGGCGGTGAGCGTCACCGTTTCGCACCGGGAGCGGATGGTGGTCAGCAGGGCGGCAGGGGTGGGGGTCAGCAGCAAAAACGCGGCGTAGGCCGGGCCGTCCTCCAGCACCTTCAAAAAGGCGTTTTGGGCGCTGGCGTTCATTTTGTGGGCGTCCTTGACCAGATACACCTTCCGCGCCGCCTCATTGGGGCGGATATAGGCGTCCTGACGCAGGTCGCGGATGCGGTCTACCGTCAGTTCCTTCCCCGGCTCAGGGGCGACGGTGATCACGTCGGGGTGAATGCCCTTTTCCACCTTGCGGCAGTGCTTGCACACCCCGCAGGGGGGCGTTCCCCCCTCGCCGCCGCACACCAGCGCGGCGGCTGTAGCTGCCGCCGCATCCGTCAGCGCGGCGGGGGCATCTGCGGCCAAAATATAGGCGTGGGCCAGCGTGCCGTCCGCCGCCCGCGCCGCCAACGCGGCAGGGAGCTTCATGGCGCTCACACCCGTTCAAACCGCTCAATGTCCACCACGAAGATGGTCGCGCCCCCCACGGTGACCTCCACGGGGATGCTGGGGTAATACCCGCAGGAGACCTCGGTGGAGGAGGGGATGAGCTGGCGGCGGGAGTGGGACTTCTCCTTGATGACGGCGATGGCGTCGGACACCTTCTCCTCGTCCACACCCACCAAGATCGTGGCGTTCCCCGCCATCAGAAAGCCGCCGGTGGTGGCCAGTCTGGTGGAGGAAAAGCCGTTTTTAGTCAGTGCCTGCGTCACGGTTTTCACGTCGTCGTGGTTGATGATGGCAATGATGAGCTTCAAGGGACGCCCTCCTCCTCTGTTATTCTTCTCTTTCCCGCAAGGCGGCGGGCTGCGCAGGCAGCACGTCCACCTCTTGTTGGACATTATACCCCACATCCGCCAAATATGCGAGACATTTTTTTGTAATGCGCTCGCCGGGGGCGATCACGGGGATGCCGGGGGGGTACGGGGCGACCTGCTGGGCGCAGACCAGCCCCTCGCTCTCTGAAAGGAGACGGCTCTCCCGGGGGGCGGTCAGCGCCTCTTTGGGGGAGACCACCTGCTCCGGCGCAGGGGGCAGGGCCGTCCGGTCGATCTCCCCGGAGACATACCACCCCGCCAGCGCGTCCTCCAGCCGTTCAAAGTCCCTTGGGGTGTTGGACACGGAAAAGAGGAACACCACATGGTCGGCGTCCGCCATTTCGGGGAAGATCCCCGCCTCCTCCAACTGCTTTTTCAGGGCGAAGCCCCCTTTGTCCGCCACCTCTAAGGTGAGCCGCAGGGGGTCAAGGCGCACGTTTTTCAGCGTGCCGAACCGCCCGGCAAGGCGTGCGGCGCAGGACTTTGTACAAAGGAGGTCAAGCTGGCCCTCCTTGCTCTCCAGATACGCCCGCGCGCAGTCCATGGACGCCATGACGGGGTAGGAGGGACTGGATGTGCCCACCACCGAGGTGGCGCGGCGCACGTCCTTGGCGGGGTAGTCCCGCCCCGCGAAAAGCAGCGCGCCCTGCCCGTAGACCGGGAGGGTCTTGTGGGCGGAGCAGACCAGCAGATCCGCGCCCTCAAAGGGGCTTTCCCCGCCCAAAAACGGGAGGTGCGCCCCGTGGGCGCCGTCCACCACAAGCTGCGCGCCGTGGCGGTGGACCACCTTGGCCAAGGCGGGCACGTCCGACAACACGCCGTAATATGTGGGCGAGGTGACACAGACGGTGTTCACCGTCTCCCCCGCCTGTTCCCGGGCCGCAAGCGCCTCCTCCAGCAGCTCCGGGGTGACCGGCTGATCCTGACGGCGGAGAAAAAAGGCAGGGGAGAGGTCAAAGAGGGCAAAGGCATTGAAAATGCTGCGGTGGGAGCAGCGGTCGGCCAGCACAGTCCGCCCCCGCCCGGCTGCCAGCAGCAGCGCGGCCTGAAGGCCCTGCGTCGAGCCGCCGGTGAGGAACTGGCAGGTGGGAAAGCCGAAGGCCGACCCCCACAGTTCCGACCCCCGGGCGATCACGTCGTCCCCTTCGTAGAGGTTGCCCGTGTCGGGCAGCTCGGTCACGTCCAAAGCGGACATGGCGGCCAGCTTCTCCACGGGGAGGGGGCGGCCCTTGTGGCCGGGCATATGGAAGGGGGCGGGGTCTTTGGCCCGGTGGGCCAGCAGGGCGTCCGCCAAGGGGGTGTTCATGCCGCGGCCTCCTTTCCAAAAAGCCGGGGCGGGGTGGTCAAACCCCGCCCCGGCAGTGAAGCGCGCACACAATTTATTCTTCCTCTGCCCACGTGCCCTCGGCCTCGTCATAAGAGATGACGGTGCGGCGGTTGGGCTCTGCGCCCACAGAGTGGGTGGTGATGTGGGGATAATCCTGAAGGGCGGTATGTACCACATGGCGCTCATAGGCGTTCATCGGCTCAAGGGTAATGGAGCGGCGCATCCGAATGGCGCGTTCGGCCGTGCGTCTCGCCATCGCCGCCAACGCCTCTTCTCTGCGGGCGCGATACCCCTCGGCGTCCAGATGGACGCGGACACGCTCCCGCCGGCCGCGGTTGACGGCGTAGCCGGTGAGCTGCTGGATGGCGTCCAGCGTGTCCCCCCGGCGGCCGATGACGCGGCCCAGCGCCTCGCCCTCTAACTTCACCTCATACGCGCCCCGCTCGGACAGCTCCACCGAGACGGCGCACTCAATGTCCATGTGCTTCAAAAGCCCCTCCAAAAAGGCGGTGATGGCCCGGCTGGCCTCGTCGTCCACGGGGTGGGTAGGCTCAGGTTCTAAAACGGGCTTGGGCTCTTTCTCCGCCTTGGGGGTCTCCTCCGCCTTGGGCGGGGTGTAGACGGTCTTTTTCTCCGCCTTGGGTGCGGGGGCGGGTTCTTCTGCTGCCGCCGGCTCGTCGTCCGGGCCTTCGTAGGACAGGCGCACCTTGGCGGGGGTCGCGCCGATGCCCAAGAAGCCGGCCTTGGCCCGCTCCAGCACCTCTACGGACACCTCGTCCCGATCCAGCCCCAGAGCCTCCAGACCCGCCTCAATGGCGGCGGCTTCGGTCTTGCCGGTAAATTCAGCGAATTTTGTCATAGCTTACTCCTCCTTAGGGGCTTCGCCCTCGGATCCCTCAGGCGTTTCCTCCGATGTCTCTTCCAGCGTTCCCGCCTCGTATTCCGCTTCCACCTCGGCGGCCACCTTGGCGGTGATCTCCGCTTCCAGCGCGGCCTCCTCCGCCTTTTCGGCCTTGGTCTCTCTGGCCTTTTCAATGGCGTCCTCGTCTACGGTCTGGTCGGGGTCTTTGTAGGGGGTCACGCCGCCGAAGCGGTCGGGGTCGTAGGCGCGGCCGCGGGCATAGGCCCGCAGACCCACGCGGGACGCGGTGAGATCCACCCCCGGCTCGGTCTCCTTGGCTTCCTTTTTCTTCTTGCCGCCCTTTTTCTTCTCCTCGGCCCGCTTGGCCCGCTCCTGACGAAGAAGCTCCTTCTTCCGCTTCTCCTCCTCCTTGTCCAAAAGCTCCTGCTTGCGGCGGGCTTCGGCGGCGGCGGCGTAGTCCTTTTTCAGCATTTGGGCGGCAATGACCTCTTGGATCATGGAAAACAGGCTGTTGGCGATCCAGTACACGCACAAGCCCGCAGGCATGGCGTAGCCGATCCACAGGGCCATCAGCGGACTGAACACATAGGTCATAAACGTGCCCTGCCGGGGCGCGTCGGGGTTGTTGATATTGTTGGTCTTGGTCATCACGATAGAGAACAGCAGGCTGATGGCCGCAGACACGATGGGCATGAGGAACAGCCCGATGTTGTTCCACGTGAGAGGCAGCTTCCAGATCTCCCACTGGGGCTGCTGGGCCAGACTGAGGCCGAAAAAGTCAAAGTTGATCGCGAAGGCCTTGGGGAGTACGGCCTTGACCGCCTCGAGGTTGGCCGGGGAGATGAGGGACGCCAGCTGGAGCTGCCCATAGGGGGCTTTGGCAAAGTCCGCCGTCCAACCGTTGGCGGCGGCCGCCCCCGACCAGTTCAGGGTGGTGAGCAGGGTGTTGATCTGCTCGGTGGTGGCGTCCATCATGTAGAGAAGGGGCTGACGGAGGATGGCGTACAGGGGAATGAGCACCAGCAGGGGTACAAAAGACCACAGGCAGCCGCTCATGGGATTGACCTGCTCCCGCTCATAGAGGGCGGTCAGCTCCGCGTTGTACTTTTCCTTGTTGTTGGCGTACTGCTTTTGCAGCCGCTGCTGCTTGCCCGTCAGAGCGGACATTTTCACCATGCTGCGCTTGCCCTTGAGGGCGAAGGGGAACAGCACCACCTTTACCACCAGAGCAAAGAGGATAATAGCCAAGCCATAGTTGTTGAAGAGGTTATAGAAAAACATCAACAGCCATGCAAACGGCATCAAAAGATATTTCATTGGCGGCCTCCTAATGTGAGTGGCCTGCGCCGCCCTTGGGCGGGACAGGGTCGTACACGATCGAGTCTTGCTTGTGGAAAGGGTGGCACTTGCAAATGCGCATCACCGCCAGCCAGCCGCCCTTGACCGCCCCGTGGGTCTCAATGGCCTCGTAGGCGTACGCCGAACAGGTGGGGATAAAGCGGCAGCAGGGCGGTTTTTGCGGGGATATGTACTTGCGGTATCCCCGGATGAGCCACAAAAGAAGCCTCTTCATGCCAACAGCTCCAGCCGCTTCAGCAGCGACCCTAAATGCCGGTCCAGCAGCGCAAAGCGCGCGTCCGCCGCAGCGGTGCGGGCCACGATGACAAGGTCATAGCCCTGCTTCACCGTCTCCTCCCGGAGGCGGTAGCTCTCCTTGAGCCGGCGGCGCACCCGGTTGCGGACGGTGGCCTTGCCCACCTTTGTGCCCACGGTAAGGCCAAGGCGGTTAAAGCTCTGGCCGTTTTTCCGGGCGTAGAGCACCACCGTCGGGGTGACGGCGCTTTTCCCCTTGGCGTAAGCCCGGCGGAAGAGGTGGGGCTGCTTGATGGCGACAGTCTGCTTCACGGCCCTTTCCCCCCTATGCCACGTTAGGGGCGAGAAGGAAAAGTCCTCCCGCCCCTTTTGTTTGGTCACTCCCGACCGGTCATTAGTGGGTCAGCCGCGCGCGGCCACGGGCACGGCGGCGGGCCAAGACCTTGCGGCCGTTGGCGGTAGCCATCCGCTTCCGAAAGCCATGCACCTTAGAACGCTGTCTTTTTTTGGGCTGATAGGTACGAACCATGGGTATACACCTCCTAATTGTGGTAGCGTATGCTACCTATCCACAACGGCTTGTGGTGCCGCGGGTTGCGAAATGAACTTTTTGGCGCAAAACGCACGGGTATTATACAGGAAAGCCGTGGGCTTGTCAAGGGGTTGTCACGCTCGGATTGGACACGCTGACGGCTCGGCTTCCCTCCGAGCCTGCGTGTCTATCCTCGCGCTTCTCAGATATCCACGTTGACGGCGTACTTGGCGTTTTGCTCGATGAACTCCTTGCGGGGCTCGACCTTCTCGCCCATGAGGATGGTGAAGGTCTCGTCGGCGGCGATGGCGTCGCCCAGCGTGAACTGCTTGAGGATGCGCTTTTCCGGATCCATGGTGGTCTCCCAAAGCTCGTGGGGATCCATCTCGCCCAGACCCTTGAAGCGGTTAATGTCCACCTTGGCGTTGGGGTTGTCCCCCCGCAGCTCGGCGGAGACCGCGTCCCGCTCCTCGTCGGAGAAGGCCACCCTTGTGGTCTTGCCCCGGGTCAGCTTATAGAGGGGGGGCACGGCGGAATAGACGTAGCCGCCCTCGATCAAGGGGCGCATAAAGCGGAAGAAGAAGGTCAAAAGCAGGGTGCGGATATGGGCGCCGTCCACGTCGGCATCCGCCATAATAATGATTTTGTGATAGCGGAGTTTTTCAATGTCGAAGTCCTCGCCGATGCCCGCCCCCAGCGCGGTGATGACGGGGTTCAGCTTGTCGTTGCCGTACACCTTGTCGGCCCGGGCCTTTTCCACGTTGAGCATCTTGCCCCAGAGGGGGAGGATGGCCTGAAAACGGGCGTCCCGCCCGCCCTTGGCCGAGCCGCCGGCGGAGTCGCCCTCCACGATGTAGATCTCGGTGAGGGCCGGGTCACGCTCGTTGCAGTCGGCCAGCTTGCCGGGGAGGGTCGCGCCGTCCAGCGCGGTCTTGCGGCGGACGTTTTCCCGGGCACGACGAGCGGCTTCTCTGGCGCGGTTGGCGGTGAGGGCCTTATCCAGAATGGTGCGGCCCACGGCGGGGTGCTCCTCCAAAAACTGCTCCAACTTTTCAGACACCAGATTGTCCACCAGCGTGCGGATCTCGCTGTTGCCTAACTTGGCCTTGGTCTGGCCCTCAAACTGGGCGTCGGTGAGCTTCACCGAGATAACGCAGCAAAGGCCCTCCCGGCAGTCCTCGCCGGAGACCTTTTCGTCCTCCTTCAAGAGCTTCATCTTCTGCCCGTACTGGTTCAGGACGCGGGTGAGGGCGGCCTTGAGGCCGGTCTCGTGCATACCGCCCTCGGGGGTGTGGACATTGTTGGCGAAGGAGAGGATGGTTTCATTGTAGCTGTCGTTATACTGAATGGCGATCTCCGCCATGGAGTCGTCCTTCATTCCCGACATATAGATGACGTTTTCGTCCAAGGCGGTCTTGGAGCGGTTGAGCCATGTGACGAACTCCTTAATGCCGCCGGCGTAGCACATGGTGTCGCTGGGGCCGTCCTCCGTGCGGGCGTCGGTGGTGGTGATGGACAGTCCGGCGTTCAAAAACGCCTCCTCCCGCATCCGGGTGTGGAGGGTCTCGTAATCGTACACGGTGTCCTCAAACATCTCCGGGTCGGGCTTGAAAACAACCTCTGTCCCCGTGTGGTCGGTCTCTCCCACGATGGTCATGGGCTGGGTCACGACGCCCCGGGCAAACTTCATCTCGTAGATGTTCCCGTTTTTATGGACGCGCACCTCCAGCCACTCAGAGAGGGCGTTGACCACCGACGCGCCCACGCCGTGAAGGCCGCCGGAGACCTTATAACCGCCGCCGCCGAACTTGCCGCCGGCGTGGAGGATGGTGTAGACCACCTCCAAGGCGGGCTTGCCCGTCTGCTGCTGGATGTCCACGGGGATGCCGCGGCCGTTGTCGGTGACCTTGATGACATCGCCGGGGAGGATGGTGACGGTGATATGGTCGCAGTAGCCCGCCAGCGCCTCGTCGATGGCGTTGTCCACGATCTCGTAGACCAAGTGGTGGAGACCCGATGTACTGGTAGAACCGATATACATACCCGGCCGCTTGCGGACGGCCTCCAGTCCCTCCAGCACTTGGATCTCCGACGCGCCGTATTCATGCTCCACATGGGTGGATTCCTGTGCGTCCAAGATCAATTCTTCGTCCTTTTCCATAGGAATACCTCCGAAGTCATTATCTAACCTATTATAACACAAATTCGTGGGGGTTGCAAATTTATTCCCAGCGGTTTTCGCTCAGCCGCTTGTTCAGCGTCGCGGAGGAAATGGGGGAAAGGTACGTCCCCCCATCGGTCACCACCAGAGACACCGGCAGCCGTTGGCCCAAGGTCGCGAGCTGTCCGGCCTCCTCCGCACGGGCCAGAAAATCGCGGGTGTCCTTGGCGTAGGTGGCGTTGTCCAGATCAAAGATCCCCAAAATGTCCCCGTAGGGTACGACCACTGCATCCCCAATGTGAAGGTACATTACTTTACAACCCTTCCGTCCGCCACGCGGAACTTCTTCGCCGTGGGAAATTCCCCCTCCTCGCAGCAGGTGATAAATACCTGCCCCCCTTGGATACGCTCCAACACAAACTCCCTGCGCCGGGCGTCCAACTCGGAGAGAACGTCGTCCAGAAGGAGCACGGGCCAATAGCCGGTGTCCGCATAGCACAGCTCCCGCGCGCCCAATTTTAAGGCCAGCGCCGCCGTTCTCGTCTGGCCCTGAGAGGCGTATTCCTTGGCGGTCTGGCCGTCGATGGTGAGGAGAAGGTCGTCCTTATGGGGGCCGGTGAGGCACTGGCGGGCGTCCAGCTCTGCCTGACGGTGAGTCTGCTGGTGGAGGAGCAGAGCGTCAAAAATGGCCTTGCGCCCCGCCAGAGGGTCGGCGACGGTAGAGACAGTCTTATAGTCCAGCTCCAGCGTCTCATGTCCCCCGGAACATTCGGCGTGGATGGCGGGGGCGTGGTGTTGGAGCTGCTTGACAAAGTGGGCGCGGTAGTGGATGATCACCGCCCCCATTTGGGCCATGCGGAGGGAGAAGTCGTCCAGCGCGTCCAGCAGGTCGGGCTTGTCCGACCAGTCCCGCAAAATGCGGGTCTTGTGTTCATATAGCTTCTTATATTCCGCCAGAGCCACCGCGTAGCGGGGGCGAAGCTGGGAGATGCACGCGTCAAAAAACCGGCGGCGTTCGGCTGCCCCCGCCTTGACCAAAAACAGATCTTCGGGACAAAAAAGTACCGTTTTGAGACTTTCAGACAACTCCGCGGCGGTTTTCAACCCCACAGCGTTGGCCAAAAGCTGGCGGCGGCCCTGTCGATGAAGGCGGGCTTCGATGGTGACGGCCCGCCGGCCGTCCCACACCTCTGCCTGAACAAAGGCGTGATCCACCCCGTGGTAGATCAGCTCCCGGTCATACCGCGCCCGGTGGCTTTTGGCGCAGGAGAGGTAGGCAATGGCCTCTAAAAGGTTGGTCTTTCCCTGCGCGTTGTCCCCGTAAAACACGTTGACCCCCGGCGAAAAGGAAAGGGCCTCGTGGGGGTAATTGCGCCAGAAGTCCAAGGTGATGGCGTCTACCCGCATATCAGTTCATAGGTCTCGCCCCGAAAGGAGATCTGATCTCCGGCGCGGCACTTTTTTCCCCGCATGAGACACGGCTCGCCGTTGAAGAAAACCTCCCCGTCTAAGACGGCTTCCTTAGCCTCTCCTCCGGTCTCCACCGCTCCCGCAAATTTCAGCAGGGAATCCAGCTTAATGTATTCCGTTTGAATAAAAATTTGTTTCATGTGGAACATTTCTCCCCTTATTTGCCCCTGCTGTGGAAGGTTTAGTCTCCCGCCTTCAAACGCACAGGGAGCACCAGATAGAGAAAACTCTCGTCCCCTTCGTCGGGAGGCAAAATCACGCAGGGGGAGACGGGGGTGTTCAGCTCCATGCGGACTTTATCGGCAGGGGCAAAGCGCAGGGCGTCGGAGAGATAGCGGTTGTCAAAACCGATCTCCAGTCCGCCGCCGTCCCCCTCCAGCGTGCAGAGGTCGGAGGCGTCGCCAATGGCGGACTTGGAGGTGATAAAGAGCTGATTTTCCCGGAAGGTGCAGCGCAGAGGATTTTTCAGCTTGTCGCTTAAAATCAGGGATACGCGGCCGATGGACGCCAGCAGGTCGCGGGTCGCCCCCACCACCTTGATCTTATTTTCCCGGGGGATGGACTGCTTATAGTTGAGAAATTCTCCTTCCAGACGGCGGCAGACCACGATGGTATCGCCAATGGTAAAGAGGACGTGGGCCGGGCCTTGAGTGATGGAGATGGGCTCGTCGGTCTCGTCGCAGATTTTTTCCACCTCGCTCAGGGCAAAGGCGGGGACAACAAAGGAATAGTGTTCATCCCCCAAGTTTTTCTGGTACTTCTCCCGCCGCAGGGCCAGCCGGAAGCCGTCCAGACTGACCATGGTAAGACAGCCGTTTTCCACCTCAAAGAGAGAGCCGGTGTGAACGGGGCGGATGTCCTGCGAGGAGACGGCAAAAATGGTCTGGGAGATCATTTTTTTCAGATCGCACTGGGCCATGACAAGCTCGTTTTCCCCGTCGAACTGGGGCAGCTCGGGAAATTCATCGGGGTCGATGGCCTGAAGGGTGTAGTGGCTCTGGCCGCAGTCTAACTTCACCGTCAGCCCCTTGGAGGAGATGGTGACCGGCTCGTCAGGGAGTTTGCGGACGATCTCGCCCAGCAGCTTCGCGGAAAGCACCAGTGTACCCTCTTCCTGAATGTCGGCGTTGACGATGGACTGGATGCCCGTCTCTAAGTTGTAGCCCGTCAGGCGAAGAAAACCGAGAGCCTCGATGAGGATTCCCTCCAGCGCGGGGATGGAGGTCTTGACCGCCACGGCCCGCCCGGTGGTGGTGATGGCGTTTTGGAGCAGGGCTTTTTCACAGGTGAAGCGCATGATAAAAACTCCTTTCAAGGTGTCTTTTTCAAAAAAGGTAAGGTTATTTTTAGTACAAGTCGTAGAGGCGTTGATTTTGTGGAAAGGTGGCGGGAAAGGGCATGAAACGGGAAATTGTGCCTCCACACAGACGTGTGGAAAAAAGGGGAGACGTGTGGAAAGAGTGTGAATAAAACAGGCTTCCACAAAAGAATCACATAACACCCACATCGGAGTGTGGAAGATCACTCGAATTTTCCGTTGATGGCGCTTTTCAAATCGCGGATGATCTCCCCTAAATCGGGGTCTTCCTTTAGCAGCTTTTCCACCCGCTTGATGGAGGAGATAACGGTGGAATAGTGGCGGTTGCCAAAAATGTCGCCGATCTCCTGAAGGGACAGGTCGGTCATGTTGCGGATCAGATACATGGCCACGTTGCGGGAGGCGGAAATGGTCTTGTTCTGGCCCTGTCCTTTAATGGCTTCGCTGTCCAACTGATAAAACTGGGCCACCTCGCTGATGATGAGGTCGGGGGAGGGGAGAAACTCATTTTTGGTGGAGAGCATATCCCGCACGGCGCGGATCACGTTGTCCACATTGATCTGTTCCCCCAAAAGCTCCTGCATGGCCACTAATTTGCTCACCGTGCCTTCAATCTGACGGACGTTGGAGGTGATGTTTTCCGCCACATACTGGAGCACCGGCTGGGGCAGGTTCACCCCACGGGCGATGGCCTTATTTTTGATGATGGCCACCCGCGTCTCATAGTCGGGGGGCTGAATATCTGCGGACAGACCCCAGTCGAACCGGGTCTTGAGCCGTGCCTCCAAGCGAAGCATCTCCTGCGGGGGGCGGTCGGAGGTAAAGACGATCTGCTTTTGCTGTTCGTGGAGGGTGTTAAAGGTGTGGAACAGCTCCTCCTCGCTGGAGTTTTTTCCGGCGATGAACTGCACGTCGTCCATGAGAAATACGTCAACCTCGCGGTATTTTTTGCGGAATTCCTCCATGTAGCGTTCCTGAGAGCGGAGCTTTTCGATCAGCTCGTTGACGAAGGTCTCGCTTTTGACGTAGAGGATCTTCCAGTTGGGGTGGTCCTTGTGAATGGCGTGGGCGATGGCGTACAGGAGGTGGGTCTTGCCCAACCCGGAAGAACCGTAAATGAACAGGGGATTATAGCTTTTTCCGGGGTTTTCCGACACTTTTTTCGCGGCGTTATAGGCAAAGCGGTTGGATGAGCCCACCACGAATTTATCGAAGGTATATTCCCCCGCACCCTTCAAAAACGCGTCCTCTTCCCCGGCCTCGCCGCTCTCCCAGCACTTGGCCTCCTCTGCGTCCACAAAACGGACGGGAATGGATTGGGAAAACAGCTCATAGAGCGCCTTTTCCACGTTGTCCAGATAGCGCTGGCGGATAATGTCCCGCTTGAATTCCTCCGGGGAGCAGAGGATGAGCGTGTCCCCGTCCATGGCCACGGCGGTCACGTCGTCAAACCATGTCCGCAGGGTGGTGGAGGTGAGATCCTCCCCCAAAATCAGAAGGGCTTTTTTCCAAATCTCATTGGCGGTATTCACGAGGCCCTTCCCTCCTTCTTTGGCAAAATATGAATGTGTATACTATTTGATATTCTACCACAGAAGGAGGAAAAAGACAATAGAAAACACCGCCTGATGTGGAAATCAGGCGGTGTTTTTTCAGCGAACTGTGATTTTACTTCATGTACTGATAGAGGAAGGAGATGGCTTCCGCTCGGGTGGCGGTGCGGGCGGCGGCGTAGCTCCCGGCAGAACCGCCGTTCACCAGCCCCAGCCCTTGAGCCAGCGCGGCGTAGCCCATATCCCCGGCGGGGATGGAGGCGGCGTCGGCAAAGTCGCAGCGGAAGATGCCGGGGATGTTGGCAATCTTCTCATAGCCCGCGCTGTCCAGAAGGCACTTCACCAGCTCCCCCCGGGAGATGGCCTTTTCCTCGTTGCGGGTCTCGGGGGTGACCAGACCGTAGGTATAGGCCCGGCTGTAAAGCCAGTCCACCTCGTCCTTGGTGGCGGTGGCGGGGTCGAAGGAGTAGCCCTCTACGCTCAAAAGCAGGGCGATCATGTCCCGCTGGGTGAGGGCCTCGGCGGGCTTCAAAGAGCCGCCGCCAAAGCCGATCTGAAACACCGCCAGTGCGTCGGCGGCGGGTTTGACCCAGTGGCCGTCCAGATCGTCATAGGTGATGCCGGTCTCCTCGCCGGGGGTGTTGTCCCAAGAGAGAACCTCGCCGGTTTCCGCGTCCACGCCGCGGATGTGCTTATCCTCCGGCTGGGAGAGAACAAAGCCGGTTTTCAGGGCTTCGACGTACTCATAGCCCGCTTCCTTAAGGAGGGGGATGATCTGCTGCCCGGCGAGGGAGATGGACACAGGCACTTCCAGATAGCCGTAGTTCAGCTTCAGCGCGGTCTCGTAGGTCTCGATGGCGGCGGCCTTGCTCACCACCTTGGCGGGGGTGACCAGCGCAATTTCCTTGTCAAAGTGGCCGGAAACATAGGTCAGCGTGCCGTCGGTGGCGTCCACGCCCACGGTATAGGAGTTGCCGTCAAAGAAGTACCCGGCGTTCTCCTGCTGGAAGGTAAAGGTGTGCTGCCAGCCCTTGGAGTCCTTGGCACTGTCGGTGGAGAAAAGGCCCAGCTTGGCGTAGTTTTCCCCGGCAAAGGCGGTGAGGAAGGCCTCGGCGGTGGACTGGGCGGTGTTCACGGGGGTGGAGATGGGGAAGCTGTCCGGCCAGCCGTCCTTATAGGAGCGGCCGGAGCGGAGGGACTGCAGCTCCCCGGTCTTGGCGTCCACGGTGACGTATTTGTTGGCGGTCGCGCCGTCCAACTGGCGGCCGTAGGTGAGCCGGCAGGTCACGTCGTAGTCCTCCGGGGTGCGTTCCACCCCCTCGTCCAGCTTCTTTTCGGAGATGCTGTAGGTGGCGGTGGCCAGCGTGTACTTCTCAAGACCCATCTCCGGCCAAGCGTTCTTCAGTACCTTGTCCAGATCCTCCTTGGAAAGGGCGGTTTTCAGAATGGCCGCGCCGTCCTTCTCCGCTTGGGTGAGGGCGTTTTTCATTGCCCCGGCATCCTCCGGCGCGGCGGTCTCCATGTCAGCGCTGGTAAGATAGCGGTTGCCGGCGCCGCCGGAAGCCCACAGCTTGGAGCGCAGCTCGGTGAGGTTGACCAGCTCACCGGTCGCGCCGTCCACATAGTAGCTGTCGCCGTAGAGGGGCACATACTGCACCCGGGCGGTCTTGCCGTCGTCTAAAAGAACATATTTGGCCTCCATGTCGATGGTAGAGCGGAGGAGGCGGCGGGCCTGCGCGTCGGTGACGGAGGTATCCTTGCCGGGCACGCCGCCCAGATAGCCGCTGTTCTCGTCGCTACGGTCAAAGCGCAGGACGGTGAGGTCACTGGCCCGGACGGAGATGTGGCAGGTGATGGGGGAATCCAGACCGTTCAGCAGGACGGTGCCGTTGTACCAATAGGTGTCCTGAGAGAGGGAGGGGCGGTACTCGTTGGACAGCTCAATGGTCTCCACAGGGGCTTCCAGCACCTTGGCGAGGAAGGCCTTGGCGGTGTCATAGGCTGCGCCCGACTTGTCCTCCGGCAGACGGGGGATATCCAGCCGCCCGCCGTTGGAGCGGGAGGGGAGAGCTACGGCGATGTCCTCTACAGCGCGGTAGGCGTTGTAGGAGTAGATCTTGCCGGAGTCGTCGGCGGTGATGGTGAGGCCGATGCCGTCGCCCGACCAGCTCAGCTTCCAACGCTTGCCCAGCAAAACGTCCTCCTCGCTGTAGCCCTGAAAGTCGTCGTAAAGTTCGGTGTCCAGATCAAGGGTGGCCTTGACCTTGGCGGTGACGTTCATCAGCTCCTGATCCGCTTCCTCGGCGGCCAGAGCGGGGGCGGCCACGCCGAAGAGCATCACAGAGGCAAGGAACAGGGACAAAAGTTTGCGCTTCATGGTTTTTCTCCTCCTCTTGGAATGTTTGTGCGGGGTTTGACTGATATTCCCTTGGACGAAGGGGGTGGGAAAAAGTTCCGAAAAAATTTTTTGGAAAAAGGCTTGACAAACTCGAACAGACGTTGTATAAATAGAACAACGGTTTCAGCGAACAAAGTTTCGAGAAAAAAGAAGGCAAACGTCCTGTTTATGGGACAGAAAAGAAATTACAATTGGGACATCCAAAAAGCAAGGAGGAATTTCCCCATGGAAAAGGTAAAAACAGTGGTAGAAAAAGCGGTCAATATGCCCTTTGGAACGGCCCAAATGCTCTATGGGATCTCGGTGCTGCTCACCTTCGGGGTGGTGGGACAGATCGCCATGCGGCTGGCATAAGAAGGGGCAGGGCAAAAGACAAAGGGGGACAGTCTGGGACTGTCCCCCTGTTTTTTATTCTTCCCTTTCGTCCTCGGTGGCAGTGACGGCGATGTGCAGCTCGTCCAGCTGGGCCTGTGTGACGGGGCTGGGGGCGGACATCATCAGATCCTGCGCGGACTTGTTCATGGGGAAGGGGATGATCTCCCGGATGGAGTCCTCCCCGGCCAGCAGCATCACCATCCGGTCTACGCCGGGGGCGATGCCCGCGTGGGGGGGCGCGCCGTAGGTAAAGGCGTTATACATGGCGGGGAACTTCTTCACCACGTCCTCCTCGCCCAGACCCACAAGCTGGAACGCCTCGATCATGATCTCCGGGTCGTGATTGCGCACCGCGCCGGAGCTAAGCTCCACGCCGTTGCACACTAAATCGTACTGGTCGGCGGTGATGGACAGGGGGTCGAGCTCCCCGCAGGCCGCCTTTTTCAGCGCCTCCAGCCCGCCGGCGGGCATGGAGAAGGGGTTGTGGCAGAATTCCAGCGCGCCGCTTTCCTCCCCGATTTCGTACATGGGGAAGTCCACGATCCAGCAAAATTCGTAGGTTTCCTTGTTGAAATGTTCGGGAGCGAGCTGGGCCGCCATTTTCAGCAGCACCCCCGCCGTCTTTTGGGCCGTCAGCAGCGGCCCGGCCGCCAGACCCACAAAGGTGTTCGGCTCTAAGCCAAGGGCCGCAATGACTTCGGCCTTTTTTTCCTGTAGGAACTTGGCAATGCCGCCCACCAGCTCGCCGTTCTCGTCCAGACGGAACCAATAGGTTTTTTGGGCGGTCTGCACCTCCACGTCGGCGCAGAGCTTATCAATTTGTTTCCGGGTGGCGGTAAAGTTTGTGACCTTTACGGCCTTCACCACGTTCCCCTTGAACGGCTCAAAGCCGCAGTCGGCCAGCAGGTCGGTCGCGTCTTGCAGCTTCAGGTCGATCCGCAGGTCGGGCTTGTCCGAGCCGTAGGTGTCCATGGCCTCCAAGAAGGGGATGCGCTGGAAGGGGGCGGAGGAGGCGGTGTTATACTTGCCGAACTTGGCGAAAATGGGGGGCAGGACCTCCTCCAGCACGGCGAACACGTCCTCCTGAGACGCAAAGGCCATCTCCATATCCAACTGGTAGAACTCGCCGGGGGAGCGGTCGCCCCGGGCGTCCTCGTCCCGGAAGCAGGGGGCGATCTGGAAGTACTTGTCGAAGCCGGAGGCCATCAAAAGCTGCTTGAACTGCTGGGGGGCTTGGGGGAGGGCGTAGAATTTGCCGGGGTGCTTGCGGGAGGGGACAAGGTAGTCCCGCGCGCCCTCCGGGGAGGAGGCGGTGAGGATGGGGGTGGTGATCTCCATGAACCCCTGCTCGATCATGGCGGAGCGCAGGGCGGCCACCACCTGAGAGCGGAGGATGATGTTGGCCTTCACCTCGGGGTTGCGGAGATCCAGATAGCGGTATTTCAGCCGGGCGGATTCGTCCGCCTCCCGGGAGCGGGAGACTTGGAAGGGCAGCTCGTTGTGGCGGCAGCGGCCCAAGACCGTGAGAGTTTCGGGGAGGATCTCAATGTCGCCGGTGGGCATATTGGGGTTTTTGGAATCCCGCTCCCGCACCGTGCCGGTGACCTGAACGGTGGACTCCTTGTTGAGGGCCTTAAAGGCGGCCATCATCTCCTCGGTCTCAATGACGATCTGGGTAAGACCGTAAAAATCCCGCAGGACGGCGAAGCCAAGGTTGGCGCCCACCTCCCGGAGATTCTCCAAAAAGCCGGCGACAGTCACCTTGGCGCCCACGTCGCCCATACGAAGCTGCCCACAGGTATGGGTGCGGTAAGCGGTTTTGATGTTTTCCATTGCGATCAACTCCATCGTGTTTTGATTGCGGTCATTCAGCCGTTTTGGGACGCCAGATAAGCCTCGTACCGGGCCTGAACATCCAGCTTGTTCAGCTCGGCGGTGTTGGGGGTGACGGTGGCGGAAACCACCCATGCGTCCACATAGTCCTCGTATTTCAGCTCCTGAACCGCCTGCTCCCATCCGCTGCGGGTGGTGGGGTCAAGGCGGAGAATGACGTGATAGCCGAACTGGGATTTCACCGGGACGTTGGAGCAAGCGCCGATGTTCAGGGCCTTGACGGCGTTTTCAAATTCAGCGACCATATCTCCGTCGGTAAAAATATACCCTCTGGGGTCGGATTTCATGCCGGGGTCGGTGCCGTATTGGTTCATCAGGGAGTTAAAGGTGTCCAACGAGGGGCTGGATTTCAGCAGGGCCACGATGGCGGTGGCGGTCTGCTCGTCGGCCACTAAAATGTGCTTGGCGCAGTAGATTTTGTCCAGCGCCTTGGACGGATCTGGGGTCAGCACGGCGGGGAGGGCCTCCTCGCTGCACCCCAGAGCCTTGGCCTGAGAGGAAATAAGGGTAGATTCCACCAGACGGGCCATGGCCATTTCCTTAAAATACGCCGGAAGGTCGTCCACTCCGGTGTATTTGGCGTTCCAGTCCAGCCCCTTGCTGTTGTTGGCCTTCAAATTGGCGTCCGTCTCGGCCACGCAGGCGTTGAGGGTCTCGATAAAACGGTCAAAGCTCACCGACACGCCGTTGACCCGAAAGGCCTCGGTTTGCAAAAGCTCCTCCTCGGGGGAGAGGGTGGGGGTTTCCGCCTCGCTTTTGAGGGTAAAGGTCCGGCGGAGGTCGGGGTCGATGATGCGGGCCACCATGGTGGCGCACTCGTTGCGGCGCAGGCCGCGCCCGCCCTGAAACGTCCCGGTGGCGTCCGTGCCGGTCAAAACCCCCGCGTTATAAAACCGCAGGATGTCGGGGTCGTCGGTGTCGGGGAGGGTCTCGATGGAATTGATGGGGGCAAGACGCTCCGGGGGAACGACAGCGGCCAGAAGATGGAAAAACTGGGTGCGGGACGCGTTCTGGGCCGGGTCGGGCACAGCCACGGAATGGGCCTCCAAAAAATCCACATACCGGCGATACCAAGCCTCTCCCGCCGCCTCGGCGCGGATGGCCTCGCCGCTGATAGAGGAGAGGATGCGGGCGGCCAGCGCGGCGGCTTCGCCGATGGTAACGGCGTTGTTGGGGGAGAAGGTGTTGGCCCGCGTGCCGGTGATCAGCCCCGCTTCATAGCAGAGCCGGGCCGCGTCGGCGTACCACTCGTCCGGCTTCACGTCGGTGTAATAGCCGGGGGAATAGGTGTTGACGGTGGGGAAGGAGCTGGTCGCCAGAGCGGGGGTGGCGAGGAAACAGCCGCACAGCAGGGCGGCGATCAGACGTTTTTTCATTGCGGTTTCTCCTGAATGGGCCGGGCGGCTCTGCGCGCCGCCAAAGCCTGTGTTACATACGCTGCGGCCTCTTGGGCGGTGAGGAGCTGCTGCTCCCCGCTGGACATATCCTTCAGGGCCACCTTGCCCTGTGCCAGCTCGTCCTCTCCCAGCAGAGCCACGAAGGGGATTCCCAGCCTGTCGGCGTAGGAGAGCTTCTGCTTGAACTTTTTCCCCTCGTGGTAGAGCAGGGCGGTCACGCCACCCTCCCGCAAGGCGGTGGCCAGCGCTACGGCGGGGGCTAAGTCCTCGGTCATGGGCAGCACCAAAACCTCCGCCGGGGCGGTAAGGGCGTCGGGATTGAGCAAGCCCTGCTCGTCCAACACGTAGAAAAGCCGGGTAAGCCCGATGGAAATACCCACGCCGGGGAGTTGTTTGTCGGTATAATATGCCGCCAAGTTATCATATCGACCGCCGGAACAGGGAGAGCCGATCTCCGGGTAGTCCAAAAGGCGGGTCTCATACACCGTGCCGGTGTAGTAGTCCAGCCCCCGGGCGATGGAGAGGTCGATGGCAAAGTGACTTTCGGGCACGCCGAAGTCCGCCAGATAGCGGCAGACGGTCTTTAACTCGTCCAGACCTTGGTCAAAGGCCTCGTTTCGGCCGCGGTAGCCCTCCAGCGCGTCCAACACCTGCGCGTTGGTGCCCTTGATGGCCATGAACTCTTGGATCTCGCCCACCGAGTCCTCGTCCAGACCCAGATCGTGGTAGAGGGTGAGGCCCACCTTTTCCAGCCCGATCTTTTCCGCCTTGTCCACCACGCGCATAATGTCGCCGGCCCTGTGATCCCAGCCCAGCATGGCGTAAAAGCCGTTGAGGAGCTTGCGGTTGTTCACCCGAATGACAAACCGCTCCAGCCCAAGGGAGGTAAAGGCCCGGTAGATGATGGCGGGCATTTCCGCATCGTTCAAAATGTCCAGCGCGCCGTCGCCGATCACGTCGATGTCCGCCTGATAGAACTCCCGGAAACGCCCCCGCTGGGCGCGCTCCCCGCGGTAGACCTTGCCGATCTGGAAGCGGCGGAAGGGGAAGGCCAGATCGTTGTAGTGGAGGGCCACATATTTGGCCAGAGGAACGGTCAGGTCAAAACGAAGGGACAGGTCACTGTCCCCCTTGGTAAAGCGGTAAATTTGTTTTTCCGTCTCGCCGCCGCTTTTGGTCAAAAGGATCTCGCTGGCCTCGATGACGGGGGTGTCCAAGGGGGAAAAGCCGTAAAGGGCGTAGGTGCGGCGCAGCTTTTCCACCATGGCGTCGAACAACACCTGCTTTTGGGGCAAAAGCTCCATAAAGCCGGATAAGGTGCGGGGTTTTTGAATGGGCATGGGGGTCAGTCCTTTCGGGTCGCGCTTCTCTTACAACGTAAAGGGCGTGTTATTTTGCGGCTTCATCACCGTGCGCCAGTCCAGATCGCCCCGGTCAAGACCCAAAATGAGCATCTCCGCCGTGGCAATGTTGGTGGCGCAGGGGACGCTGTACTGGTCGCAGAGCTGGAGAACGTAGTGGAGGTCGGCGTCGTCCGTTTCGATCTGGGGGTCGGCAAAGAGCAGCACCAGATCGATCTCGTTATAGGCGATGCGCGCGCCGATCTGCTGTGCGCCGCCCTGCCCGCCGGGGAGGAAAAGGTGGACTTTTTGGCCGGTGGCCTCCTGAACCAGACGGCCGGTGGCATTGGTGGCACAGATGGTGTGCTTGGCAAAAATGGCGCTGTACGCAGTGCAGAACTGTACCATTAATTCCTTTTTTCGGTCGTGGCTCATCAGTGCGATGGTCATGTTAGAAACACACCTTTCCTCGTTTTATTTTAACCCGCTGCCGTCAGGTCATCATCAGGGGAACCCGCCGGCCCATCAGGCGTTTGGCAATGTTGAGATAGGCCACCGCCGCGCCCTTGCGGGCGGCAAGGATCAGGGGCGTGCCCTCTGCGGCGGCAAGGGTGACCTTGGGGTCTTCCGGAATGACCCCCAAAAGGGGCAGACCGGCGGTGTTCATGGCCTGATCGATGTTGGTGTGGAGCTTGCGGATCATCCGCGGCTGCACCCGGTTCATCACCAAATGAAGGACTTCCAGCTGGGGAGAAAGCTCCATCACGGTGCGCTGGGCGTCCCGGAGGGCGGAGGGCTCGGTCATGGACACCACCACCGCCCGGTCTACCGCGCCGGAGGCCAGACGAAAGCCGTCTCCCAGCCCGGCGGGGCAGTCGATAAGCACAAAGTCAAAAACCTCCTTGGCCTGCGCCACCAGAGCGGAGACGTGCTGCCCGGTGATCTCGGGCGGGAGGGAAAGGGGCGCGGTGAGCAGGAACAGGCCGGGGATCTTCGGGTGTTCCACCGCCGCCCGGTCAAAGGCGCAGCGGCCTTGGATCACGTCGGTAAAGTCCATCACCGCCAAATCGGACATCCCCAAGGCGATGTCCAAATTGCGAAGGCCGATGTCCATGTCGATACACAGGGTCTTTTGGCCCAGCGCGGCCAGACAAGAGCCGACCGCAGCGGTAAAAGAGGTTTTGCCGGTGCCCCCCTTGCCCGAGGTGACGGCGACAGATGTGGACATGAGGGGTTCAGCTCCTTTCCCGGAGTTTTGCGGCAAAAGCCCACAATGGGCAAATTACATAGTTATCATAGCATGAAATCCCCCTGCGCGCAAGGAAATTTTTGTTATTTGTGCTGCGTTTTCTTGATCTTTGCCCATTTGCGGGGGAAAGCATGGGGGGTTGGTGCGCGCTTTTCAATGCGCCAAATGCGGTGGGTCACATCGACGCCGGGCAGGGAGTAGTCCCAATGCCCCGCAGGAACGCCGCCCAATTGGCCCAACAGGGGCTTGGCAGCGTCCAGCTCACCGCCGCTCTCCGTACTCTTCATGGGGAGAAACCACCCGCCTACGCGGGTCAAGGGCAGACACAGCTCCGCTAAAACGGTCAGCTCCGCCACGGCGCGGGCGGTGGTCACGTCGAACCGCTCCCGCAGCCCCTCCTCCCGCCCGGCGTCCTCGCCGCGGACATGGAAAAGGGAAACGTTGGTCAAGCCGAGAACGTCGATAACCTCTTGTATAAAGTTGAGCCGTTTTTCCAGCGGGTCAAGGAGAAAGAGAGAGAGGTCGGGGCGCAGGACCGCCGTCACAAGGCCGGGAAACCCCGCCCCTGTGCCCACGTCGGCCACGGTCTTGACCCCGTCGGGAAGGTGAGCGGCCAGCGCGGCGCAGTCCAGCATATGGAGGGCCGCCACCTGAACGGGGTCGGTGATGGCGGTCAGGTTCATCACCTGATTTTTTTCCAGCAAAAGCTCCCCGTACTTCGTAAGGGGATCTGCCTTTACAGGGTCAAAACCCAAATCAGCAAGACCGCCCGCCAAAAACCCCAATTGTTCCTTCATCGGAAGAAGAGGTCGCCGGTGGCGATGGAGTAGGTATACATGAGGGTGAGGATGACCATGGCAATCGCACCGAGGAGGGCAAGGATACGCTGTTTTTTGGTATACTCCGGCCGCTTCGGCGGCTGTTCCTCCTCCGGCGGGGTCAAAGGGCTGTTTTCGTCACACATTAGTCCTTTTTCTCCTTCAAAAGATCACGAATCTCGGTCAAAAGCACTTCCTCCGCAGAAGGCTCGGGGGCGGAGGCCGGCTCTTCCGCGGCCGGCTCTTCCTTCTTGCGGTGGAGGGAGTTGATGGCGCGGATCATGCAGAACACGGCAAAGGCGATGATGATGAAGTCCAAAACGGTGGCCAGAAATACGCCGAAGTTCACCGCCACCTCCGGGGTCTCGCCCACGGCGGCCTTCAGCACCCACTTCCAAGCGGAGAAGTCGATGCCGCCGGTGAGCATAGAGATGAGGGGCATGATGATGTCGTTGACCAGCGAGGTGCTGATCTTGCCGAACGCGCCGCCGATGATGACGCCCACGGCCATGTCCATCACGTTTCCACGCGCAATAAACTCCTTGAATTCGCCGAAAAACCCCTTCTTTTTCATTGGTAAACCTCCTTTTTATTTATCGGTGCGCCCCACCCCCTTGCAGAGGGCAGGGGAGCGGTAAACAAGAAGATACGGAATGCAATACGGAAAAAGGAAATTACTGCCCGGAATCGACTTGTCTGCCCAAAGACGGTTTTACCCCTTCGGCGTTAAAACTTCCTTCCCGCCCATATAGGGCCAAAGCACCTTGGGGATCTTCACGCTGCCGTCGGGCTGCAGGTTGTTTTCCAGCAGGGCGATAAGCATCCGGGGCGGGGCGACGCAGGTGTTATTAAGGGTGTGGGCCAGACGGGTCTTGCCCTCGGCGTCCTTATAGCGGATCTTGAGCCGCCGCGCCTGCGCGTCGCCCAGATTGGAGCAGGAGCAGACCTCAAAATATTTCTGCTGGCGGGGCGACCACGCCTCAATGTCGCAGGACTTGACCTTCAGGTCGGCCAGATCGCCGGAGCAGCACTCCAACTGGCGCACGGGGATGTCAAAATTGCGGAACAGCTCCACGGAGAACCGCCACAGCTTCTCGTACCAGTCCATGGATTCCTCCGGGGTGCAGACCACGATCATCTCCTGCTTTTCAAACTGGTGAATGCGGTAGACGCCCCGCTCCTCCAAGCCGTGAGAGCCTTTTTCCTTGCGGAAGCAGGGGGAGTAGGAGGTCAAAGTTTGGGGCATTTTCTCGGCGGGAATGATCTGGTCGATGAAGCGGCCGATCATGGAGTGCTCGGAGGTGCCGATGAGGTAGAGATCCTCCCCCTCGAT
>CAJUAS010000019.1 GCA_910584395.1 uncultured Oscillospiraceae bacterium | reverse complement strand
ATGCCCTACGCCATGAGCGTCATCGTCTCCCGGGCTATCCCGGAGATCGACGGCTTTAAGCCCTCCCACCGCAAGCTCCTCTACACCATGTATAAAATGGGCCTGCTCTCCGGCGCGCGCACCAAGTCGGCCAACATCGTGGGCCAGACCATGAAATTAAACCCCCACGGCGACGCCGCCATTTACGACACCATGGTGCGCCTCTCCCGGGGCTACGGCGCGCTTCTCCACCCCTTGGTGGACTCCAAGGGCAACTTCGGCAAGGTCTATTCCCGGGACATGGCTTGGGCCGCCTCCCGCTACACCGAGGCCAAGCTGGATTCCATCGCCGGGGAGTTTTTCCGGGACATTGATCAGGACGCTGTGGACTTTCAGGACAACTACGACGGCACGCTGAAAGAGCCGGCCCTGCTGCCCACCACCTTCCCCAACGTTCTGGTTTCCGCCAATCAGGGCATCGCCGTGGGCATGGCCTCCAACCTCTGCGGGTTTAATTTGGGAGAGGTGTGCGACGCCACCATCGCCTACATGAAAGACCCGTCGGTCGATCTACTCACGGTATTAAAAGCCCCGGATTTTTCTACCGGTGGTCAGCTTCTCTACGACGGCGCGGAGATGGCCAACATCTACCGCACCGGCCGCGGCTCGTTCAAGGTGCGGTGCAAGTGGCGGTATCTCAAGGAGGGCAACCTCATTGAAATTTATGAGATCCCCTACACCACCACCACCGAGGCCATCATCGACAAGGTCAGCGAACTCATCAAGGCGGGGAAGATCAAGGAGATCGCGGATATGCGCGACGAGACCGACCTCTCCGGCCTCAAGCTCACCATCGATCTCAAGCGGGGCACAGACCCGGAAAAGCTGATGCAGAAGCTGTGCCGGGCGACCCCGCTTCAGGATTCCTTCCCCTGCAACTTCAACATCCTCATTGCCGGAATGCCGCGGGTCATGGGCGTGGGGGAGATTTTGGACGAGTGGATCGCATGGCGCACCGACTGCGTGCGGCGGCGGGTCTACTACACCCTGAAAAAGCGGGAGGAGAAGCTCCACCTGTTGAAGGGCCTGAAAAAGATCCTGCTGGACATCGACCGGGCCATCAAGATCATCCGGGAGACCGAGGAGGACGCGGAGGTCATCCCAAACCTGATGATCGGCTTCGGCATCGACAATGTTCAGGCGGAATTTGTGGCGGAGATCAAGCTCCGCAACATCAACAAAGAGTATATCTTGAAGCGGGTGGAGGAAACCTCTCAATTAGAGGATGAGATCGCCGACCTCAAGAATCTGGTGAACTCCCACAAGCGCATCCAGAAGGTCATTGCCACCGAGCTGGAGGCGGTGAAGAAGAAATACGCCACCCCCCGCAGAACGGAGATCCTGTACGAGTATGAATCCTCCCAGCAGGTGGACCTCACCGCCGAGGTGGAGGACTACCCCGTCCATGTCTTTGTCTCCCGGGAGGGGTATTTCAAGAAAATCACCCCCCAGTCTCTCCGCATGAGCGGGGAGCAGAAATACAAGGAGGGGGACGGCCCAAGCCTCCATTACGAGACCACCAACCGGGACGAGATCTTGGTGTTCACCGACCGCCAGCAGTGCTACAAGGCGCGCCTCGGCGACTTCGACGACTCCAAGGCCAGCCTGCTGGGGGATTACCTCCCCACCAAGCTGGGCATGGATCAGGGGGAGACGGTGAAATTCGTCTGCCTTACCGGGGACTACTCCGCCCACCTGCTCTTCTTCTTCCAAAACGGCAAGGTGGCCCGGGTGGAGATGGCGGGCTACCAGACCCAGACCAAGCGCAAGCGGCTCACCGGGGCGTACAGCGACAAGTCCCCGCTGGTCACCGCCATGGTGCTGGACCGGGACAGGGAAATTGCCATCCACTCCACCGACACCCGTTGTCTCATCTTCCACACCGCCTCTCTGGCGCCCAAGACCACCCGCAACACCCAAGGGGTGAATGTGCTGTCCCTGAAGGGGAAGCACACCGTGGCGGGGGCGGAGCCGCTGGAGGAGAGCCGCATCGCCAACCCCGCCCGCTTCCGCGGGCGCAGCCTCCCCGCCGCCGGCGCGCTGCTGCGCCCGGAGGACTATGCGGCGCAGGAGCAGCTTACTTTATAATCTGAAGGAGACCTTTCCATGAAGCCAAAGGCGCTGGACATTTTGAAAAGCTATGCTATCATCACTGTGGGCGCGCTGGTCTACGCCATCAGCTTCGTGTGGTGCTACGATCCCAACCACATCGGTTTCGGCGGCGTGACGGGCATTGCCCAGATCGTCAACGCCTTTGTTCCCGCGCTGCCCATCGGCGTCATGGTGATCGTCTTTAACGCCCCGTTGTTTTTCTTGGGGTGGAAGCTGCTGGGCGGGCACCTGTTGGTGTCCTCCCTCTACGCCATGGCCCTGTCCTCCCTGTTTATTGACGGCCTCAACTACCTTTTCCCCGCCATCCTCACCATGGAGCCTATGCTGGCGGCCATTTTCGGTGGGGTGCTGCTGGGGGTGAGTCTGGGGCTGGTGTTCAGTCAGGGGGCCACCACCGGGGGCACAGACCTGCTGGCCCGGCTTTTGAAGCTGAAATTCTCTTGGCTGCCCGTGGGCAAGCTGCTGCTGTTCATCGACCTTGTGGTGGTGCTGGCGGTGGCGGCGGCGTTCCGCTCTTTGGAGAGCGGCCTTTACGGCCTTATCGGCCTCTATATCTCCACCGTCATCATGGACAAGATGCTCTACGGCATGGACACGGCCAAGGTGGCTTATATCATCTCCGACTTTGATAAGGAGATCGCCGAGTCCATCGTGAAGGATATGGACCGGGGCGTGACCATCCTGACGGGAAGGGGCGCGTATTCCGGCCAGCCCAAGGAGGTGCTCATGTGCGCCTTTAAGCAGCGGCAGATCGTCCAGCTCAAGGCGCTGGTGAAGGAGATCGACCCGGCGGCCTTTTTGATCGTCTGCGACGCCCATGAGGTGCTGGGCGATGGGTTTCGGGAGTATAAGAAAAATGACCTATAAACGTCTTGCGGCCATGGCGCTGGCTCTGCTCTGTCTGACCTCCTGCGTGTCCATGCTGGAGCGGGAGGCGACCTACACCGCCCCCCACGTGGAAAAACCTCCGTCCTCTTTGGCGGATACTTACCGGGTGAACACCTACGCGGGCCTTTTCTCCTCCCTGCGTTCCTATGTGGAGGAGGGGAAGGCCGAGGGCAATCTCCGTTTTCCCGCCACCTATCCGGGCAACCTGACGGTGGATCTGGAAAAGGCCAAGCGGCAGATGATGGAGGAAGAACCGCTGGGCTGCTACGCCCTCTCCGACATCACCTTCCACATCAACCGGATCATCGCCTATTACGAGGTCACCGCCGCCTTTGACTACCGCATTCCCCCGGCGGAGTACATGGCGCTGGAGACTGTGGAGAGCGCCGAGGCCCTGTCCGGGAAGATGGAGACCGCCCTGCGGGATCTGGGCAGCGGTTTTACCGTGCTGCTGGACGTGCCGGGGGAGGACTCGGCGGAGGAGTGCGTGGCGTCAGCGCTGGAGCTGGCCTACGGCCGGTGTGTGGACGCGGTGAGCCGCCCGGAGCTGGAGCTTACGCTGTATCCCAAAACTTCCCGGCGGGCGGTGGCAAAGGTAAAGCTGACCTATTCCGAAAGCACCACCGTCCTGCGCCTGCGCCAGCGCAATATGTGTCAGGCGGCGGAGCGTCTGGCGCGAGAGCTGGCGGCCTTGGACGAGGAGGGCCTTTACGAGGCGGTGATGGCCCGCTGGCAGCTTGATCCGGCGGGAGCTTCCGGCGGGGACGCCGCGCTGCTGGGCGGCGCGGCCAACCGGGAGGGGCTGGATCGGGGGTTTGCGCTGGTGCGGCAATACTGGACGGAATATCAGACGGAAGAGAATGAAGAGAGGGGGGATACCCCATGAAAAACGGCTACGCCGTGGTGGTGGGCGGCGTGAATCTGGACATCGGCGGCACGCCGGACAAGACCATGGTACTCCACGACTCCAACCCCGGCACGGTGCGGATGAGTCTGGGAGGCGTGGGCCGCAACATTGCCCACAACATGGCTTTGCTGGGCTTGCCCACCGTCCTCATCACCGCGCTGGGGGAGGATATGCCCGCCCGGCAGATCGCCGACTCCTGCGCGGCCTTGGGCATTGACCTCTCCCATGCCCTGCGCCTGCCCGGCGAAGCGACCTCTACTTATTTGTTCCTCACCGACCATCAGGGAGAGATGGAAATGGCAGTGAGCGACATGGAGATCTACCGCCACTTGACCCCGGCGTTTTTAGAGAGTAAACTAAAGGTGTTGAACGGCGCCGAGTTGGTCGTGTGCGACACCAACATCCCCGCCGAGAGCGTGGAATTTATCGCGGAACGCTCCGCCGCCCCGGTGTTTTTGGACACGGTCTCCACCGCCAAGGCGGAAAAGGCCAAGGCGGTGCTGGGCAAGCTCCACACCCTCAAGCCCAACCGCATGGAGGCGGCATTTTTGAGCGGCGTCAACATCGTGGACGAGCTGACCCTTCAGGTGGCGGCGGGCAAGCTGCTGGAGACGGGCTTGCAGCGGGTGTTCATCTCTCTGGGCAGCGACGGCGTTCTGGCCGCCGGCCGGGAGGAGGGGCTGCTCCACCTCCCCATCTACCCCGGCGAGATGAAAAACGCCACCGGCTGCGGCGACGCGTTTATGGCCGCGCTGGCTTGGAGCTACTGCCGGGGCGAGGGGCTGGAACGCGCGGCCAAGGCAGGGCTTGCGGCGGCGTCCATCGCCCTTGCGGGGGCGGAGACCATCAACCCGGCTCTGAACGCCAAGACGGTGTGCGAGCGGATCGAAGGACATAAGGAGGAAGCGTTATGTTGAAGCAATATCTGGACATCTCCCCAGAGGTGAAGGCCGCGCTGGACGCGGGCAAGCCGGTGGTGGCGCTGGAGTCCACCATCATCTCCCACGGGATGCCCTATCCCCAGAACGTGGAGACCGCGCTGGCGGTGGAGGACATCATCCGGCAAAACGGGGCGACGCCCGCCACCATCGCCATCATCGGCGGCAAGCTGAAGGCAGGCTGCACCAAGGACGAGATCGAGTATCTGGGCAAAAAGGGACAGGAGGTGACCAAGGCCAGCCGCCGGGATCTGGCCGTCCTCTGCGCCCGGGGCGCGGACGGGGCGACCACCGTCACCACCACCATGATCATCGCCCACATGGCGGGCATTTCCATCTTTGCCACCGGGGGCATCGGCGGCGTCCACCGGGGGGCGGAGACCACCATGGACATCTCCGCCGACTTGGAGGAGCTGGCCCACACGCCGGTGATGGTGGTGTGCGCCGGGGCAAAGTCCATTTTGGATCTGGGGCTGACGCTGGAGTATCTGGAGACCCACGGCGTGCCCGTCATCGGCTACGGCACGGAGGAGCTGCCCGCCTTTTACACCCGAAAGTCGGGCTTTGGGGTAGACTACCGCATGGACTCTCCCGAAGAGCTGGCCGCGGCTTTTAAGACCCAGCAGGAGCTGGGGTTGGGCGGTGGGATGCTGGTGACCAACCCCATCCCGGAGGAGTATTCCATGGACCCTGCCGTCATCAACGCCGCCATCGGCGAGGCCCTGCGTCAGGCGGAGGCGAACGGCATCCACGGCAAGGCCACCACGCCGTTTTTGCTGGCCAAGGTAAAGGAGCTGACCGGCGGCGACAGCCTCAGCTCCAACATCCAGCTTGTGTTCAACAACGCCGCGCTGGCCGCGAAAACGGCGGCGTGTCTGGCCAAGTGATATGGACAAGCAGCCGCACATTTTGGTGGTAGACGACGAGCCGGAGATCGCCGATCTGGTGGGGGTGTACCTCGCCAGCGAGGGCTACGCCGTCACCAAGTGCCTCACCGCCGGGGAAGCGCTGGAGGCCGCCGCCCGGGAGAGCTTCGATCTGGCGGTGCTGGACGTGATGCTCCCCGACCTCTCCGGGTTCACCCTCTGCGCCCGCCTGCGGGAGCAGTACCCCTTCCCCATCCTCATGCTCACCGCCAAAACCGGAGACATGGACAAGATCAACGGCCTGACCATCGGCGCGGACGACTACCTGACAAAGCCGTTTAATCCGTTGGAATTGGTGGCGCGGGTAAAAGCCCAGCTGCGGCGGTATACCCGTTACAACGCCGGGGAGCAGAAGAGCGCCGACGAGGTGGACGTGGCGGGGCTGACCATGAACAAGGGCACGCACCGCTGCTGGCTCTACGAGCAGGAGGTGTCCCTGACTCCCACGGAGTTCGACATTTTGTGGACGCTGTGCATCCACAAGGGGCAGGTCATCTCCGCTGAGCAGCTCTTTGAGCAGGTGTGGGGAGAAAAATATCTGGACCGCAACAACACCGTGATGGTTCACATCCGCCGCATCCGGGAAAAGCTGGGGGATACCGACCGGGGCGAGGGCAGGCTCATTAAGACCGTGTGGGGCGTAGGCTACCGCATCGGCTGACGAGATAAAGAAGATTATGTTGAAAAGGAGACGTTCAAAATGTTCCAGCAGCTCATTGAGTATCTGAAGAAGAATCCCAAGCGCATCGTGTTCACCGAGGGCGCAGACCCCCGCATTTTGGAGGCGGCCTCCCGCCTGCTGGCGGGCACGTTCCTCAAGCCCGTCCTCATCGGCGATCCCGAGGAAGTGCAGAAGGCCGCCGAGGACGCGGGCTATAACATCCGGGGCGCGGAGATCGAAGACCCCAACAACAGCGCCTATATGGACGAGATGGTGGAGATCTTCTGTGAGCTTCGCAAGAGCAAGGGAATGACCCCGGAGGAGGCCCGCAAGATCCTTTCTCAGGGCAACTACTTCGGCACGATGATGGTGAAGATGGGGAAGGCGGACGCCCTGCTGGGCGGCGCGACCTACTCCACCGCCGACACCGTCCGTCCCGCCCTTCAGATCATTAAGACCAAGCCCGGCCACTCCATTGTTTCCTCCTGCTTCATTCTGGTGCGCCCCTCCGCCACCGGCGAGAATGAGGTGCTGGCCATGGGCGACTGCGCCATCAACATCAAGCCCACCGCCGAGGAGCTGAGCGAGATCGCTGTGGAGGTGGCCGAGTGCGGCAAGATCTTTGGGATCGACCCCAAGGTGGCCTTTTTGAGCTATTCCACCCTCGGCTCGGGCAAGGGCGAGGACGTGGATAAGATGCGCCGGGCCATGGAGCTGACCCGGGAGCGCGCCCCCGGCCTGCCCGTGGACGGCGAGCTGCAGTTCGACGCCGCCGTCTCCCCCCGCGTGGCCCAGACCAAGTGCAAAGGCTCCGCCGTCGCCGGCCACGCCAACACCTTCATCTTCCCCGACATCAACGCGGGCAACATCGGCTATAAGATCGCCCAGCGTCTGGGCAAGTTCGACGCCTACGGCCCGATCCTGCTGGGCCTCAACGCCCCTATCAACGATCTCTCCCGCGGCTGCAACGCGCTGGAGGTCTACTCCATGGCTATCATCACCGCCGCGCTGGCGTAAAAGAAAACGGTTTTCGCAAAAGAGAAGGGCAACACCGGAGGTGCTGCCCTTCTCTTTTTAATTGGCAATGGTGCAGTGGGCAACGGCAAATTCCAAAAACCGGCCGATCAATTCGTTTCGGCTGTATCCTGTCTGGAGCGCGATGTCGTTGATCCGCTCCAAAAGCTCCTCTTTGACCCGGATGGAAAAAATGCGGTAGCCATCCTCCCCTTTAGCCCGCTTGGGATGGATCACCAGTTCATGCTCACTCATAAAATCACTCCTTAACATGATTTTATGCTTTACAACCGAAAGACAATATGTTAAATTATATGTTAGCTATTATGTTAGCTAAAAATATAGTAGGAGGAAAGAGATATGAGCAACTATTCCCAAGAGGAACAGGTCGGCATCGTGCGGGATGCGATGACGCTACAGACCGTCATTCAGATCGAGACGCAGGAGCTGGAAAAATTGAAGCGGGAACGCTTTCAGGCGCGTCCCGTGCCACCGACCCGCCAAGTGCTGGCCCTGCCGCAGGTCAACGCCCAGCTTCCCGCTCCGCCAAAGACAGATCTGAAGCTCATGCAGTTTTTGAAGGAGCTTCCCGTGTCTCAAAAGATCTTATACATAGCCCTTACCATGACTGGCGTGTTGTTTTTCCCGGTATTGGTATATGTGTATTATCAATTTACCAAGGAGTGCCGCAGGCGCAACATGGAGCTGGCGCAGTCGGCGGAATACCAAAAGGAAGTGGCAAAGGCGGAACAGGCTGCGGCGCAGGCGCAGGAGCGGGCGCGGCAGGAGACCGCCAAGCGGCAGACGGCGCTGGACACGCAGTACAAGACCGAGCTGGAACGGTACAACACCGTGGAGCTGCCCGCCTATGAAAAAGAGCTGGCCAAGTGGGAGCAGACCCACGCCGAAAAGATCGCCATCATGGCGGCGGATTTGGACGCCAACGAAGGAATATTAGAGGAGCTTTATGACACGACAAAGCTGATCTCCCTGACCTATCGGGAGCTTTGGATCTTGCGCTGGCTCTATGACGATATGCGGACTTCCGACCACGACATCCGCTATGCCACGGAGCTTTTGGATCGGGATCGGCAGAGGATCGCCACGGAACGCTCCGGACTGATGGTGCGGGAAGCCGTGCAGGATATGCAAGTCTCTATGGAGAGCGGATTCCGGGCGGTCTATGAAGCGGTGGAGGAGGGCAACGAGGAACTGGTCAAGACCCGCCGCAGCCAAAATGCGGCCAATGTTGCGGCCATTGCCCAGCGGCACAACCTTTCCAAGGCGGCCAAAAAGCAAAACGAAATGCTGGAAGAGCACTTCGAGAAATACAAAAAGTAAAGGGCAAAAAAGGACACAGACGCAAAAGAAGGTCTCTCACCAGAGAGACCTTCTTTTTTCGTATTTCTTCAACAAATCTTCAATGGCTTCGTCGATAAGCCGGGATTTTGGGATGCGTGTTTCTTCGGAGAGCTTGTCCAACTGGGGCATAAGCTCCTTCTGTAGTGAGGAGGTAAACCGCACGCGGTTTACCATTACGACTTCGGCCATTTTCATCACCTCGTATACATATTTCAAAAATCCAAGCAAATTAAACCATCTTTGCAGGGAGGTAAACGGCGCGATGAAACCTTACTCTTTTGCAACGGCACGTTCGATCTCTATCACAAGTTGATGAGGCGGGATATCCAACGCGGCGGCAATCTTAAACAGTGTGTCGATGCTGGGGGTACGCAAGCCGCGCTCAATCTTGCTGTAATGCGTTCGATCCAGTCCCGCAAGTCCGCTGAATACCTCTTGCGAAAGGTTCTTGCTTTTGCGCTGCTCTCGGATTACCCGTGCTACGACCTCTGCCGTTACCATGATATCACCTCTTTGCGGTTATCATAGCAAGGCAGCACAAAATGTATGAGGCCACTTGACCCCAAAGTAAAAATATGATACACTCATTTTCCCAAGCAGAGAGAACGAAGTGATTAAAATGCCGGGAAGTTTAACAGCAAAAGAGCAAAAGGCTATGGAGAAGATCATCACGCAAATAGCGGAAAAGCATGGGGTGACGGAGATAGAGGTACGGCGAGACATGACGGAGCTGATCGTGGAATCCATGAAGGCGGCGCAAGACGACCCGGTGGCACGGGAACTGTGGAAAAGCTGTCCGCGGGCAGGAGATATCCCAACGCCGGAGGAATTTATTTTCTGGGCCAGCGGGCGGGTGATGGACGCAATAGCGGCAGATGGTGTTGACCCCCAACAAGGATAAAACGAAAACAAAAAGCGTCTGACATAAGTCAGACGCTTTTTTGGTGGAGACTACAGAACTCGAATCTGTGACCTCTCGCGTGTGAAGCGAGCGCTCTACCAGCTGAGCTAAGCCTCCATATGAAATTGGTGACCCGGACGGGACTCGAACCCGTGTTGCCGCCGTGAAAGGGCGGAGTCTTAACCGCTTGACCACCGGGCCTTATGGGTGGCGGACAATATAGACGCCGCAGGCGCGGCGGGATCTGTATGGTAGCGGCGACTGGATTCGAACCGGTGACAACTCGGGTATGAACCGAGTGCTCTAGCCAACTGAGCTACGCCGCCATATCCTCTCTTGCAAGGGCAAAGGAAATTATATCGGAACAAGCCCAGTTTGTCAACACCTTTTTTCCCGCCTGCCCCGTTTTCCTTCAAAATGATGTCCGCGGGGCAAAAAATCCCCCGTCCTTCGACCAAAGCTGCCGGAAAAATGGAAAAATTCTCCTTGCAAAATGTATGGCCAACTATTATAATAAAACAGTAACATGGGGCGGTTTGCCGCCCGGAAAATAAGGTGGTGAAGCACAGATGGCTTTGGAAGCTGTTGAGGTGGTCAACCGGGCCGAGGAAGAGGCGCGGGAGATCATTGCCGCCGCCCAGAACGAGGCGAAGGAGATCGTCGCCGAGGCGGAGCGCGCCGGGCGCGCCGCGCTGGATGCCGCCCGGGTCAAGGCGCAGGAGGAGACCCAGCAGATCCTGACCGCCGCGCAGGCCAAGGGAGAGGCCGCCGGCGATGCCGTGTTGAGCCGGGCCAAGAAGGAAGCCGCCGATCTGGTGGCAGACGCCAAGGGCCGCATGGACGCGGCGGCGGCGGGGATCGTAGCAAAGATCAAAGGGGGTGAGGGGGACTAATGTCCATTGTAAAGATGAAGCATCTGCGCGCCGTGGGGATGCGCGAGGGCCGGGGAAAGCTCCTGCGCCGTCTGCGCTCTCTGGGCTGCGTAGAGATCGACACCCCCGGCGCACTCCCCCCCGAATGGGACTTTCTGACCCCGCCGGAGGGCGATGAGCTGGCCCACCATTTGGGGGAAGCGGACGAGCTGTCCGCCGCGCTGGAGCTGCTCAAGCCCTACGCCACGGAAAAGGGCGGACTGCTCACCCCGCGGCCTCAGGTGGCGGAGGAGACCCTCTTTGACGAGGAGAGCTACCGCAGTGCGCTGGCGGCGGCCCGGGCGGTGAACGAGGCCAAGTCCGCCCTCAACGCCCAGCAGGCCAAGCGGAGCAAGCTGACCACCCAGCTCCACGGACTGGAGCCGTGGCTGGAGCTGCCGGTGGCGCTGGATCTCGCCGGCACGGCGGCGACGGATGTGATGTTCGTCTCCGCGTCCCTGCGGCTGACGCGGGCGGCGGTCTTGGAGCGGCTGGACGCCGCCACCGAGCTGTACGACCTGACGTGGGCGGGGGAAGATAAGGAATTTCGTTATTTTCTGGTCATCGTCCACAAGAGCGCGGTGCAGGCGGTTCAGGCGGCCCTGATCGATCTGGGCTGCGCCCGGCTGAACCTCCGCAACTGGAGCGGTACGGCGGCGGAAAACCACCGGGCGCTGCAAGGGGAACTGGCCCAGCTGGACAAGGAGGCCGAGGGGCTGCAAAAGACCATCGAGGACAACGCCCGGCGCGTCTTTGACCTGAAGGTGGCGCTGGACAAGGCTGATCAGGAGGTGGGGCTGGAACGCTCCAAGGCCCGGCTTCTGGACACCGAGCACGCCTTCTTCTTGGACGGCTGGTTTCCTGCCGAGCGGGAGACGGAGGTCAAGGCGGCGCTGGAGGAGTTCGGTCTGGCCTACGATATCGCCGACCCCACCGAGGAGGAGTACCCCAAGGTGCCCATTCAGCTCAAGAGCAACCGGCTCACCGACCCCTTCACCATGGTCACGGCCATGTATTCTATGCCCGCCTACGACGGGGTAGACCCCAATCCCTTCATGGCCCCCTTCTTTATTTTGTTCTTCGGCTTTATGATGAACGATATCGGCTACGGACTTTTGATGGTGCTGGGCACGGCGCTGGTTCTGGCCATGGCCAAACCCAAGGGGGGCACAGGGCGGATGATGTCCATGTTCTTCATGTGCGGCATCAGCTCCATTTTCTGGGGCAGCCTGACCGGCAGCTTTTTCGGAGATTTTATTCCCCAGCTCTTTAAGCTGATCGACCCCAGCCTTTTGGGGCGGCTCAAGCCGCCGGTGGGCGGCGGCGACCCCACTTGGTTCTGGCCGCCACTGTTTAACCCGGTGAACAACACCATTCAGGTGATGATCGGGTCGATGGCGCTGGGCGCGATCCAGATCGTCACCGGAATGGCCATCTCGGCGGTGGAAAAGTTCCGCAAGGGAGACCCATGGGACGCGGTGTTCGACGAGATCAGCTGGTGGATCATCCTCGGCTCTGCCGCGTGGGCCATTTTAGGCGGCGGAACACCGGCGCTGGTGCTGCTGGCGGTGGGTGGCGGGATGCTGCTCATCGGCGGAACGCGGAAGGCCAAGGGCTTCGGCAAGGTCTCCAGCGCGGTGGGCATCGTCTACAACGGCATCTCCGGCTTTTTCAGCGACGTTTTGTCCTATCTGCGCCTGATGGCGCTGATGATGGCGGGGGCGATCATCGCGCAGGTGTTCAACACCCTCGGCTCGGTGTTCGGCTTAGTGCCCTTTATCATCATCGCCCTCATCGGCAACGTGCTCAATCTGGTGCTCAACCTGCTGGGGTGCTATGTGCATACCCTGCGCCTCCAGTGTCTGGAGTTTTTCGGTCGGTTCTACAAGGACGGAGGCAAAGCCTTTGACCCCCTTGCAGTTCATACAAACTATGTGGATGTCATTAAAGGAGGAAATTAAAAATGGAGTTCTTTGAAATGTTTGGCGGGCTGGGCCTTGCCTTTATCGGGATCGCGCTGGCCATTGTCATGTGCTGTATCGGCTCTGCAAAGGGCACCGGTCTGGTGGGCGAAGCGGCCACCGGCATTTTGAGCGAGAATCCTGAGCACTTCACCAAGTGCATGATCTTGGAAGCCCTTCCCGGCACGCAGGGCCTGTACGGCATCGCCGCGGGCTTCTTTGCCCTGTTTGTTCTCGGCGCGTTCTCCGGCGGCATCGTGCCCCTGACCCTGTCGCAGGGAATGTCCGTCCTCATCGCCTGCGTTCCCATCGCCTTCGGCGGCTGGCTCTCCGCCAAGGCGCAGGCCCGGGTGGCTGCCGCGTCCATCAACATCGTCGCCAAGAAGCCCGACGACTACATGAAGGGCGTCATCCTCTGCGGCATCGTGGAGTTCTACGCCATTCTGTCTCTGGTGGGCACCATCCTGATGCTCATGAACGCCCTGTAAGCCGGAAAGGCGGGACGGGAATGAACGGACTGGAAAAAATCACTGACCGTATCACGGCCGACGCGCGGGAAAAGGCCGCCGACATTGTCGCGCAGGCCAAGACCCGCGCAGAGGAGATCACCGCGGATTATCAGGGCCGCGCCGACGCCCTTCTGGCCGACGAGCGCGCCAAGGCGGAAGCCCTTGCCGCCCAGACGGCCCAGCGCGCAGAGGCCGCAGGCGGTCTGGAGGGGCGCAAGTGGATCTTGAGCGCGAAGCAGCGGCTTTTAGAGGACACCTTCACGCTGGCGCTGGACAAGCTGTGCGCCCTCTCCAAGGAGGAGTACACCGCGCTGCTGGTCAAGCTGCTGATCCGCGCCGCGCAGGGCGGGGAAGAAGTTGTTTTCAATCAGGCCGACCGCGCGCTGGTGGGCAAAGACGCCGTCACCGCAGCCAACGAGGCGCTGAAGGACGGCCGCTTGACGCTGAGCGAGGAGACCCGCGACATGAAGGGCGGCTTTATTCTGAAGTCCGGCCTTGTGGAGCTGAACTGCGCTCTGGAGACGCTGGTGGAGCAGGAGAAGGAGGCCATGTCCGTCTCGGTCGCCGCCCACCTGTTCCCCAGAGTGTAAGCCGACCACGGGAAAGGAGGGAGCGCCGTGGCACGAAAAAAGGATACCGACTATGCCGCCGTTTCCGCCCGGCTTCGGGTGCTGGAAAACCGGCTGCTCACCCGGGAGCGGATGGAGCAGCTCATTGAGGCCCGGGAGGATGCCGAGTGCCTCAAGCTCTTGGCCGACTGCGGCTATCCCGAGCCTGCCGCCCTCACTCTGCCGGAGCTGGAGCGTTCTCTGGCAAAGGCGCAGGAGGAGCTGTTTGCCGATCTGGAACGCTCCACCGACGACCCCGACGTGCTGGCGGTGTTTCGGGTGAAGTACGACTACCATAACGCCAAGGCCCTCATCAAAAGTCAGGCCAGAGACGTG
This sequence comes from uncultured Oscillospiraceae bacterium, assembly GCA_910584395.1. Classification (GTDB taxonomy): domain Bacteria; phylum Bacillota; class Clostridia; order Oscillospirales; family Oscillospiraceae; genus MGBC124762. Next base: position 20,151 of record CAJUAS010000019.1, on the reverse strand, counting down.
GACGCCGCCCACCTGCTGGTGGCGGGGGGACGGTACGACCCGCAGACCTTGGCCGCAGGGTTTCAGAGCGGGGAGCTGGGAGAGAACGTCTCCCAGACCTTCCAAAACGCCGTCTGGGCGGCGAAGGATCTGCTGGCCACCTCCACCGACCCCCAGCAGGCGGATTTTTTGCTGGACAAGGCGTGCTATGAGGAGATGCTGGCCCACGCCAAGGCCGCAAAAAGCGATTTTCTGGTGGGCTATGTGCGGCGCACCATCGACAGTCTCAACCTCCGCACCGTGGTGCGCGCCCTCCGGGCCAAACGGGGCAAGGAGCTTTTGGACGCGGCCCTCATCCCCGGCGGGACGGTGGATGGGAACACCTTGTCCTTTGCCAAGCCTGCGGAGTTGCCCCGGCTGTTCCCCAAGGAGCTTCAGGAGGCCGCCGCCGAGGGCGTGGCTTTGCTGGACGGGACAGGGAGCATGACGGCCTTCGAGCGGCTGTGCGACAACGCCGTGACCCGCTATGTTCAAAAGGCCCGCCAAGTGCCCTTCGGGGTGGAGATCGTGGTGGGCTACCTCTTTGCGCGGCAGAGCGAGCTGACCGCGCTGCGGATCATTCTCTCCGGCCGTCTGGCGGGGCTGGAAAAGGAGACCATCCGGGAAAGGTTGCGTGAAGCCTATGTCTAACTACTCCATCGCCGTCATCGGCGATCTGAACAGCGTCATGGGCTTCAAGGCGCTGGGGCTGGACGTTCACGCCGTGGACACCCCCCAAGCCGCGCGGGAGACCCTCCACCGGCTGGCAAAGGAAAACTGCGCCGTGATCTATGTGACCGAGACCCTCGCAAAGGATCTGGACGCGGATATCGCCCGCTATAAGGACGCGCCCACCCCGGCCGTCATCCTCATCCCCGGCAAGGAGGGCAGTCTGGGCATCGGCATGACCAACCTCAAGAGATCGGTAGAGCGCGCCGTGGGCGCAGACATCCTCTAAGTTAAATTCAACCCGAAAGAAGGTTTATGAAGCCTATGGGAAAGATCGTAAAAGTTTCCGGCCCGCTGGTGGTGGCCACCGACATGGCGGACGCCAACATGGCCGACGTGGTGCGGGTCGGCCCGCAGCAGCTCATCGGCGAGGTGCTGACCATGACCGGCGACTCCGCCTCCATTCAGGTCTATGAGGAGACCTCCGGCTTAGGGCCGGGCACGGAGGTCATCACCACCGGCGCGCCGCTGAGCGTGGAGCTTGGCCCCGGCATCATCGAAAACATCTACGACGGCATTCAGCGGCCGCTGGAGAAGATCATGGCGCAGGCGGGCAACACCATCGCCCGGGGCATCCAAGTCCCCGCGCTGGATCGGGAGAAAAAGTGGGACTTTACCCCCGCGGTGAAGGTGGGGGACAAGGTCTCCACCGGCGATATTCTGGGCACTGTGCCCGAGACCTCCGTGGTGCTCCATAAGATCATGGTGCCCGTCGGGGTGGAGGGCACGGTGGAGGAGATCAAGTCCGGCTCGTTCACCGTCACCGACATGATCGCCAAGGTCAAGCAGGCCAACGGCGGGGTGCGGGAGCTGACCATGATGCAGAAGTGGCCCGTCCGTAAGGGCCGCCCCTATGTGAAGAAGTTCCCGCCGGAGACCCCCCTCTGCTCCGGCCAGCGCATCATCGACACCATGTTCCCCATCGCCAAGGGCGGCACTGCCGCCGTTCCCGGCCCGTTTGGCTCGGGCAAGACGGTGATCCAGCACCAGTTGGCCAAGTGGTCGGACGTGGACATCGTCATCTATATCGGCTGCGGCGAGCGCGGCAACGAGATGACCGACGTTTTGCGGGAATTCCCGGAGCTGCAAGACCCCCGTACCGGGGAATCCCTGATGAAGCGCACCGTCCTCATTGCCAACACCTCCGATATGCCCGTGGCCGCCCGTGAGGCGTCCATTTACACCGGCATCACCATCGCCGAGTATTTCCGTGACATGGGCTACGCCGTGGCCGTCATTGCCGACTCCACCTCCCGCTGGGCCGAGGCCCTGCGCGAGATGTCCGGCCGTCTGGAGGAGATGCCCGGCGAGGAAGGCTACCCCGCCTATCTGGCCTCCCGCCTCAGCCAGTTCTACGAGCGGGCGGGCATGGTGGAGTGTCTGGGCAGCGAGGGCGGCCGCATCGGCTCTCTTACCGCCGTGGGCGCGGTGTCCCCTCCCGGTGGCGACCTCTCCGAGCCGGTCTCTCAGGCCACCATGCGGATCGTCAAGGTGTTCTGGGCGCTGGACGCCTCCCTTGCCTACCGCCGCCACTTCCCTGCCATCAACTGGCTCAACTCCTACTCCCTCTATCTGGACTCTCTCAAGCCGTGGTTTGACCAGCATTTGGGGGCGGACTTCATGGCCCACCGGGACAAGGCCATGTCCATCCTTCAGGAGGAGGCCAGCCTCAACGAGATCGTTCAGCTGGTGGGCAAGGACAGCCTCTCCCCTGCCGACCAGCTCACGCTGGAGACGGCCAAGATGATCCGGGAGGACTTCCTCCAGCAAAACGGCTTTGTGGAGGTGGACTGGTTCTCCACCTATGACCGTCAGGGCCAGATGCTGGCCATGATCTTGGAGTACGATTCCCTCTGCCGGGACGCTATCGCGCGGGGCGCAAGGGTTCAGGATCTCTTTGCCGTCGCCGTGCGGGAGGACATCGGCCGGGCCAAGTCCACCCCCGACGAGACCTACAAGGAGGTCTATGAGAAGATCAGAACGGACATGGCCAACCAGATCCAGACCGCCATCCAGAAGGGAGGGGACGAGGCATGAGAAAAGAGTATAAGACGATCCATGAGGTCTCCGGCCCTCTGATGGTGGTGGAGCAGGTCAGCGGCGTGACCTATGACGAGCTGGCCGAGATCGAGCTGCCCAATGGCGAGGTGCGCCATTGTCAGGTGTTGGAGGTCAACGGTGACACCGCCGTCGTCCAGCTCTTCGACGCCTCCGCCGGCATCAACCTCAAGGACTCCAAGATCCGTTTTCTGGGCCACCCGCTGGAGCTGGCGGTGTCCGGCGATATGCTGGGCCGCGTGTTCAACGGCATGGGCCACCCCATCGACGGCGGCCCGGAGATCCTCCCCGAAGCCCGCCGGGACATCAACGGCCTGCCCATGAACCCCGCCGCCCGTGACTATCCCAACGAGTTCATCCAGACGGGGATCTCCTCCATCGACGGGCTGAACACGCTGGTGCGCGGCCAGAAGCTGCCCATCTTCTCCGGCTCGGGCCTGCCCCACGCCGCGCTGGCGGCCCAGATCGCCCGTCAGGCCAAGGTGCTGGGAGACGACGACTCCAACTTCGCCGTGGTCTTTGCCGCCATCGGCATCACCTTTGAGGAATCCAACTTCTTCATTCAGGAGTTCCGCCGCACCGGGGCGATCGACCGCACCGTCCTCTTTACCAACTTGGCCAACGACCCCGCCGTAGAGCGCATCGCCACCCCCCGCATGGCCCTGACCGCCGCAGAGTATCTGGCCTTTGATAAGGGGATGCACGTTCTGGTCATCCTCACCGACATTACCAACTATGCCGAGGCCCTGCGGGAAGTCTCCGCCGCCAAGAAGGAAGTTCCCGGCCGCCGCGGCTATCCCGGCTACCTCTACACCAACCTTGCCACCATCTACGAGCGCGCCGGCCGCCGTCTGGGCTGCCCCGGCTCGATCACCATGATCCCCATCCTCACCATGCCTGAGGACGACAAGACCCACCCCATCCCCGACCTCACCGGCTATATCACCGAGGGGCAGATCATCCTCTCCCGTGAGTTATACCGCAAGGGAATTATCCCCCCTGTTGATGTTCTTCCGTCTCTTTCCCGCTTGAAGGACAAGGGCACAGGCGCGGGCAAAACGAGAGAGGACCACGCGGGCACCATGAACCAGCTCTTTGCGGCCTACTCCACCGGCAAGGAGACCAAGGAGCTGATGTCCATTTTGGGCGAGGCCGCCCTCAGCCCCACCGACCTTCTTTACGCCAAGTTCGCCGACGAGTTTGAGAAGCGTTATGTGGCTCAGGGCAACGAGGAGAACCGCTCCATTTTCGAGACGCTGGATCTGGGCTGGGAGCTGCTGTCCATCCTGCCCAAGAGCGAGCTGAAGCGCATTAAGCCGGAGTTCATCGAGAAGTATTGGCCCAAAAAGGAGGGCTAAATCATGCCCGCAGTCAACATCAATCCCACCCGCATGGAGCTGACCCGGCTCAAGGGCAAGCTGAAAACCGCCCGGCGGGGGCATAAGCTCCTCAAGGACAAGCGGGACGAGCTGATGCGCCAGTTTTTGGACGTGGTGCGGGAAAATAAGGCCCTCCGCGCCAAGGTGGAGGCGGGGCTGGAAAAGGCCCACGGCTCGTTCACCGTGGCTGCCGCCCTCATGTCCGGCCCGGCCATGGAGGAGGCCCTCCTCTACCCCAAGCAGTCGGTGGAGCTGGAGCTGGGCTTCAAAAACGTCATGTCGGTGGACGTGCCGGAATATACCTTCCACACCGTCAGCCGGGAGAAGGGGGACGTGTACCCCTACGGCTACGCCGCCACCTCCGGGGAGCTGGATTCCGCCGTGGAGGCCCTCTCCGACGCGTTTCAGGATATGCTCAAGCTGGCGGAGATGGAAAAGACCGCCCAGCTTCTGGCGGAGGAGATCGAAAAGACCCGCCGCCGGGTCAACGGCTTGGAGTATAAGATCATCCCGGAGTGCGAGGAAGGGATCAAGTATATCTCCATGAAGTTGGACGAGAACGAGCGGTCGGCCACCGTCCGGCTGATGAAGGTGAAGGACATGATCTTGGCCGAGGCTCTGGAACAGCAGAAGGAACGCGACCGCCGCGCCAACCCAACGGAGTAAACAAGCAGAGGGACGGTTCTTGCTGTCGGCACGACAGAAGAACCGTCCCTGCTGTCTTGCCGCACATATCTTACATTTCCGTCCAAGGAGGTATCCTTATGCACGATGGTTTTATCAAGGTGGCCGCCGCCACCCCCAAAATTCGTCTGGCCGACCCCGCCTACAATGCTGCCCAGATCATCGCCCTGATGAAGGAGGCGGCGGGGCTGGGGGTCAAGGTCATGGTTTTCCCCGAGCTGTGCCTGACGGGCTACTCCTGCGGCGATCTGTTTTTGCAGTCTACCCTCATCAAGGGTGCGGAGGATGGCCTTGCCGCCATTTTGGAGGAGACCAAGGAACTGGATATGGTAACGGCATTGGGCATGCCGGTGCAATTTGGTGCTGCGGGTAAACTTTATAATTGTGCCGTTGTTATTCATGGATTTCAGATATTGGGTGTCGTTCCTAAAACCTACCTTCCCAACTATGGAGAATTTTATGAACGGCGGTGGTTTGATACTCAACACGAATTCTGCTGGTTTGATCTTTGTGGACAAAACGCGCCTATGGAAAGTTCTCCGTTTTATTGTGAGAATATCCCGAATCTGAAAATCGGCGTAGAAATCTGTGAGGACCTGTGGGCCACCGACCCGCCCTCCCGCCGTCTGGCGGAGGCGGGGGCGACCCTCATTTTGAACCTCTCCGCCTCCAACGAGGTCATCGGCAAGGCCGCCTACCGCCGGGAGTTGGTGAAGAGCCAGTCCGCCCGGTGCGTTTGCGGCTATGTGTACGCCGACGCGGGAGAGGGGGAATCCACCGCCGACCTGGTGTTTGCGGGGCACAACTTGATTGCCGAAAACGGCACGATTTTGGCGGAAAACCGTTTCCACACCGGGCTGACGATTTCGGAAATCGATGTGGACAAGCTGGCCTATGAGCGGCGGCGGATGAACACGTTCATTCCTCCTGTGGAGGATACCTCGCCACGCTGGTTTGATATGTTTGGAAAACCCTTCGACACCACCCTCACCCGCCCCATCCCCAAGAACCCCTTCCTCCCCGACGACCCCAACCAGCAAGCCGCCCGCTGCGAGGAAATTTTGACCATCGCCGCGCTGGGATTGAAGCAGCGGCTGGCCCACGCCAACGCCAAAACCGCCGTGCTGGGCCTCTCCGGGGGCTTGGACTCCACCCTCGCCGCCCTTATTTGCGCCCGGGCGTTGGATATGCTGGGCCGCCCCCGCACTGACCTTTTATGCGTCACCATGCCCTGCTTTGGCACGACGGAGCGCACCCGCTCCAACGCCGAGGTGCTGGCGGAGCGGCTGGGGGCTTCTCTGCGAACCATCGACATCGGCAAGGCGGTGTCCCAGCACTTCGCCGATATTGGGCAGGACATGGACGACCACGACGTGACCTTTGAAAACGCACAGGCCCGGGAGCGCACCCAAGTGTTGATGGACATTGCCAACCAGACCGGGGGTCTGGTGGTGGGGACGGGCGACCTCTCCGAGCTGGCGCTGGGCTGGTGCACCTACAACGGCGACCAGATGAGTATGTACGCTGTGAACGCCTCCATTCCCAAGACGCTGGTGCGCCGGGTGACCGCCTACGCGGCGGACGCCACCGAGGACGAGGCGTTGGCGGCCACCCTGCGGGATATTTTAGCCACCCCCGTCTCCCCCGAGCTGCTTCCCGCCAAGAATGGGGAGATCGCCCAAAAGACGGAGGATCTGGTCGGGCCGTATGAGCTGCACGACTTCTTCCTCTATCACATCCTCCGTTGGGGCGAGCCGCCCCGCAAGGTGCTGCGGCTGGCGGAGCGCGCCTTTGCCGGGGAGTATGACCGGACGGTCATTTTGAAGTGGCTGAAAACCTTCTACCGCCGCTTCTTCACCCAGCAGTTCAAGCGCAATGCCTCCCCCGACGGCCCGAAGGTGGGCAGCGTGGCCCTCTCTCCCCGGGGGGATTGGCGGATGCCGTCGGATGGGGTGTCCACCCTGTGGCTCAAGGAGCTGGAGGGGCTGGAATGAACGAATATCTTCAGTTATTCCTTGTTTTCGCTCAGGTGGGCGTCTGCACCTTTGGCGGCGGGTACGCCATGCTCCCCATCCTCCAGCGGGAGGTGGTGGAGAAGCGGGGCTGGTGCAGCGGGGACGAGCTGGCGGACTATTTCGCCATCGGCCAATGTACCCCCGGCGTTATCGCCGTGAACACCGCCACCTTTGTGGGCAGTAAGCGCAAGGGAGTCCCCGGCGGGATCATCGCCACGCTGGGCATGGTTTTCCCCAGCGTGGTTATCATCACCATCATCGCCGCCTTCTTGCAAAATTTCGCCCACATTCCCGCCGTGGGCCACGCCTTTGCCGGGGTGCGGGCCGCTGTGGTGGCCCTCATCGCCTCCAGCGTTTGGAAGCTGGGGAAAACCACCATTAAGAATTGGTGGGGCGGGGCGCTGTTTGCCGCCGTCCTTCTGCTGTCCGTCTTTTCCGAGGCCCTGCGGGGACTGCTCCCTGCCTTGGCGTTCCTCTTCACCCCCGTGATCTATGTTATTCTGGCGGGGGCGGTGGGGCTGGCGGTAACGCTGGCCCAGACGGGGAAAGGAGGGACGGGGACATGACCTACCTGCGCCTTTTCTTCGAGTTTTTCAAGGTGGGCCTCTTCTCCGTGGGCGGCGGTCTGGCGACCATTCCCTTTTTGCAGGACCTGGGTATCAGAAGTCGGGCGTGGGCCCCGCCTGACGGCTGGTTTTCCGCCGCCGATCTGGCGGACATGATCGCCGTCAGCGAGTCCACCCCCGGCCCGATGGGGGTGAATATGTCCACCTATGTGGGCTTCACCTGCGGCGGGCCGTTGGGCGCGGCGGTGGGCGTGCTGGGGCTCATCACCCCCTCCATCATCGTCATCCTCATTGTGGCGGGCTTTTTGAAAAAGTTCCGGGACAGCCGGGTGGTAAACGGCGTGTTCGCCGGTCTGCGGCCCGCGTCCACCGCCCTCATTACGGCGGCGGGGCTGAGCGTGGCAAAAATCGCGCTGATTCGGGAGACCCCCTCTCCCGCCGCCGGCATGAATCCCTTTCTCCTCTACTGGCCCGCCATCCTCATTGCCGTGGCGGTGTTTGCGTGTATGCGCCTCCCCAAGCTAAAAAACCTCCACCCCATCCTCTATATCGCCGCGGCGGCGGCGGTGGGGGTCATTTTCAAGCTGTAACTGCAAAAACGGCGGGCTTGGCCCGCCGTTTTTTGCGCCGTGGAACTGCGGGAAAAATTTCCCCGTCTAATTCTTTGGGCAAACCACAAGTTCTGGTTGCAATTTTTTTTGAGAGGTACTATAATTTGTGTATGTTGGAAGCATACACCGATTTATCCATGGAGGTGCGAACGAATGAAAAAACGAATCCTCGCTTTGGTGTTGGCGGTCTGCCTGTGCGCCGCGTTGGTCGTGCCTGCCTCTGCGGCGGGAACGAACTTTACCGATGTGGCGGGCCACTGGGCACTGCCCTACATTCAGGATATGAGCGCCGCCGGCGTGCTCACTGGCTACGGCGACGGCACCTTCAAGCCGGAGAACCCGGTGCTGACGGTGGAGGCGCTGGCCCTGTGCGCCCGCATTACCCAGAAGCTGGACGCGCGGCTGCAGATCGCCGCGGACAGCGCGGGGGCGCTCAAGAAGGCGTTCCCCGATATGCCGGACGACTGGTGGTTTCATAAGGAGGCCGCCACCTGCATGGCGCTGGGCGTGATCGACGCCGACACCCTCAACGACCTGCACACCTCCGGCGACCTCAACCGCCCCATGACTAAGGCGGAGTTTGCCATGTACATGGTGCGGGGCATGGGGCTGGAGGATCTGGCCCGCACGTTGGATGCGGACGAGCTGCCCTTCGCGGACGAAGCGGTGATCGCAGACCGTTACCGCCCCTATGTAAAGCTGCTCTACTCCTACGGCGTGCTCACCGGGGATAACTTCAACAAGTTCAACCCCGACCAGCAGATGAGCCGCGCCATTTGCGCCACCATGCTCTCCCGCGCCATGGAACACATCGTGAAGGAGCGGGGAGTCAACGTGGAGCTGCCCCAGTACACCAAATATGCGTGGACGTCGGGGAATATCGTGGACGTAGAGCCGATTGAGGACGGGATGCGCCTTTTGAAGCTGAAAAGCGAGGTCTCCGGCGAGGAGACGGTGACTCTGCCCGCCGCCACGAAGATCTACCAGTATAACAAGCTGGACAACTTCACCGCCCTGAAGACCGGGGCGTTTGCCAAGGTCTGCTACGCCGCCGACGGCAAGACGGTAGAGACGGTGCGGGTCACCCCCGCCGCGCTGGTGGAGGACATCGTGGGCGACTGCGGCAAGGACATCACCACCGACGCCGTGGTCATTAGCGGCCGGAGCTATACCATCGACCGCTTCACGCAGGTTTCCGCCGGCGGCCGGGTGGGCGACCGTTCGGTCATCGACTACGCCGCCAACTACACCGACGCGGAAGCGGGGATCAACTCTGCCGGGACGGTCCTCTGGCTCAAGCTCTCCGGCGGCACCCGTCTGATGGAGGGCATCCTCACCGACGTGACTGTGGAGACGGTGGGCCTTTCTGAGCGCACCTCCATCACCGTGACCAGCTACAGCGGCGTCACCACCACCTATGTCGTGCCCAAGGAAGCGGCGGTCACTGTCAACGGCGACGAGGCCGCTTTGAAGGAGAGTCAGGAGGGCCGCCAGATCACCCTGCGGGTGGCGGACGGCGACCTGAGCGACGTGAAGGCCGTGGCGGTGAACATGACCGACCGCTACATTCAGGGCATTCTCCGCTCGGTCAACACCAAGAACACCCCCACCCGGCTGGAGATCAAGGTGACGGGGGATTCCCGCGCCACCGCCTACGATGTGGACGACGACTGCACCATCACCTACCGGGGCGCGGCCACCGAGCTTTCCAAGCTGGCCCTCAACAGCTTTGTCACCGCCAAGATCGAGGGCGGCACCATCACCACCCTGTACGCGTGGCAGGGCTATGAGGACACCGAGGGGACGCTGACCGGTATCACCTACGACCCCATTGTTTTGGAGGTCACCCGCACCGACAACACTGTGGTGCGCTTCTCCATTCCGCTGGATCGGCTCAAGAGCGTGTCCTTCACCTCCGGGGGCAAGGACTGCGACATCACCCAGCTCCACACCGGGGACAAGGTGGTGGTCACCGTCCTCTATAACGACGTGACCCAAGTGGAATGCACCCCCCAGTCCGCCAACGTCACCGGCACGCTGAGCGCGGTGGCCTATCCCGATGACGGCTCGATCCAGCTCACCATCCTCTTCTCCGACGGCTCGCGCCACACCTACACCGCCACCACCGCCACCACCGTGGTCAAGGGCGGCAAGCCCGTGGCCGTCGCCGATCTGGCCTCCCACCGCCAGAGCAGCGTCTCGCTGGTGACCGAAGGGGAACGGGCACTGTCGGTGGAGATCACCGGGACGAGCAGCGCGGTGGACAGCATCACCGGCACGATCCTCACCAAGGACGATCAGGCCCGCATCGCCACCATCCTCGTCACCGAAAACGGCAAGACCGTCCCCAAGAATGTCCACATCCCCAGCGGGGTGACCATTTTGGACGTGACCACCAGCAACACCCTGCGGGGCATTTCCAGCCTGAACGAGGGCGAGACCATTCAGGCTTGGGGCAGTTACACCGCCAACGGGAACTTTGAGGCCACTTCGGTGGTTCGTAAGTGAGGGGCGGCCTCTCTCAAAACCGAATGAAAATCCTGACCGGAGCGGCGTTTTTATGCGTCGCTCTGGTTTTGTTGCGCCTGTTTGCGTCCCTTGACCTCTTTGCCCGGCAGACAGAGGCGGTCTCACCCTCTCCGGCGGCGGAAAAGCAGACAGTGGTTTTCTTGGGCTCGTCGGCAGACCCCCTCTGTGAGCCGCTCTTCTCTGACTTAGAGACGCTTTGCACCCAAAAGGGCTGGCGGCTCATCTCCTATGACTGCAAGGGCCGCGCCGCCGGACAAAAGGGGCAGATCGAGGACTTTTTACGCACGGAAGCCGCTGACGCGGCGGTGCTGTGGCCGGTTTTGGAGGGGGAGGAGCTGGACGGCCAGATCAAGGCGCTGGCGGAGCAGTGCCCGGTGGTCACCGTGGGCCAACGGCCGGGGACGGCCGCGGCCCGCTTGACCGCCTCCCATGTGGGGGCGGACGGGACGGAGCAGCTTCGCACGCTGGCCGGGTATCTCAAGAAAAACGTGGCCAAGGGGCAGGGGGTGCTGCTGCTCACCGACCTGCCCGACGAGGACGCCGAAGAACGGATCAGGCGGGTGTTCTCGGTGGAACAGGTGGACATTCTCGGCAACAACTATACTTGGGGCGGGGCGGTCTACGCCGAACGGTACTTGAAGACCGCGCTGGACGAGGTGGAAAACGTGGGCGCGGTGGTGTGCGTCAGCCGGGCGGGCACGGCGGGGACGTGGAACACCCTGCAAGAGAAAGACCTGCGGGACAGGGTGAAGATCGTGAGCCTTTCTTATGAGCCGGCTATGGCGGACGATCTGGCCTTGGGCGAGTTGGACGCCGCCGTGACCGTCTCCCCCAAGGAAACGGCGGAATGCTTGGCGGAGCTTCTGCCCAAGGCGCTGAAGGGGGAAAAACCCGCTCCCAAAGCCCTGACCTCTGTCCTCCTCACCCCGGAAAGCGCGGAGGAAACGGAATTTTAAGTGCAAAAAGAGACGGACGGCACAGCGTGCCGTCCGTCTCTTTTCGTTTTGCAGTCTTACCACCGGGTCTGGCCGTCGCCGGTGATGAGAAATTTGGTGGAGGTCAACGCCTGAAGGCCCATCGGCCCTCTGGCGTGCATTTTCTGGGTGGAGATGCCGATCTCCGCCCCCAAACCAAGCTGGAAGCCGTCGGTGAAGCGGGTGGAGGCGTTGACGTACACCGCCGCCGCGTCCACCGCCTGCTGGAAACGCCGGGCGTTTGACAGGTCGCGGGTGACGATGGCCTCTGAGTGCTGGGTGCCGTGGGCGTTGATGAAGGCCACCGCTTCGTCTAAGCTGTCCACGACCCGCGCCGCCAGAATGAAGTCGCCGTATTCGCTGTCCCAGTCCTCCTCCTTGGCGGACACGGCTTGGGGTACAAGGGCTTGGGTGCGCGGGCAGCCCCGAAGCTCCACATGGTATTGCCCCAGCTTGGGCAGGGCCAGCTTCCAGAACTCCGCCGCCACCGCCTCATGCACCAGCACGCACTCCACCGCGTTGCACACGCTGGGCCGGGAACACTTGCCGTTGACCAGAATGTCGGCGGCCATGGGGAGGTCGGCGGTCTCGTCCACAAACACGTGGCAGACCCCCTCGCCGGTGCGGATGACGGGGACTTTCGCCTCGGCGGTGACGGCACGGATCAGCCCGCGGCCGCCCCGGGGAATGAGCACGTCCAGATATTCGGTGAGGTTCATCATGGTCTGGGCGCTCTGGCGGGAGGTGTCCTCCACCACCTGAACGCATCCGGCGTTCAGCCCCTGTGTTTCCAAGGCCGACCCCATGATCTGCCCCAGTGCGAGGTTGCTGTGGATGGCCTCCTTGCCCCCTCGCAGAAGGGCGGCGTTGCCCGATTTCAGGCAGAGGACGGCGGCGTCCACCGTGACGTTGGGCCGGGCTTCAAAAATGATGCCGATGACCCCCAGAGGGACGCGCACCTGCCGGACGTCCAAGCCGTTGGGGAGGGTGTGGCCCGTCACCACCTCGCCCACCGGGTCGGGCAGCGCGGCCACCTGCCGCACCCCCTCTGCCATGGCGGCGATGCGCTCCGGGGTGAGGGTCAGGCGATCCAAAAGGGAGGCGGTCATGCCGCGCTCCTTCGCGGCGGCAAGGTCGAGGGCGTTGGCCGCCAAAATGTCGCCGGAGTGGGCCTCCAGCGCGGCGGCAAGGCCCAGCAGGGCGGCGTTTTTCGCCCCGGTGGGCAGGGTGGCCAGCGCGGGGGCGGCCGTCTTGCAGAGCTGGGCCTGCGTCAAAATATCCTGCATTGTTTACCCCTCCTTTTGGGCGAGAAACCGAGTGCCGACGGCCTTTCCGGCCACGATATCGTAAAGACGCTCCGGGTGCGCGCCGTGGGTGATGACCATGTCAATGCCTGCGCCGGTGGCCACCTGCGCGGCGGAGAGCTTGGTGGCCATACCCCCCGTGCCCCAACGGCTGCCGGGGCTGCCCGCCAGAGAGAGGATCTCTTCGGTGAGGGCGGGGACGGTGGAGAGGAGCTTGGCGTCGGGGTTGTGATGGGGGTCGGAGTCAAAGAGACCGTCGATGTCGCTGAGCAGCACTAAAAGGTCGGCCTTGCACAGCTTGGAGACGATGGCGGAGAGGGTGTCGTTGTCACCCAGCACCTTGGCCGCGCCCGTTTCCACCTCGGTGGGATCGACGGCGTCGTTTTCGTTGACGATGGGGATGCAGCCCAGCTCCAAAAGCGCGCCGAAGGTGGCGGAGAGGTGGGCGGCGCGCACCGGGTCGGCCACATCGGCGGCGGTGAGGAGGATCTGGGCCACCGTGTGGTTGTACTCCCCGAAAAACTTGTCATAAAGGTGCATCATTTCGCACTGGCCCACGGCGGACGCCGCCTGCTTCATCCGCAGCTCCGAGGGGCGCGCGGAGAGGGCCAGCTTGCCCGTGCCGATGCCGATGGCGCCGGAGGACACCAGCACCACCCGGTGGCCCATGTTGGAGAGGTCGCACAGGGCGCGGGCCAGATGCTCCATGTTGGTGAGATTCAGTTTTCCGTTTTCCCGGATCAGGGTCGAAGTGCCGACCTTCACGACGATGAGTTGGGCGTCCATGTGCAATCCCTCTTTTTGTCGGGTATTTCCGGCCGCTCTTGGAAAATACAGGGAGAACGGCCGTATGGATACAGCCATCATAGCACACGCACTCTGGTTTGTCTATCCAAAAGAAATGTTAAATTTATATAAAATGTCATAAAAATTCCTTGCTTTTGGGGCGGGTTTGCATTATAATGGTCACTGTTCAATAGGAGGTCGGAGAAAGCCCATGCTCAACGTGGTTTTGGTCGAGCCGGAGATCCCGCAGAATTGCGGCAATATCGCCCGCACCTGTGTGCTGACGGGAAGCCGCCTGCACCTGATTGGCCCGCTGGGATTTGATATCAGCGAGGCGGCGGTGCGGCGCAACATGAAGCGCTGCGGGCTGGACTATTGGCCCAGACTGGACGTGACCTATTACGAAAGCGTGGAGGACTTTCTCCGCCGCCAAAGTCCCAAGGAGCTGTGGCTGGCGACCACGAAAGCCCCGAGACGGTATGACCGGGCGGTCTATACGCCGGACTGCTGGCTCATGTTCGGCAAGGAGTCGGCCGGCCTGCCCCAAGGGCTGCGGGAGGACTACCGGGAACGGTGTGTCCGCATCCCCATGCAGCCGGGGGAACGCAGTCTCAACCTGTCCAACAGCGTGGCCGTCATGGTGTACGAGGCCCTGCGGCAGCTGAATTTCCCCGGAATGCAGGACGCGGGGGAGATGGGGGAAGCTCCTTGATCGTTCGGGTTATCCAAAGGAAAAACGATCATAAAGGCGCGAAAGGAGAGGTATTGTTATGAATTACAACAAAAAAACAGTCAAGGACATTGACGTGGCGGGGAAGAAGGTGCTGCTGCGCTGTGACTTCAACGTGCCCCTTGCCAAGGACGGGAGCGGCGTGATCACCGACGACAAGCGCATCCGCGCCGCTCTGCCCACCATTCAGTATCTTCTGGATCAGGGCGCGGCCGTCATCGCCTGCTCCCACATGGGCAAGCCGGTGGCCAGCTTTGACAAGTGGGTCAAGAAGCAGACCGAGAAGGGCAAAGACCCCGCCACCCTCACCGAGGAGAAGTGGCAGAAGTCTTTGAAGGAGCTTCGCATGGAGCCTGTGGCTGCCCGCCTGAGCGAGCTGCTGGGCAAGAGCGTCATTCTGGCCGACGACGTGGTCGGCCCTGACGCGCAGGCCAAGGCCGCGGCCCTGAAGGGCGGCGAGATCATGCTCCTCCAGAACACCCGCTTTGAAGCCGGGGAGACCAAGGGTGACCCCGAGCTGGCCAAGAAGATGGCCGCGCTGGCCGGAGAGGACGGCGTGTATGTCTCCGACGCTTTTGGCGCTGTCCACCGCGCCCACGCCTCCACCGCCATTGTGGCCGACTACCTCCCCGCCGTGTCCGGCTTCCTCATTCAGAAGGAGCTGGAGGTCATCGGCGGCGCGCTGGCCAATCCCAAGCGTCCTCTGGTGGCCATTCTGGGCGGCTCTAAGGTCAGCTCCAAGATCGGCGTGATCAACAATCTGCTGGAGATCGCCGACACCATCATCATCGGCGGCGGCATGGCCTACACCTTCTCCGCCGCGCAGGGCGGCAAGGTGGGCGACAGCCTGCTGGAGGCCGACTGGAAGGACTACTCTCTGGAGATGATCGAGAAGGCCAAGGCCAAGGGCGTGAAGCTCCTGCTGCCGGTGGACACCGTGTGCGCCGACGCCTTCTCCCCCGACGCCAACGCCCAGACGGTCAAGGCCGGGGAGATCCCCGACGGCTGGCAGGGTCTGGACATCGGGCCGGAGACCATCAAGCTCTACTGCGACGCCGTGGCCGACGCGGGCACGGTGATCTGGAACGGCCCGATGGGCGTGTTTGAGTTCGAGAAGTTCGCCGTGGGCACCAAGGCCGTGGCTGACGCCCTCTCCAAGACCTCCGCCATCACCATCATCGGCGGCGGCGACAGCGCGGCGGCCGTCCAGCAGCTCGGCTACGCCGACAAGATGACCCATATCTCCACCGGCGGCGGCGCCTCTCTGGAGTTTATGGAGGGCAAGGAGCTGCCCGGCGTGGCCTGCCTGCTGGACGCATAAGCGACCCGTAGACAGCGCGGCCCGTAAGCGTATTAGAAAACGGTACTAAAGGCACAAGAAAGGAAGTAATTTGCATGAATCGTCGTTATCGCAAGACCATCATCGCCGGAAACTGGAAGATGAACAAGACCATCACCGAGACCAAGGAGTATGCCGCCGAGATGCGGGAGATCCTCGGCAAGCCCAAGTGGTGCGAGGCCGTGCTCCTTGTGCCCCCCGTCAACCTTCAGGCCGGCGTGCGCGCCTTCAAGGACGTGAAGATCTCCATCGGCACGGAGAACTGCCACTATGAGACCTCCGGGGCTTATACCGGTGAGTGCTCCGCCGAGATGGTGAAGGAGGCGGGCGCGAAGTATGTGGTGCTGGGCCACTCCGAGCGCCGCGCTTACTATAACGAGACCGACATGGACGTGAACAAGAAGATCCACGCCGCCCTGCGCGCCGGTCTGCGCCCCATCCTCTGCGTGGGCGAGAGCCTTGAGGAGCGGGAGCTGGGCGTGACCATGGAGAAGATCACCTATCAGCTCAAGTGCGCTCTGGCGGGCGTCACCCCGGAGCAGGTGCGCCGCATTGTGGTCGCCTATGAGCCCATCTGGGCCATCGGCACGGGCAAGACCGCCACGTCCGCGCAGGCCGCTGAGGTCTGCGGCGCGATCCGCACCCTGATCCGCAAGACCTACGGCGCGCGGGTGGCCCGGAGTATGTCCGTCCTTTACGGCGGTTCGATGAACGCCAAGAACGCCGCGGAGCTGCTGAGCAACGAGGACATCGACGGCGGCCTGATCGGCGGCGCGTCCCTTGAGCCCAAGACCTTCTTGGAGATCATTAACGCGTCTAACCAAGACTGATAGGTAACCCAAACAAAAAGGGGCGGCAATACGCCGCCCCTTTTTCAACCGAAGGAGGAACTTTGATGAAAAAGCCAACTGTTTTGGTCATCATGGACGGCTTCGGCCTGAACGCCCCGGACAAGGGCAACGCCGTCGCCGCCGCCAAGAAGCCCAATCTGGACGCGGTGTTTGCAAGCAATCCTGTGAGCAAGCTGTCCGCCTCCGGGATGGACGTGGGCCTGCCCGATGGGCAGATGGGCAATTCCGAGGTGGGTCACACCAACATGGGCGCGGGCCGCGTGGTGTTTCAGGACCTGCCCAAGATCACCAAGTCCATTCAGGACGGGGATTTCTTTGAGAACAAGGCGTACAAGGACGCCATGCTGGCGGCCAAGGAGGCGGGAAAGGCCGTCCACATCTACGGCCTGATGTCCAACGGCGGCGTACACAGCCACATCACCCACATTCAGGCGGCGGTGAAGATGGCCCATGATCTGGGCTGCTCCAAGATCTTCGTCCACTGCTTCATGGACGGCCGCGACGTGCCCCCCACCTCCGGCAAGGACTTTGTGGCGGAGATGAAGAAGACCTGCGACCAGTACGGCGCGCAGATCGCCACCATCTCCGGCCGCTATTACGCCATGGATCGTGACACCAACTGGGATCGGGTCGAGCGGGCCTACAAAGCCATGGTCTACGGCGAGAGCGAGGCACGGTTCATCGGCGACCCCGTGGGCGCGATTCAGGCCAGCTATGATGCGGGGGTCACCGACGAGTTCGTCATCCCCGTGGTCACCGCCGAACACGCCGAGATCGGTGAGGGGGACTCCATCATCTTTATGAACTTCCGCCCCGACCGCGCCCGGGAGATCACCCGCACCTTCGTCGACCCCGACTTTAAGGGCTTTGAGCGGAAAAAGGGCTTCTTCAAGGTGAATTACGTCTGCACCACCTCCTATGACGCCTCCATGCCCAACGTGGTCATCGCCTTCCCCAAGGAGAGCCTGAACAACATTTTTGGCGAGTACATCTCCTCGCTGGGCATGACCCAGCTGCGCATCGCGGAGACGGAGAAGTACGCCCACGTCACCTTCTTCTTCAACGGCGGCGTGGAAACGGTGTTCCCCGGCGAAGACCGCTGCCTGATCCCCTCCCCCAAGGTGGCGACTTATGACCTCCAGCCGGAGATGTCCGCCCCCGAGGTCACCGAAAAGGTGGTGGAGAACATCGAGAGCGGCAAGTATGACGTGGTCATTCTCAACTTCGCCAACTGCGACATGGTGGGCCACACCGGCGTGTTTGATGCCGCCGTCAAGGCGGTGGAAGCGGTGGACACCGGCGTGGGCCGGGTGCTGGAGGCTGTTCGGAAGATGGACGGCATCTGCTTCATCACCGCCGACCACGGCAACGCCGACCGGATGCTGGAGTCCGACGGGGTCACTCCCTACACCGCCCACACCACCAATCTGGTGCCCTTCTGCGCGGTGAACGCCCCCTGCAAGAGCTTGGCCGACGGCCGCCTGTGCGACATCATCCCCACCATGCTGGACGCTATGGGCCTTCCCCAGCCCAAGGAAATGACGGGCAAGTCCCTGCTGGTGAAATAAGTTCAGTTGATGAAAAGCAAACCCCGCCTGCCATTTGGCAGGCGGGTTTTTGCGTAAGGCTATTCCGTTTCGCTGTGGGGACTATATCCCCTTAATAAAAAGGATTATAACCCCCATACTGAACGGTGTCAATATGGAGGTGCAATATGATCGTTTTTGACAGACTGTGGAAGATGATGAAGCAGCGCGGCGTGTCTACCTATCAGCTGCGAGAGCGTGGCGGTATCGACAGCAAGACGGTTCGGCGGCTTCGCGCCAACGACAACATGGAGACCAAGACACTGAACAAGTTATGCGCGGCCCTGTCGTGCCGGATCGAGGACATCATGGAATATATCCCTGACAGGGAAGATTAACCCCGCCTGCCGTCTGGTAGGCGGGGTTTGTTCTCCCCTCTTTCCCTTGAATTTCCCCCGGCTATCTGGTATACTTTTCCCACATATGACGTTTACCAAAGCGGAAAGCCGCGAAAGGAGCAGTTTTATGGCAAAGCGTGTTTTGAGCATGACCCCCTCCGAGCTGACCCACCTGACGAAGGAGGACTTCCTTGCCGCCGTGGCGGGGAGCGAGGGCCGGGTGCTGGCCTGCGAGACCATCGGCATCGTCCAGCCCATGCTGGCCGACGTGACCAACGCCGAGTTCGTCGCGTCTCAGGGGGCGGATCTAATCCTCCTCAATATGTTTGACGTGCAAAAGCCCGTGGTTCAGGCCCTCCCCGACGTGCCCACCGAGGAGACCGTGCGGGAGCTGAAGCGGCTGACCGGCCGGATGATCGGGGTGAACTTAGAACCGGTGGACGACGCGCTGGCAAAGGACAACGCCGACACCATCTGGGCCATGTCCCCCGGGCGGTACGCCACGGTGGACAACGCCAAGCGGGCGCAGGAGATGGGGGTTGATATGCTGGTGCTCACCGGCAACCCCGGCAACGGGGTGAGCAATTCCGCCATCGTCTCCACCCTCTCCGCTATTTCCAAGGCCATGGGGGACAAGATCGTCCTGTGCGCCGGGAAGATGCACGCCTCCGGCGTGGTAGGCGAAGGGGGAGAGAACATCATCACCAAGAAGGACATCGCCGCCTTTGCCAAGGCGGGGGCGGACGTGATCCTCCTCCCCGCCCCCGGCACTGTCCCCGGCATCACCACCGGGTATATCCGGGAGCTGGTGAGCTACGCCCACAGCTTGGGCAAGCTGACCCTCACCGCCATCGGCACGTCGCAGGAGGGGGCGGACGTGGACACCATCCGCCGCATTGCCTTGGAGTGCAAGATGACAGGCACGGACATCCACCACATCGGCGACACGGGGTATATGGGCATGGCCCTGCCGGAGAATATCCGGGCGTACAGCGTAGCCATTCGCGGGATTCGCCACACCTACCACCGTCAGGCCCAGTCCCTCGGGAGGTAACGGGGCCATGAGACACAGTCCAACGTAGGAAACTGCCCGATTCAAGAAGAAACATAAGAATGGAGGCAGTTTTCATGACAATTAACGAAGAAATCACAAGGCGGAGAACCTTCGCCATCATCTCCCACCCCGACGCCGGCAAGACCACCCTCACCGAGAAGTTTTTGCTCTACGGCGGGGCGATCGCGCAGGCGGGGGTGGTGAAGGGCAAGAAAAACGCCCGGGCCGCCACCTCCGACTGGATGGAGATCGAGAAGCAGCGCGGCATTTCGGTCACCTCCTCGGTGATGCAGTTTCAGTACGAGGGCTACTGCATCAACATTTTGGACACCCCCGGCCATCAGGACTTCTCTGAGGACACCTACCGCACCCTCATGGCGGCGGACTCCGCCGTCATGGTCATTGACGCGGCCAAGGGCGTGGAGGCCCAGACCCGCAAGCTCTTCAAGGTCTGCGTCATGCGGGACATCCCCATTTTCACCTTCATCAACAAAATGGATCGGGAATCCCGCGACCCCTTCGAGCTGTGTCAGGAGATCGAGCACGAGCTGGGCATCGACACCTACGCCGTCAACTGGCCCATCGGCTGCGGCAAGGAGT
>CAJUAS010000018.1 GCA_910584395.1 uncultured Oscillospiraceae bacterium | reverse complement strand
CCCATGAGATCGGCCACAACATGGACAAGCTGGGCAAGGCGGAGATCACCAACAACATTTACTCCATTCTGGTACAGACTTACGACAACGGTCAGGGCACGTTTGCCTCCCGTCTGGAAATGAGCGGCAAGTATGCCGAGATCTTCACCAAGGTGGCCCAGAGCTACCCCGGCGCGTCCAACAACGTGTTTGTCCAGCTGGGAATGTACTACCAGCTTCATTTGGCCTATGACGACAGCGACCCTCTGGACTTCTACAACCGCTTCTTCAAGGCTTGGAAGGCAAAGACCTACACCGCCGGCGCGGCATCCTATGATGACAAGGTGGCCCTCACCGCTTCCGCCGTGGCCGACGCCGACCTTACCGAGTTCTTCACCCGCTGGGGCATGACTCTCAGCGCCGAAACCAAGGCCAAGCTGGCCACCTATCCCGCAGAAACCCGCGCCGTATGGTATCTGAGCGACCAGAGCCGCCGCGCGCGGCTGGCGGGTGCTTCCGCCGCGGCCGGGACGCTGACCGCCCAAGCCGTCAAGACCGCCGACAATGCCGTCACCCTTTCCATCGACCCCTCCGCCATTGAAGGGGAACTCCAAGGCTTTGAGATCCGCCGCAACGGCCAGTCCATTGCCTTTGTGGACGCCGCCCAGACGGAATATGTGGACGTGATCGGTTCTGCCAACCACCGCGCCTTCCGCTATGAGGTCGCAGCCTACGACATTTTAGGCAACCGTACCGCCACCGCTGACGCGGGGGAGATCCGCATCGCCTACGACAAGACGGTGGATACAAGCGCCTACTCCGTCACGAGCGAAAACGGCACGCTGGTAGTCACCTTCAAGGAGGAGACCGCCGTCTCCGGCCTCAAGCTTCTGAGCTTCGACCCCTCCGGCGCAGCGGTGACCGTCACCGTCACCGACGGCGAGGGCAAGACCACCTCCGCCCTGACCACCGCTCTGGACGCCGATCACAATCAGGCCGTGGACGACCCCGCCTCCTTCCTCGCCTACTTCAAGCTCCCCGGCGCGGCTGCCGACGACACCCGCATCGGCACATATGACGCCAAGACCGTCACTGTCGAGGGCGTTTCCGCCCCGGAGAGCCTCCGCTTCATCAGCTATCCCGGCGACGATGTGTCCTTCCTGAACGGGGCGACCATGGGTCTGCTCTCCGCCGACTACACCTACGACACGCTGGACGGCACGGAGACCATCCCCGCCGGAACGCTGGTGATCGTGGGCAATTACCGGGGCGACCCGGTGTATAACACCGTGAATGTGGTGGGCCGCTTCACCGGCACTGCCACCACCGAGGACGGCGACCTCACCGAGCTGGACGTGGTGGAACGTCCTCTGGCGGGTTACACCCTCCTGTTCGCCGCCGTCCCGGAGGACGGCCCGGTGAGCGACCTCTCCGACGGGCTGTTCCTCTTCGTTCCCGACGTACAGGCGGAGGCGGAGCTTCAGGGAACGTCCACCGCCTGCGACGCCACCCACCTGCTGCCCAGCCAGATCCGTCTGGAGCTGTATCGCACCGACGACCCCAATGACGCGTCCTCCAAGCGGCTCACCGCCCAGACCCTCTGGATCTACTCTCCCGGCGGCGACGACCTGCCCCAAGTAGACCTCGTAAAGTGAGAAGGAGGCCATGAACATGACCAAGCACCGCCGTTTGACCGCCCTGACGCTGGCGCTCGCTCTGGTGTGCGCGCTGGCCCTCCCTGCCGGGGCTGCCGCCGCACCTAAGCTGACCTATACCCAGAGCGGTTCGTCCCTTCGTCTCAAGCTCCAAAATCTGGGGCAGGACAGCATCTACGGCGTTCAGTTGGAGTTGACCTTGGCAGGCGAGTGTACCTCCGCTTCCTTTACCCCCGCCTCCGCCACGGCCTATGCGCCTCCCTGCACCCGCTCCGTCACCGATGGCTCTACCTTGGTGACCGTCTATCTCACCGACCAGTCCTCTCTCAACAAAAGCGGCACGCTGGAGCTGGGCACGCTGACCCTCTCCCCCTCCCTCTCCATGCCGGATACCGCCGGGGTGACCCTGCTGAACCGCGATCTGAAGCCCTTGACCGACGGACCGCAGACCATTGCCGTCTCCCGCCAGACCTCCGGCGGCAGCGGCTCGACCGGGGGGAGCGGCGGCAGCAGCCGTCCCACTCCCACGCCTACCCCAACTCCTACGCCCACCCCTGAACCCACTCCTACGCCCGCTCTGCCCTTTGCCGACGTGGCGGAAAAGGATTGGTTTTACCAGGAGGTCAAGTATATCTACGGCAAGGGCATGATGAACGGCACTTCGGAGACGACCTTTGCCCCCAACGATCCCACCTCCCGGGCAATGATCGTCACCATCCTCTATCGTCTGGCTGGTTCGCCCCCCGCCCAGACCCCCGCCTTCTCCGATGTCCCCGCCGGGCAGTATTACACCTATCCCGTGGGCTGGGCCGCAGGGCAAGGTATCGTCAACGGGTATGAAACGGGCCAGTTCCAGCCGGGCGGCCTGCTCACCAGAGAGCAGCTTGCGGCGATCCTCTACCGCTATTCCCGCTCCATGGGCTATAACACCGCCCACCGCGGCGATCTGACCGGCTTTGCCGACTGCGCCGCCATCTCTCCCTACGCGGTCGAGCCCATGTCTTGGGCGGTGGGCGCGGGCCTTCTCTCCGGCATGGGGGACAGCACAGTCGCCCCCGGCGGCCAAGCCACCCGCGCACAGGTCGCCGCCATCCTCGCCCGCTTCTGCAAGGTCTTTGTGGACGCCCCCCAAGGGATCTGAACAGTGGTATACCGTTATACAGCTCATCGAAAATAAGCTATATCACAAATCAGATAAAAGGAAAAAGAAGAAAGAGGCGGCTCAGTGAGCCGCCTCTTCTCTTTCTGCGGTCAAATTTTTACCACCATTTTTACCACATCAAAGTTGCCTATATGTGCCTACTTTTGCCGGTCGTCAAGATTGGATTCAAATTGCTGAAAACCCAAAATGTCTTGAAATTGCAAAGAAAACACAAGAAAGGCATGGTTTTCACCATGCCTTTCCGTGGTACGCCCGAAGGGACTCGAATAGGTGAGAGACAGTCCCAAAGAGTGTCACTACATCCCGCCAAGTATTGCAAATACTAACTTTTTCAAAATCACCATTCCATCATGTGTCAAAGGGTAATGACCAGTTCTACCGTGATAAGGGTCAAGATAAGGGTCAAAATCAGGGCGGTATTCTTCCGAATACCGCCCCGTCCTTTTGTCTAAAAGCTATAAGTGGTGTAACTTTCCCCAATTTAAGTATGCGGTCAAATCCTCAAAAGCGCAAATAATCAGCCATCTTGGAAATGTACCTCAATTTGAGGTACATTTCTCGACAAAATAAGTTCCACCGTGGCGTGCGATCTGTCCCTCACCTTTTTATGAGATTATCTTGAAAAAGCATTTGGGACATGTTACAATTAAAATAAACTAAATTGAACGGAGAATCGTAATGACTGTTTCTTATGATAAGCTCTGGAAATTGTTGATTGACAGAAAGATGAATCGAACAGAACTAAAAGATGCCGCCGGTATAAGCTTTAATGTTCTTGCCAAAATGGGGAAAAACGAATTTGTATCCATGGAGAGCTTGTATAAAATTTGCTCTGCAATGAAATGTGATATTGGCGATGTGATGGAGTTTACAAATCATGAAACTGCTTGACTATGCAATCGAATCAACAAACGAATATATGGAGAAGATGCCGAAGTCACAGCGTAAACAGTATGGGCAATTCTTCACAAGTAAAGAGACCGCTATATTTATGGCAGGTCTATTTGATATACCTATAGAAAAGAATGAGCTACATGTCCTTGATGCTGGTGCTGGATCTGGAATATTATCAGTTGCTTTGCTTGACAGACTTCAGAATGAAGATGGAATAAAGAAAGTCTATCTAACTTGCTATGAAACTGATCCAAATGTTATCGACTTACTATGTGGCAATTTAGATTATGTCCGCAGTAACGCTAAAATAGAAATACACTACGACTTGAGGACGGAAAATTATATTCTTGGTCAGATGCTGGAGTATAATGGAAAGCTCGGTGCAGACCCAAACCCGCAGAAATACGATTTGATTATTAGCAATCCGCCTTATATGAAAGTCGGAAAAGATGCTCCTGAAGCGCAGGCAATGCCCGATGTCTGCTACGGTGCTCCCAATCTATACTTTCTCTTTGCGACAATGGGAATGTTTAACCTTGCTTCTAATGGTGAAATGGTGTATATCATTCCCCGTTCCTGGACTTCTGGAGCGTATTTCAAAAGCTTTCGTCAAAAATTTCTGAATGAAGGTGCATTGGAGCATATTCATTTATTTGGAAGCCGAGATAAGGTCTTTGATCAGGAAAGTGTCTTGCAGGAGACAATGATCATTAAAGTCAAAAAGACGCAGAGGAAACCTGAGGCCATAACTATAACGACTACGCAAAGCAATTTCGATTTTTCAGATTTGACTACATTTAAAGCTCCGTATAACATTGTCGTGTCGGGTGAAGATTCTTATGTATTCCTTGTGACAAATGAGCAGGAAGTAAGAACCTTAGAGCTGTTAAATAGCTGGAAAGATACATTGCCGAGTATCGGACTGAAAATGAAAACGGGACTAACCGTTGATTTTAGGAACAGAGAAGCGCTACGGAGTGAGCAGGAAGAACAAGCGGTTCCTCTTTTCTATTCGCAGCATATCCAGAACGGAAAAGTTCTTTTTCCGATAGGGAAAGAGCATGAGTACATTGTTACGGAGCAGTCAGGACTTTTACAAGAAAATGCCAACTATTTGTTTGTCAAACGGTTTACTGCAAAGGAAGAACATCGCCGGTTACAATGTGGCGTGTATTTGGCCAATAAACACCCCGAGTATCAGAAGATCAGTACGCAGAATAAAATCAATTTTATTGGCGGGTCACGAGAGCTATCAGAATGTATCGTTTATGGACTTTATGTGCTCTTCAACTCCACATTGTATGACTGCTATTATCGGATACTGAATGGATCAACGCAGGTCAATTCCACAGAAGTAAATACTATGCCAGTCCCACCTTTAACAACAATAGAAGCTATGGGAAAAGAGCTTATTAGAAGTCATGATACCTCTGAAAAGACTTGTGATAACATAGTTAGGAGTTTTATTTATGCGAAAGATAGAGGAAGCAAGAACGATTCTGAAAGAATTGCAAGTGCCAGTTAAACAACAGGCGGATTTGTGCTGTTTTGTCCTATTGGCTATGGCAGATATGAAGGAACAAAATGAATGGTCAGATGCCACAAATAGTTGGATTCGTATTCACGATGTTATTGCATATACAAAAGCGAACTATGGCGTTATATATGCAGAGAACAGCCGAGAGACTTTCCGAAAACAGGCTATGCACCATTTTAGAAACGCTGCGTTTATTGAGGACAATGGAAAAGCAACCAACAGTCCTAACTATTGCTATCGCTTAACTGATGAAATGCTTATGTTACTTAGGAGCTTCGGAACAGAAACATGGGCAGATAGACTTGCTTCATTTCTACAGAGTCATGATTCACTTATTCAGCTTTATGCGTCAAAACGCACCATGTTAAAAATGCCCGTGCGGATTAATGGCGTAGATTTCACATTTTCACCCGGCAAACATAATGAGTTGCAGAAAGCTATCATCGAGGAATTTGCCCCTCGCTTTGCACCAAATTCTGAGTGCCTCTATGTTGGAGATACAACCGAAAAAGATTTGGTTAAGAATGTGGACAAGCTAAGCACTTTGGGATTTGAGATTACACTCCACGATAAAATGCCTGATGTAGTTCTCTATTCGGAAGAAAAGAATTGGCTGTATTTTATTGAGTCTGTTACATCGGTAGGCCCGATGGAGCCGAAGCGTATTAAAGAAATTGAAGAAATGACCGCAGGCGTAAAAGCTGGAAAGATATATGTTACAGCCTTTTTGGACTTTAAGACTTTCAAGAAATTCTCGGAATCACTCGCATGGGAAACAGAAGTGTGGATAGCTGATATGCCGGATCATATGATTCACTTGAATGGGGACAAGTTCTTGGGGCCAAGAAAGTAGAGGAGTGCCAAAACACATGCTGTTTAATGTTTATTATCTAAACTTTTCAAAAGTATACGAGATAAAAATGATGTTAAGTAATGTCATTAAGACCGATGAAACGGTTGAGGCTAGCCAAGGCGACACGCTTGATACTGAACTACAAGCAAAAATGGGCACAAAGTTTTTGAAGCTATTTAACGCTGAACTGGGGTCTGACATTAAATCGGGATCATCGGATTCTCAAAAAGTTCTTGAGAGTTTTAAGGTTACGATGACCAAATCATTGATTTTAAGCGAAGTAATGGAAAAATGTAAAGTTATTTCCTCGTGCTTTGATGGCGTTGCAGAGGGACAGCTTATTAGAATTGACAATGTATCTCTTTCTCTCGAAAATGAGACGGAATTGCGAACTGTGAAAATGTTTTCAAATGGTTCTTTCAAGGGCATGCGTTTGCCGGAGGCTGGTGGACTTGACATTAATAATCTTTTTAATTCTATGTTCAAGGATTATTCTTACAAGCTAAAAGGCGAGTTGAAAGATAGTGACGAAAAGCTTTTGATAAAAATTCCTCTTACCTTTGAGAGCGAATTTGAAAGCCTTTACAATGTAGATGATTTGTTTATTGGGAATGTGTCATTAATTGGTATCTATAAAGGAAAAACCAAGATTAGTGGCCTAAAAAATTCTTTTGAATTTTTTCAAGAATTGGGGCACTCCGTTGAGACTGACTCGGATAGTGAGGTGCACAATAGCCAATATTCGGTTCCTGCATCGGTCAAATTGAAAAGCGAAGATGATGGGGAGGATTACAACTACATTGATCTTCTTGCAATAGTGCAAGTTATTAAATCTGAGGGTTCTGAGGTGGAGGAAAAACCTAATAAATCCAAAAGAAAGAAGGATGCCGAGTGAACAGGCTATTCTTCTACACTAAGCAACAGTTTTTTAATTTCAAATCCGCTCAAATGGCGGCGGGTTTTGAATTTTTAAGTATGTCAAAACTGCTGTCTTCGCAGAAAATTGAAAGTTTGGATGAACACCAGAAGTGTTGTGTGGATATTTCATCTGTGGTTGGCTTTGTGAAAGCTAACGATTCGCAGTTGCTTAACTTCGAGCAACTCTTTGGTAGCTTTGGGGGAAATATTGCTTTTATCTGTGATAAGGCCTACGAGAAAGACGCTAAGTATTTATTCCGATACATATTTGATGATTATTCTGATGTCGAAGCAGAAAGTGATGAAGTACCTATTGAAGCGGAAGAAAAGCCAAGCACAAAGCCCAACTCAGTAAAAAAGATTACCGATTTGGACGATTCGGAATTGGAAACTTTTTTTGAGAATTTTGATGCAAGGCTATATGGTCACGAACGCTTCAAGGAAGAGTTCAAGGAGCTTGTCTACTCATTTAGGGTATTTAACAAATTGGGCGAACATAAGATTCTCTCGCTCTTTTTGATGGGGGATTCTGGAGTCGGGAAAACCGAGGTTGCAAGATCAATTCACAAAGCGCTTGGAAGCCAAGCAAAGCTGGCAAAAATCAATTTTGGAAACTATAGTAGTCATGATGCCCTTAACAGTTTGATTGGAAGTCCATTGGGTTATATCGGCAGCGATGGAGGAGAGCTGCTTAAAAGAGTTTATGAATCCGATGTAGGGCTGATTCTTATAGATGAATTTGAAAAAGCTGATAATGCTGTATTCAATTACTTTCTTGATGTCCTTGAGAATGGTAAGATTGTAAACTCCCAAGCGGACGAGTACGATGTTAGCGGCTATATCATTGTTTTTACCTCAAATATCACCAAGGAGAATTTCCAGAGCAAAATATCGCCAGAGTTAAGATCTCGATTTGATTATAAAGGGATGTTTAATCTTCTTACTGATGAGGACAAGAAAAAATTTGTTCATTTTCGAGTGAATCAAATCATATCCAAGTATAAAGAATTTGTATCCACCGATGTACCGGATAAGCTCCATGATAGTGTGGCCGGTGAAATTGATGTTTCAAAGTATAAGAATATGAGGGATCTTAACAAAAAAATTAAGGACACTTTTGTTGCACACATTAAGTTGTGATTAAAATATACCTCAATTTGAGGCACATTTTTCGACAAAATAAATCCCACGGTGGGACGCATTTCTGGGCGGGTTTTGTAAGGTTTGAAGCACCTGCCGTTGGGAGCACCGTCCTCCCAAGATAGCAAGAGCCGGGCCTGTGGCCCGGCTCTTGTGGCGTTCGCCCTTAATGACTACCACTCCGCCGCCCGGTTCCAGTCAAGGCCCGGCCCGCCCCTTCCCTCGGGGGCGGGCCGGTTCACTTTAGCCTTGACGGGGAGCGGAGTGGCGGAGTACCCTCCAACAAAGGGCAACGCCGCTACCTTTGGGGCGTGCAGTGTTTGCGTTTGGTCGGTAGCTTTTCCCGCTTTGGCGGGGGCGGAATCGGCTCAAAGGTCTTTTGCTGGATGCGGGGGATGTCCGCTTCGATCCGGGCACATATCCTTAACTCCCGCCACCTACCACGGATACCTGGAACCTATCTCCCCACAGCCGCCGGGCAAGTTCAATACCAATCTCATGGGCCTGTTCCGGCGTGACCTCTCCGGGAGCAAAGGACTGGTAGCCGTGAAAGGCCGCGATCCCGCCCTCCTTGTCAAACTGCCTCTTGACCATTTGCATTTCATCCCTGGCAATCGACGGAACACAGTTCACGCCGCTGACGTACCGTTGCTCCTCGGTCTTGTAGTCTTGGGTGGTGTAATTCATCACATCCCGGAGGCCCTGCAAGTCCTCCGTGGTAAATACTGTGGTCTTGTCCGGGTTGGCAGCATAGTCCACCACCCGGCTCAGGCTGCCCTTGACTTTCCAAATGGCCGTGGTCGCCATCAGTTGATTTTCTCCGGGGCGGTGACGGCTTGCCGCAGGGTCAAAATACCCTCTATCATTTCGCCATCCAGTCTATCACCACTCTCCAGCTTGCCCATCAGCTCAAAGAACACCTCCGGCGGGTACGCCTTGGGCACATAGCCCCGGATCAGCGTCCGCAGGTAGGCGGACTGGGAAAGCCGGGTCTTGGCGGTGTAGGACTTCAAAAGTGCCATATCCTCCGGGCTTAATCGAATGGTCAGCGTCTTGGTTTTCCCCATTGACTTCCTCCTTTCTTCGTTGGGGGTTGCAGGGGGACACCCCTGCCAAGCGGATTTGTGACATACAAATCCAGTGCTTGCTAACAGATAGACAGGGGCTACCCGTCCCCGGTGTTGCGGTCGATCCACTCGGTCAGCTTGTCCTTGGGAACCATAAGCCGTTTCCCGATCCGTAGGGTGGGAAAGCCCTTGCTATGAATGAGGGTATAGGCCCCGGCTCTGGAAATGCCCAGCGCCCCGGCCAGCTCGTTGGCTGTCAGCATGGCGGGCAGCTCGTCAAAATTCCGGCAGTCAGTTTTCAAACGTCGTCCTCCTTTCCGTGATGGGATTTCATTCACATATATCTCGTTCTGTCTCCTTTTCTATTGCGTGATATGATACTGAAATGTTATATCACCAGATATTTCCAGTCAAGCAGAATCGTTCGCCTTGTTACGACAGGATATTTTTTGACAAACTGCTATATTTGTGCTATGTGATAGGATTTTCTTCCAAGCTATGACGGAAAGAGAGGGCTTACCTATGCCAACGCTGAACTTCACCCACTTCTCCGGGGCGGTGCCCCGGTACACGGGCTACACCTTGGAGCAGACGGACGGCGTGCTATACCTCGTCCCCAAATCTCTGGCGGTACGCCGTTATGACCCATTCAAAGACACAGACAGCTTGCTTTTAGACGTGGTACAGGCTGGGGCGGTGGTCGCCAACTGTGAGCCGTTCCTGGACTACTGCCTGGCCCACAAGATACTGCCCCTCCAAGATGTGGACTTCTGGCGGTATGGGGATTTCTTCACGGCACAGCCTGACGATGCCCGGCCTATCCTGGATGCTCTGCTGGCCTTTGTGGGGAAGTATGGACTTCCTATGTGGGAGCCGATAACCACCACCTACCCCGCCCGATACGCCCAGCGGTGTATGGTCCTCCATACAGCGCAGGACGACAGCACCACCCATCTGCTGGTCTATGAAGCCGCAAGGCGGGCCTGTGCGCCCACAGGAGCCGTCCCGGCCTGCACCCTGGCCCTGACCCTGCTGGACTTTTATCTCCGCTTTATGGAGGGTATAGGCGGCCCACAATTCCCCATCCGCAACGCCGAGTGGATGATGGGCTATGGGCAAGAAAAAACACCCGAGCTGTACGCCCAGGTGTATGACCTCACCACTTGTATCAACTTGGCCTATGTCCAGTTTTCCGCCGGGGAGGGCAAAGCCATCCGTCAATGCAAGAACTGCGGGAAGTTCTTTATCTCCACCGACCGGCGAAGCGAATACTGCTCCCCCAACTGCCGGGGGGCTTATAACTCCAAAATGACACGCAAAAGGGTAAAGGAGCGAAAAGAAAAAGAACAAGCGAAAATTTGACCGTTCTGCCGCCGCAGGTTAAAATATAGACAGAGCCTATATCACGGTAGGACTGGTTCACACCCGGAAAGGAGAAGTATGCCGCGCAAAGGCAAGAAAAACGCGCAGGGTGCGGGAACCATCCGCAAACGCACAGATGGCCGCTGGGAGGCCCGGTTCACCACGGGCTTTGACCCGGCCACAGGAAAGCAAATACAGAAGTCCATCTATGGCAAGAGCCAAAAGGAAGTCCGGGAGAAGCTGACCCAGGTTACAGCCGAATTGGATGAAGGAACTTATATGGAGCCTTCAAAAATACTGCTCTCCGATTGGCTGGACACCTGGCTTGCCGAGTACATCGGCAGCACAAAGCCCCACACCAAGAAGTCCTATGAGGCCACCATTGAAAACCATATCAAACCCGCCTTGGGCGGGAAGGCCCTCCGGGAGCTGACCCCTGTTCATATCCAGCGGTTCATCAACCATCTGGAAAACAAAAAGACTGACAGCAAGCCCCTCAATCCCAAAACGGTCAAGAATATCCACGGCGTTCTACATAGTGCCTTGCAACAGGCCGTCCGCATCGGCTATCTGAAGGTCAATCCCGCCAGCCCGACCATCCTCCCCAAGCGGTCAAGGGCGGAGATCACGCCGCTGAAGGATCAGCAGGTAGGACAATTCCTCGCCGCTATTAAAGGGCATGAATTTGAATACCTCTACTTGGTAGACCTGTTTACAGGTGTTCGGCAAAGCGAGCTTTTGGGACTGAAATGGGAGGACATCGACTTCGAGCATGGGAGTATCACCATCCGCCGCCAGCTCCAATTCCTGGGCCGCAAATACGGGGGCTATCAGTTTACAACGCCCAAGAACAGCAAGACCCGCCAGATCATCCCCGCTCAGTTCGTAATGAACATCCTCCGACAGCAACGGCGCCACCAGCTTGAAATGCGGCTCAAGGCCGGGGCGGCCTGGAGCAACAACGACGACCTGGTATTCACCGACGCGCTGGGCAACCACTTGAAGCACGATTTGATCTACCGACATCTCAAACGTATCTTTGCCAAAATGGGCGTCCCATCCCTGCGCTTTCACGATCTGCGCCACTCCTATGCTGTCCTCTCCATCCAAGCCGGGGACGACATCAAGACCATTCAGGAGAACCTGGGGCACTACTCGGCGGCGTTTACCTTGGACGTGTACGGCCATGTGACCGAGCAAATGAAGCGAGACAGCTCGGAACGGATGGATCGCTACATACACAATACTGTTAATCATACTGTTACTGCCAGCAATCAATAAGGGTCAGCGCAAGGGTCAAGCCAAAGGCGGGATTACAATTTTAGGCTAAAAGAAGGGCAAACAAAAGGAAAGCCCTGCAATTCATAACGAATTGCAGGGCTTTACCTGGTACGCCCGAAGGGACTCGAACCCCCAACATTCAGAACCGGAATCTGACGCTCTATCCAATTGAACTACGGACGCATACCGTTGTCTTTCAACAACGGAATGTATTGTACCACAGTTCCCCGCAAAACGCAAGCCCTTTTTCAGCCGAGCAGCAGTTTGTCGTCCGCTTCGTCGCTGCCGCTGGCCTGACTGAACATGGCCAAAAGCTGCTCCACGGTGAGCTTTTTCTTCTCCTCCCCGGACACGTCCACCACAATGCGCCCTTCATACATCATAATCAGCCGGTTGCCGTGGGCAATGGCGTCGCGCATATTGTGGGTGATCATCAGGGTGGTGAGGTGATCCTTCTGCACCATGCGCTCGGTGGCGTCCAGCACCTTCGCCGCCGTCTTGGGGTCGAGGGCGGCGGTATGCTCGTCCAGCAGCAGCAGATCGGGCTTCCGCAGCGTCGCCATCAGCAGGGTCAACGCCTGCCGCTGACCGCCGGAGAGAAGGCCCACCTTGGAGGTCAGGCGATCCTCCAGCCCCAGATCCAGCATTTTGAGCTGCTCCCGGTACTCCTCCCGCTCGGCCTTGGTGATCCCGGCCCGCAGGCCGCGGCTCTTGCCCCGGCGGGCTGCCAGCGCCAGATTTTCCTCGATCTGCATCGTCGCGGCCGTGCCCATCATGGGGTCTTGGAACACCCGGCCGATATACTTGGCCCGCTTATGCTCCGGCAGCTTGGTCACGTCCACCCCGCCGATGGAGATGCTGCCCCGGTCCACGCTCCACACGCCGGAGACGGCGTTCAGAAGGGTGGACTTGCCCGCGCCGTTGCCGCCGATGACGGTGACGAAGTCGCCGTCCTCCAACGTCAGCGACACGCCCCGCAGGGCGGTTTTTTCGTTCACCGTCCCGGCGTTGAAGGTCTTCCAAATGTTTTTGATCTCAAGCATTGGTGCTCTCCTCCTTTTTCACTGGCTTCGCGGCCTTGGAGAAGTACTTCCCCTTCCAGTAGGGCACGGTGAGGAACAGCGCCACCACCACGGCGGTGAGGAGCTTCAAATAGTTGGGGTTCATGCCAAGCTGAAGCACCGCCTGAATGACGATATAGTAAAGGATCGCGCCGATGGACACGGACAGGAGCTTGAGGGCGAAGTTCCGGAAGAGTTTATCCAGCAGCACCTCGCCGATGATGACGGCAGCAAGGCCGATGACGATGGCGCCCCGCCCCACATTGATCTCGTTGCCGCCGCTGTACTGGCACAAAAGCGCGCCGGACAGCGCCACCAGCCCGTTGGACAGCATCAGCCCCATCACCTTAGTCACGTTGGTGTTGATGCCCTGCGCCCGGGCCATATTCTGGTTCGAGCCGGTGGCCCGCAGGGCCGCGCCCAGCTCCCGGCCAAAGAACCAGTAGAGGACGGCGATGATGGCGGCGGTGAACACCCCCACCACAAAAATGGGGTGGCGGACGATGGGGTACTTTTCCATGTTGAGAAAGCGCAGAGAGACCCACAGCTTGTCCAGCACGTTTTGATCGGTCACCGCGATGGACTGAGACGCCTTCATATCCATGATCGCCAGATTGATGGAGTAGAGGCCAAGCTGGGTCAAAATGCCCGCTAAAATGGCGGGAATGCCGCAGACGGTGTGGAGGATGCCTGTCGCCAGTCCGGCCAGCATCCCCGCCGCAAACGCCGCCAGCAAAGCGACCTTCAGGTCTACCCCGCTGCCAAACAGCATCACGAACACCGCGCCGCCGGTGCAGAAGGAGCCGTCCACCGTCAGATCCGCAATGTCCAGCACCTTATAGGTAATGTATACGCCGATGGCCATAATGCCCCAGATCAAGCCCTGAGACACTGCCCCCGGCAGGGCGTTGAGAAAGCCTATCATTGGATCTACCTCCTAATTCAGGAAAGATACCGCAAAACAGCGGGAAAGGGATCACCTTTCCCGCTGCTTTCTGCAGAAGGGAGTTCTTTATCCGAGCTCGATGGCCTCGTAGCCCTCGGGGGGCGTCAGGCCCAGCGCCTCACAGGTGACGGGGTTGTACTTCTTCACGAACTGGGGCGCATACTCGATGGGCATAGCGGAGATGTCCGCACCATTGGCCAGAATGTCGGCGGCCATCTCGCCGGTCTTATAGCCGATGTCGTAGTAGCTGATGGACAGGGTGGCAATGCCGCAGCCGCCGCAGATGCCCTCCTCGCCGGCAAACACGGGCTTCACGCCCTGACAGATATTGTTGATGATGCCGGTGTTGTTGGCGGCGGTGTTGTCGGTGGGCACATAGAGCACGTCGGAGTTGTCGCAGGCGTTCTGGACAACGGACGCCATGTCGTTGGTGTCGGAGAAGGCGTATTGCTTGCAGGTGTAGCCCATACTCTCCAGATACTTCTGGACGTTGTCCACCTGATACTGGCTGTTGGGCTCGGCGGAGCAGTAAATGAGGCCCACGGTCTTGGCGTCGGGATACCACTCCTTGATCATCTGGGCCTGCTGATCCAAGGGCGCCAGATCGGACGTGCCGGACACGTTAGAGCCCACCGTGCCGGAGAAATTGGCAATGTTCAACGCCACGCCGTATTCGGTGATGGAAGTGCCCAGCACGGGGATGGTGTCGGTGGCGGATGCCGCGGCCTGAAGGGGCGCGGTGGCGTTGGCCATAATGAGATCCACCTTATTGGACACGAAGCCGTTGATAATGGTGGCGCAGGTGGGGGTGTCGCCGGCAGCGTTCTGGTTGTCGATGTCCACCTGTCCGGGGAGCTTCTCGTTCAGCGCATCAATAAAGCCCTCGGTGGCGGCGTCCAGCGCGGGGTGGGGCGCCAACTGGCAGATGCCTACCTTGAATTTCTCCCCCGTCCCCTGATTGTCCGGGGTGGGGTCGGCCGCCTTGGTCGGATCGCCGGCGGCAGGCTGGTTGCCGCCGGTGCAGGCCGCCAAGCCAAACAGCATCACAACAGCCAAGGCCAAACACAGCAATTTTGCAAGCTTCTTCATACGATTTCCTCCTATGTCGGCGTAATACTTTAGCACGTTGTGGTGTTAAATCGCGCCGGGAATGTCCGTATTATAGTCCTCACAAAGCGGAATGTCAAGCCCTGTCACAAAATTTGTGGGTTGTCACGCTCCCGTTGGACACGCTGCGGCCCCGCTTCCCGCCCCTTGGCAAAATGCCGCTGGGCTGCGCCCAGCCTGTTTTTGCCGTGCGGGTCGCTCCATCGGGGCCTGCGTGTCTACGGGTCGCGCTTCCTACTTCCCCACGCAAAACCGGCTGAAGATCCGATCCACCACGTCCTCCTGAACGCTGCGGCCGGTCAGCTCCCCCAGCGCAGCCATGGCCAGCTCCGCGTCGGACAGCGGGCCGTCGGGGGGCATCCCCAGCTCCAAGCCTGCCGCTGCCCGTTCCAGACAGTCCAACGCTCTGACTGCCGCTTCTGCCTGCCGCCGGTTGGTAAAATACACCTCGTCCGCCGCCCCGGCAGGGAACAGCGCGTCGATCTCCCTTGCCAGTTCGTCCAGCCCCTCTCCCGTCTTGGCGGAGACCGCCACCGAGGCCGGCGCGCCGCTCCCTATGATCCCTATGGCGCGGCTGTCCTTGACCAGATCCTTTTTGGAGGCCACGAAGATCCACAGCTTCCCCGTCTCCTCCACCTCCCGGAGCAGCCGGACATCCTCCGGCGAGACCTCCCGCGAAGCGTCCACCACCGCCAAAATGAGCGCCGCCTCCTCCATGGCCTTGCGGCTGCGCGCCACGCCCTGCCGCTCTACCGCGTCAACCGTGTCCCGCAGCCCCGCCGTATCGGTGAGCCGCAGCAGGGTCTCCCCCACCCGGCAGGTCTCCTCCACCGTGTCCCGCGTCGTGCCGGGAATGTCGGTGACGATGGCCCGGTCATAGCCCAAAAGGGCGTTTAGGAGGGAGGATTTCCCGGCGTTGGGCAGACCCACGATGGCGGTTGGGACACCCCGAAGGTACTGCCCCCGGCGGCGGTAGCCCTCCAGCATTCCCTCCAGCGCCTCCTTGGCCCTCGCCAGCCGGGCGGCGATCTGGGGACTGTCCATCGGCTCTAAATCCTCGTCAGGGTAATCCACCAGCACATGAAAATGGGCCAAAAGCTCGGTCAGATCGTCATAGACCGCCTCGATCCTCCGGGACAGCCCGCCGCCAAGCTGCCCCGCCGCCTGCTTCGCCGCCATCGGGGTCTCGGCGTCAATGAGGTCGGCCACCGCCTCCGCCTGTGTCAGATCCAGCTTGCCGTTCAAAAAGGCCCGGCGGGTGAACTCCCCCGCCTTGGCCTGCCGCGCGCCGTGTTGAAACAGCGCGTCCAGCGTCATCGCCAGCACCGTGGGTGAGCCGTGACAGTGGAACTCCACCGTGTCCTCCCCGGTGTAGCTGTTGGGGGCGACGGAAAAGGTGGCAAGGGCCTGATCGACCACCCTTCCCCCAGCCTCCACCACGTCCCCCAGCACCAGCGTTCGGGGCGCGCCCGTGCCGAAGCTCTTGCCGCTCTTTGGACGGAAAACCTTTGCGGCGCAAGGAATCGCGCCCTCTCCGGACAGGCGGATGATGCCCACGGCAGACTTGACTGTCCCCGTGGCAATGGCGGCGATCAGCTCCTCCACTCTCTCCGCCTCCTCTCTCAAAAATTTGTGTAATATTTTGTTCACAAATGCCTTGACAAGAATTTATGTAAACCATTTCCCCCACTTTGTTCTTGACATCGACATTTGCTCTTGTGGAAAACTTTGTGGAAATGTGGAGATTCCCCGTCACACCGGGCTTTCGACATTTTTCCACTTTCCGTCATGGAAAAAATTAGTGTGTCAAATGGGTGTAGAAAAATATTATTTGTAAACTGCAACCATTTACTGCGTCAGCCCATAATACTCCATCAGCCGAAAGACCGCCTTGCGGGCGTCCAGCGGCTCTACCCACAGGTCGGGGAGATAGCCCACCCCGTCCCGGTTCTCCACATCCTCTGTCATGCTCAGCCCTGTGCCAAAATAAAGCCCAAGGCTGGAATTGGGCAAATAGAACGCCACATTGTTCGGGACTAAAGCGCACCCTGTGGTTGGCCCGCCCACAAACAGGGTGTTTTCCACCGTGCGAAAAAACTCCACCGCCGACTCCCCGGAGGAGGCCGTCCCCTTGTCGGTGAGGACGAAGGCCACGCCCTCCCGCTCGATCCAGCTTCCTGCTTTCGCGGAGCTGCTCCAACAGCCTGCCTTCCCGGCGCGGATATAGTGGGGCATGGCATAGCGGGCCAGTTGGCTCAACCGGCGGGCAAAGGCGATCCGCCGTTGTACGTCCTGCCCCGTCCAACCCCTGAACCAGTCCATGATATAGGAATCGTCGCCGCCGCCGTTGCCCATCACGTCAAAGACCAGAAAAGACGCATCGGCGTAGTCCCCACCGCAGGCGGCCAACCGTTCCAGCTGCTTTTCCTTGGGGCTTGCCGCGGCGGCCCACATGGCCCGGGACACCAGCACAGGCACGCCGTTCTGCTCCAGCTCTCGGAATACCGTGCCGTCGGAGCGGATCCTCCCCGCCTTTTCCCACGCCAGCGTCTCCCCGTCCACCTCGGCGGGCAGATTGCTCCCGTCGTGGCTCAGGGCAGCGTACCAATAACAAATGCGGCCGTCCGGGCCGATAGTGGGCCTAATATAATCATCTGTTCGGCCCGCCGGGTCATCAAAATAGAGGCCGGGAACATAGTACATCTCTTGGGAAAAGCTGTCCCGCAGGGCGTGCGTCCCCACCCGGAAATGCCCGTCCCGCACCACCTGCGCCAACTCGTTCGCCAGCGCGTTTTCCAAGTCGGCAACAGTGGGGGCATCCAGCTTCTCCAACATCCCCTTCACGTTTTCCATCAGCGGCGCGAACACCTCGTCTCCGCCAAAGTAGTCGTACGCCCCGTAGGTGGTTTTCAACAAGGTAAAGCAGCTATCCACATCTGCCAGCAGCTCCTCCCGGGTCAGCGCCCCGGTCTCGCCGCGGTAGGTGGTAAGCGTTTCCAGCTCGGCCTCTGTATAGGTACGGCTTTGCTCCGGGTGATCGACCGTATAAGGGGACAGATCTATGGGTTGCCCTTCGGCGATGGCACGGCGGCGTCCGTTGACCTCCTCTAAAAAGTCCTCCAGCTCCACCGGCTCGACCCTTTGGTCGGGAGCAGGCGGCGGACTGGGGACGGCGGAAACCTCTACCGTTGGCATGGTCGGCAGGGGTACGTTCTCCCTCCTTTGACAGCCCGTCAGCATCAAAAATGCGCACAGGGACAAGACCCCCGCGCCAAACAGGGCGCGCCTTCCCTTCATCCGGCTCACTTCCTCCCCGCGATGGCCCGGGCGGCCTTGACCCCCGACGCGCCCGCCTGCGCCAGACCACGGGTCACCCCCGCGCCGTCGCCCACGGCGAAAAAGCCGGGCAGCTTGGTCTCCAGCTCCGCCGAGAGCTGCAGCCGGGAGGAGTAGAACTTCACCTCCGCGCCGTACAAAAGCGTGTCGTAATTGGCCGTGCCGGGGGCGAGCTTGTCCAGCGCGTAGATCATCTCCACGATGTCGTCCAGCTGCCGCTTGGGCAGGGCCAGAGACAAATCGCCGGGAATGGCGGCGGTGAGGGTGGGCCGGGTGAAGGATTTGCTCAGCCGGTGTTCGTTGGTGCGCCGGCCGTTAATGAGGTCGCCGAACCGCTGCACCAGCACGCCCCCCGCCAGCATATTGGAGAGGGACGCCACGTGCTTGCCGTAACGGTACGGCTCGTCAAAGGGCTGGGTGAAGCGGTTGGATACCAGCAGGGCAAAGTTGGTGTTGTCGCTTTGGAGGGCCGGGTCGGAGTAGGAGTGGCCGTTCACCGTGTTGATCCCCTCCACGTTCTCGGTGACCACGTGGCCGTAGGGATTCATACAGAAGGTGCGGACGCTGTCGCCGTACTGCTGGGTGCGGTAGACCAGCTTGGACTCATAGACCACGTCGGTAATGTGGGAGAACACCGCCGCAGGCAGCTCCACCCGCACGCCGATGTCCACCTGATTGTTCAGAAGCTCCAGCCCTAAGGTCTTGCACTGCTTGGAAAACCACTCCGCCCCGCTGCGCCCCGGCGCACCGATGAGATAGCGGCAGGTCTCGGTCTCCCCGCCCGCCAGCGTGAGGGCGTAGCCGTCCCCTTCCTTGGCGATGGTCTCCACCGCCGCGCCAAAGGCAAAGGTGACCCGCTCCTTCAGGTCCTCGTAGAGGGCCTTCAGGATGTTCAGGTTGTTCTCCGTGCCCAGATGCTTCACCTTGGCGGACAGGAGGTGCAGGTCAAAGCCCAGCGCCTTCTTCTCCAGCGCCTTGGCCGCCGGGGAGTTGGTGGAAAAGACCTCGGTGGTCGCCCCGTGGGCCACGTTGATGGCGTCCACATAGTCGATCAGCTCCATGACCTCCTTTTGGGGCAAAAAGTCGGTGAGCCAGCCGCCGAAAGCGGTGGTGAAGTTGAACTTGCCGTCGGAGAACGCCCCCGCGCCGCCGAAGCCGCACATGGTGTCGCACACCGGGCACTGGACGCAGCTCTTCACCTTCCCCGCCACGATGGGACAGGCGCGGTGATAGATGTCCCGGCCCTGATCCAACACCAAAACGGACAGGTCGCGTCTGAGCGCGGCCAGCTCCCACGCGGCGTAGATGCCCGCTTCCCCCGCGCCGATGATGATCACGTCCCATTGCTTTTTCATGTGTGTGTCCTCCTTAATATAGGTGCTTTACAAAAAGTATACCATACCCGCCGGAGCAACGCAATGTCTGCCCCCACTCCCCGCCCGGCAAAAAATTTTCGCTCCCATCTTTACAAAAACGCTTTCGTGTGCTAACATAGTAAATCGTTAGCGCACTACTACATCATTTATACATTGCTTTGGAGGAATGAACAATGAAACGGAAACTGTTTGCTTTGGTTCTGGCTCTGGCCCTGATGGCCGCCCTCACCGCCTGCACCGGCGGGCCGAAAAAGCCTGCCGCCGACAGCGACCTCGCCTACGTCAAGGGGCAGGGGAAGTTAGTGGTCGGCATCACCGAGTTTGAGCCCATGGACTACACCGACGCCGACGGCAATTGGATCGGCTTTGACGCCGATCTGGCCAAGGCCTTTGCCGAGAGCCTCGGCGTAAAGGCGGAGTTCCAGATCATCGACTGGAACCAGAAGATCTCCGAGCTGGAGGGCAAAACCATCGACGTGGTGTGGAACGGCATGACTCTCACCGACGACGTGAAGGCGGCCATGGAGTGTTCCAACCCCTACTTCAACAACGCGCAGGTGGTCATCGTCAAGGCGGACAAGGCCGCCGACTACCAGACCGCCGACAGCGTAAAGGGCCTTCAGTTCGCCGTGGAGGACGGCTCGGCGGGCATGGAGCAGGTGGAGGCGCTGGGCGCGTCCTACACCCCTGTTCAGGATCAGGCCACCGCGCTGCTGGAGGTCTCCTCCGGCACGGCTGACGCCGCCGTCATCGACTACCTCATGGC
Source organism: uncultured Oscillospiraceae bacterium (assembly GCA_910584395.1). Classification (GTDB taxonomy): domain Bacteria; phylum Bacillota; class Clostridia; order Oscillospirales; family Oscillospiraceae; genus MGBC124762. The sequence continues at coordinate 15,041 of CAJUAS010000018.1, read as the reverse complement.
CGCGGCCTCCGTGGGCGAGGGCACCAGCTATGCCGATCTGACCTACACCTGCGAGCTGAACTCCGAGGAGTACGGCGTGGGCTTCCGCAAGGGCAGCGATCTGGCCGCCGAGCTGAACGCCTTCTTTCAGGCCGCCTACGCCGACGGCACCATGCAGACCATCGCCGACACCTACGGCATCGGCGACAAGCTCATCGCGCAGAAGTAAGCCGTGGAAGTCTTTTCTGTTGTCATCGGCGCGCTGAACGAGGGGTTTTTACAGACGTTAAAGCTGTTTGTGGTCACTCTTTTAGGCGCGCTCCCGCTGGGACTGATCATCTCCTTTGGCTCAATGAGCCGGTTCACCCCCCTGCGGTGGCTCACCCGCACCGTCATCTGGATCATCCGGGGCACGCCCCTGATGCTCCAGCTCATCATCCTCTACTACGTCCCCGGCAAGGTCATGGGGTACTCCCCTTGGGGCACAGGGGAGGCGGGGCGGTTTTTGGCCGCGGCCATCGCCTTTGTCATCAACTACGCCTGCTACTTCTCCGAGATCTACCGGGGCGGCATCCAAGGCGTCCCCGTGGGCCAGCAGGAGGCTGGACTGGTGCTGGGCATGACCAAGCGGGACATCTTTTTCAAGGTCACCCTCCTGCAAATGGTCAAGCGCATCGTCCCTCCCATGTCCAACGAGGTCATCACGCTGGTCAAGGACACCTCGCTGGCCCGCATCATCTCCTTCCAAGAGGTGATCTGGGCGGGGCAGGCCTTTATGAAGACCTCCCACGGCTATTCCGGCCTGCTCTGGCCGCTCTTCTTCACCGGGATCTACTATCTGGTGTTCAACGGCGTGGTGACCCTGCTGCTGGGCCGGTTGGAGAAGAAGCTGGACTATTTCCGGTAAAGGGGGCGACGACGTGGCTATTTTAGACGTACAAAACATTGAAAAGCACTTCGGCGCGACCCGGGTGCTGGAGGATATCACCTTCTCTCTGGAGGAGGGGCAGTCCCTTGCCATCATCGGCTCTTCGGGCAGCGGCAAGACCACCCTGCTGCGCTGTCTCAACTTTCTGGAACGGCCGGACAAGGGACGCATCGCCGTGGGAGGGGAGACGCTGTTCGACGCCGGCGACCCCTCCACCCAACGGGAGGACGAGGTGCGCCGCAAGCGGCTGCACTTCGGGCTGGTGTTTCAAAACTTCAACCTTTTTCCCCAATACACCGCGCTGGAAAACATCACGCTGGCAAGCAAGCTGCTGGCCAAGGAACAGCCCAACTTCAAAGCCCGCAAAAAGCAGCTCTTTGCCGAGATCGACGCCAAGGGCACGGAGCTGCTGGCCCAGATGGGTCTGGCCGACCGGGCGGGGCATTACCCCCACCAGCTCTCCGGCGGGCAGCAGCAGCGGGTGGCCATCGCCCGGGCGCTGGCTTTAAGTCCCGACATTCTCTGCTTTGACGAGCCTACCTCCGCCCTCGACCCGGAGCTGACCGGGGAGGTGTTGAAGGTCATCCGCAATCTGGCCCAGCGCAACACCACCATGGTCATCGTCACCCACGAGATGGCCTTTGCCCACGACGTGGCCGATCAGGTCATCTTTATGGACGGCGGGGTCATTGTGGAGCAGGGGGACGCCAAAGAGGTCATCGACCACCCCCGTGAGGAGCGCACCCGCCAATTTCTGGCCCGGTACGGGGCAAACTGAACCGATTTCTCATCCCATCAACAGGGGACGCGCCGCCGGCGCGTCCCCCCTTTTGGTATCTGCCCTTGAATAAATGTCAAAACAATGATATGATGGAGAAACTATGCAGATACGGAGGGTATCAAATGAAAAACAAAGCCACCCCCGGCTCACGCGCCCGTTTTTCCGGCCGCATCGGCTATGTGCTGGCCGTAGCCGGCTCCGCCGTGGGCTTGGGGAACATCTGGCGCTTCCCCTATCTCGCCGCAAAATACGGCGGCGGGATGTTCCTGCTGACCTACCTGATCCTGATGCTCACCTTTGGCTATGCGCTGATCATGTCGGAGACCGCGCTGGGCCGCATGACCAAAAAAAGCCCTGTGGGCGCGTTCCACGCCTTTGGCAAGACCCTGCCCTTCCACATCGGCGGCTGGGTCAACGCCATCGTTCCCCTGATCATTGCGCCCTACTACTGCGTCATCGGCGGCTGGGTGCTGAAATACCTCTTTGAGTATTTGCGGGGCAACGCCGCCCCGCTGGCCGGGGACGGATATTTTTCCGACTTCACCGCCGCCTCCGGTCAGGTGGAGCTGTGGTTCATTCTCTTTGCCCTGTTGACCTTTGTGGTCATTTTGGCCGGGGTAAAGCAAGGGGTGGAGCGGGTGTCCAAGGTGGTGATGCCCGCCCTGATCCTGCTGGCGGTGGCGGTGGCGGTCTATTCCGTCACCCGTCCCGGGGCTTGGGAGGGAGTCAAATACTTCCTGATCCCCAAGTGGGAGGACTTCTCCTTTATGACGGTGATCGCCGCCATGGGGCAGCTCTTTTACTCCCTGTCCATCGCCATGGGTATCCTGTATACCTACGGTTCTTACATCAGCAAAGACGTGGACTTGGAGAAAAGCACCGTTCAGGTGGAGCTGTTTGACACCGCCATCGCCCTGCTGGCCGGGCTGATGATCATTCCCGCCGTCTTTGTGTTCTCCGGCGGCGACATGGCGACCCTTCAGGCCGGCCCTGCCCTCACCTTCATCACCCTCCCCAAGATCTTTGCCAGCATGGGGCTTGGCCCGGTGGTGGGCATCACCTTTTTCCTGATGTTTTTCTTTGCCGCCCTGACCAGCACCATTTCCTTGGTGGAGACCAGCGTCTCCACCATGGGGGACGAGCTTCACCTGAGCCGCCTCCAGTCCTGCCTGCTTATGGGGGGCATTACCCTTGTCCTCGGCACGGCCTCCGCGCTGGGCTTTGGCGTTTGGGGGCACGTCCGCCTGTTGGGGATGCAGTTTCTGGACTTCTTCGACTTCATTACCAACTCCCTGATGATGCCCTTCGGCGCGCTGGCCACCTGCTTCCTCATTGTCCGGGTGGTGGGCTTTCAGCGGATCGCAGAGGAGATCGAGCTGTCCTCCCGATTCCGCAGAAAGCGGCTGTACTGCTTCTTCCTCAAGTACCTTGCGCCCGTTTGTCTGGCCATCATCCTGTTCAGCTCCCTCGCCAACGTCCTTGGCTGGATCTCCCTGTAAGCTCCCAAAACACAAGAAAAGGGGTACGGGCCGTTGGCCCGTACCCCTTCTTTGTCGCGTTCTTTACGGTTAGCCGTCCGTCTTTTTCTCCATGCTGTTGCAGAAGCGCATGAGAATGGCAGCAACCTCGCCGCGGGTGGCGGTGCTCAGCGGGTCGAGACCGTCCGCACCCTTGCCGTTGATCAGCCCGGTGGCTACGGCCCAGCGCATGGCGTCCTCCGCCCAGTCGGAGACCGTTCCGCCGTCATGGAAGACGGTCAGATCACCCCGGGCGCTTATGTCATAGCCGCGAAGCTCCGCAAAGCGGAACAGGAATACCGCAAGCTGTTCCCGGGTCACGTCGTCCGTCGCCCGGAAGTTGCCGTCGGCCATGCCCTTGGCGATCCCGGTCTGTTCGCCCCAAGCCGCGCCGCCGCTGTACCACGAGCCCGAAGCCACGTCCACAAACTTGGCCGGCGCTACCTCCGGCTCTTGCTCCATACGGTAGAGAATCGTCACGATCATACCGCGGGTGGTGTTCATGTGCGGCTCGAAGCTGGTCTCGGACACGCCCATCATCAGCCCTTGCTCCACCACGAACTTGGCCGCATCGTAGAACCAGTCGTCGCCCTTCACGTCCTCAAACAGCTTGGGCAGACTGGCCAGCGGCACCTCGGGATCGTCCAGCTCCTCCTCGGGAGGAGTAGTCGGCTGGTTACTGCCGCTGCCGCCGCTGCTGCCGGTATTGCCACTGCTGCCGCTGCCGCCGGTATTGCCGCCTGTGCTGTTCTCCATCAGGGTGATGGTCACGTCTATCCGCTTGGCGTCACAATTGGCCGCGCTCAGGATAAAGACGATCGTGCGTTCTCCGCTTCCCACCGGCGCTGTTTCCGTGCCGATATATGTGCCGTTCCGGCCCTTGGTCAGGGCCACATGATCCCCGTCCTTGGTCAGGGTCACATCGGTGACGTCCTCCGGCACGCCGGACACGGTCACAGTCAGCGTCCCGCCGGAGATCACGGAGGTGGGACTGACGGTCACAGCCGCCCTGCTCAGGTCGCCATGCTCTTCCGGCTCTTCCGGCTCTTCCACCGTCAGAGTCCAACCCTCGCCCAGCACCTCCGCCACGGTCAGCTCCTTATAAGTCACGTCATTGATCCCGTGGCCGCGGATGGCATAGGGCTCATAGAGCCAGCCAAAGCGGTCGGATGCCTTACCGTCTACTTGGATCTGGGTCAGGCAGGAATATACGAAGTTTGCCGTCCCAAGCAGCTTGTTCACTTCACCCAGCCAAGTGACCGTGTGGTCGGCGTCGGTACCCACAGAGCCAAAGCGCACCACACCGGTGTTTCTATGTGCGTACGCGTTGGTGTACTGACCGTTCCCTTCAGGATAGGAGGCGGCGATGATGTTGTCATACACCGTGCCGTCAGGCGCCGTCAGAGTCCCCTCCACGTTGATGACGGAGATCATGCAGTTGCTGCAATAGCCCCAGCCCTCATCCAGCTTGGTCACACCCCATGTCTCGCCGCCGTCGGTGCTGTCGCTGTAAGAGACATACCGGCTGTTCACGTTGCGGGAATACATCCGCAGAGAGCCGTCAGGCAGGCGGATGATCTGGGATTCGCTGGTCTTGTTGCCCACGGTGTTCTGCGCGCGGCCGCCGCGGTGCCATGTGACGCCATGGTCGTCGGAGTAGATGGAGCTGGCGTGCTCGCCGCCCACGTTGTCATACGCTGTGAAGAGGATGCGGCCGTCATCGGCGATGAAGCCGCGGCCGGGTCCCGCGCCAAAGAAGGCCGCGCCGGCGCCGGGTGTAGTACCCCGCAGGTTCGTAAAGATAGGATCGCTCCACTCCAGCGCGCCGGCGGCCTCGTTGACCTCCGCGCTGCGGAACATCAGGTAGCAGGTGGGGAACACTCTCCACTCGGACTGCCGGAAGAACAGGTTATCCTGCACGATCTTGTCGCTGCCGTGCTGGAGCACCATCTCCCGCTCGACGGTATCGCCATTTACATGGTAGATGTTGTAGAACGCATCCACATAAAGGCCATTGCAGTCGGTTGCCCCGGTAGAACTCTCGATGGGATAGAGGGTGACGGCCGCGCCGTTCACCGTAAACTCCGTCCCCTCCTTGCTCACATAGTAGGTATACAGACCGGCGTCGCCGGGGGCTCTCTGATCCACATAGGCCGGCACATGGGCCACCAGCAGGCGGTCCTGACTGTCAAAGCCGGTACTGCCGGAGGTGCCCTTGCCGTCGGCCGAGGTCACGTCCACCAGCATCCACACCTTCCCGGTGGCGGGATCTTGGATCAGCGCCGGGTCAATAAACGCCGTGCTCAGACGGTCGCTTACCGTGTTGGCATAGTCACCGAAGTAGTTGACAAACTCCCAGTCCCAAGTCTGGCCGTTGTCCTTGGAGACGGAGACGATGGTTTCCAGATTGCTGGGGTTATCCACGCCATGACTCCAGCGCACGTCAGCCGCCGCCACCAGCCAGCCGTTGCTCAGCGTAATGAGCGCGGGGATGCGGAACTGATTGCTGCCGCCCAAGCCCGGCTTGCAGGGCTGGTCGCTGCCCGTGCCGCTGAACAGGAGCTGCGCCTCTTCCCGTCCGGTGAGGTCCAGTGTCTCCAAAACCGGCGTATACAGCTTCAGGGCGAAGGGATCGCTCACCAGCTTCCAGCCGTTATCCCACTTCAGATACTGCGCGCCGGACTTCAGATAGAAGGTGCCGCTCTCCGCGCCCGTCTCCACGGTGAACACGCTGCCCTCGTCATTCAGCACAAGCTGGTTGCCCGTGGCCGTGGCGGTCACATACTTGTTATTCTTGTAGCTGATGAGCTTATAGCCGCCGCTCACAGGCCGCAGACCCCAGAGCTGGCGGTCAACATCGCCGTCCAGCGTCACGCGGGTCTCGTCCTCGTTCAGCACCGCCATATAGTGGTCAGTGCGCTCGTCCGTCGCCCACATGGCTCTGGTGCCGCCGTTGACATTGGGGGCGACCACGGCGTACATTGTCCCGTCGCCCTTGACGGCGTCACGCTGCGTCACCTGTTGATAGGTCATGGTCTGGTTGATGCCGGACGTAACAGGAACCTTAAAGTTGAAGGGCGGGTACACTGCCGTCTTAATGACAAACATACCTTCTCCATCCACCTTTTCCACCACGAATTTGGTGGGGGTGGCAGTGCAGGGGAGCTGATTATAGCTGCCCACGTCGCCGATGTTCAGGTAGCGATCCTGACCGGTGCTGGCCACACTCTTGATGGTGTAATAGCCGTCGCCGGTGCTGGTGAACCGGAAGCCATGCGCGTTGTCGTTTCCGGTACACTGGTTGGTTTTATCCTTGTTGTCCGTATTATCCACGTGCATCCAGCGGTTGCCAGACCAGAGCTTATAGACCCCGTTCGCCATCTCTGTGACCTTTTCCCCGTCGGTGTTGACCGCGCTCTCCTTGTAGAGGGTGATGCTGTACGGCTCCGCACTGGTGCCCCAGCCAACGTTCCCACTGGGCGTCCCGGAGGTAAAGCTCACATAGGCCCACATCATTTCCTCGGGCAGGGTGGGCTCCACCGGGTCAGTGGAGACCGGCAACGTCACCTCTGCGGCGGCAAAGGTCACCGTCTTGGCCGTGTTCTTCATCACGCCGGTGGCGGTGACGGTATACGTACCGTCAGGCAGGGTCAGCATGGGCGTCTCCCCGGCCTCGGCCAGAACAGACCAGCTCTGGCCCGCGGCGTTGGTGGCGGTGAGGATGGTGCGTCCCAGATTCGCGTCCAGAGCGCTGACATTCAGGGACAGCGTGCTGCCGTTGGTGTGCACCGCGCCGCTGATGTCGGCGGCGGAATTCTCAGTGGTCATACCCGTCCAGAGGTAGTCCAGATTGCAGATCTCGTTGTCGTCATTCCACAGGCCCATTTCCCGAATGAGCATCTGGAAGATCTTCAGCTGGCCCACCACGCCGGGGTGGAGGTTGTCGCCATAGAACTGGGCGCCGCTCTTGCACCATGGATAGTTGTTGATAGCGCCCTGAGTGGCCGTCATCTGATCCACCAAGATCAGGCCCTGCTCATCCGCAAACGCCTTCATCTGGGCCACATATTCGCTCATCTGGGGATGCTTGTCATCCCAGAAGCCGGTGGGAGTACGCAGAACGATGATGGCGTTCTCGTTCTTCGCCCGAATAGCGGTGACGATACGCCCCAGATTTTCCTTATACTTCTCCTTAGAGATCCTCTGATCGCCCGTCAGGTTGGTAGAGCAATCGTTTGTGCCCAGCATGATGATCGCCACGTCGGCGGTAAAGGGATCAAGGCGGTACGCTTGGGCGTTCAGCGTACTGTCGGTGGTGGCGCTGGACACACCGGCGTTGACCACCACGTCCTTCTCCCGTCCGATAGTGTCCAGATATTCCTCCATGAGCTGGGGTGCGGAATCATAACCGCTCACGAGAATACCGTGGGTGATGGAGTCGCCCACGAAGAGCCATGTCAGGGAATCACTGGGGTGTGCGGCCAGCAGGTCGGCGATCTTCTGCTGCTCGCTGTTCAGCGCAGGCTTCCCCAGCCCGCCGTTCACCGTGCCGTAGACGGTGGCATACTGGGTCGCGTCGTCGGTGGTGCGGGTAATGAGGGAGTAGGCCGTCCCGTCAGGCAGGTCGGTGACGGTAGCCGTGCCATTGCTTCCCGTGCCGGACACGGACACGCCGTTAGCCAGCTTCACCTCGTACTTGAACGCACCGCTCAAACCGCTGATGGTCATGACGCCGTCCCCGAAGGCCACCGTGGGCGTGACCGTCTTATCAAAGGCAGGCATGGCCGCCTCGGTATAGCGGTTCTGGGCGTTGCTGGGGAAGTTATTGGCCGAGCCGCACACCGCCACCGCCAGATTGCGGCCCAGCTCTATGTGGCCGTCGGCGTTGGGGTGACCGTCGGCGGTCATTTGAGCCGCAGTCAGGGTGGGTGCGTCCACCACCACGATGCGGCTGTACTTTCCGGCTGCGGCGGTCCGATACCCGGCCACCACACTGTCCACCTTGGCATTCAGAGCGGATAGGTCGCTGTCGTAGGACTTCATGATGACGGCGAAGCCCCTTCCGTCCCGCAGGGCGGTGGCCTTGTCGATAAAGGCGGCCAAATCAGTCTCAAAGGACGCTTCGTGCTCCAGATCCTCCTTGCCCACCATGTAAGTTACCGCGCGGGGGGCGAAGTCCGTCACCCGTTCCTGCCAGCCGTCCTCGCTGACAATCGCATTCAACGTCAGGCCGGCGTAGGCGGTGTTGATCACATAGCGCTGTCTGGAGGGGCTGAAGCCGCCCACATCGTTTTCACCAGTGCCTACCCGCAGGTTGAAGTGCCAGCGGAAATACTCCTCAGCCTGACCCGCGAAGCTCCGTCTGCCCCGGGTCTGGTCAAACTGGCCCGCCACGTCCGCGCCGCCGGTGAACACCCAAGTGTTGCCCGGCTCGGCGTTGAACATCTCGCCGATGGCGCCGCCCAGCTGCGGCTCAGTCTCCCACCAGATGTAATACGTGCCGTCGTTGTTTTCCGGGTTGGCCGGAGAGACATAGAACCACGTGGGCGTGTCGTTCACCGCGAACTGGCTGCCGCTGCGGGTCTGGGTCAGGTACTTGCCGGTGCTGACGCTCTGGATGGTATACGCCTTTTTCTCGGCATTGTAGGTAAAGGTAAAGCTGTGGGCAGCAACATGGGTATTCGGCTCACCGCTGCACTGGTTGGTCACATTGCCGGACACGTGCATCCAGCGGGCAGCGCCCCCGTCGCCGGGGGTGGAATCCAAGATCCCGTACACGCCGGAATCAATGCCGTCGGTGTCTTTGGTAAAGGTGCTGCCGGAGACGCCATGCAGCTCCAAAGCGGCGGGAGCGGTCACGCTGACCCAAGTAGCGCCAAAGTCCAGATAGTTCTGCACCTTGCCCGCGTTGGGTTCGGGATAACCGCCGGTCTCGATCTCGATGGGTGGCGCGTTCTCGCCGACTTCCACCTCCGCCGACGCGAAGGTCACCGTCTTGGCCGCGTTGGTCTTGATGCCGGAGGCGGTCACGGTGTAGGTGTCGTCAGGCAGGGTCAACGCGGGATTCGTCCCCGCCTTGGCGGTGACGCTCCAGCTTTGGCCCGCCGCATTGGTGGCGGTGAGGGTGGTCTCCCCCAGAGAGCCGCCCAGAGCGTCAACGTTCAGGGTCAGCGTACCCGCGGTATGCTCCAAGGCGCCTCCGACGCTAATAACGCTGTCCTCGGCGGTGGTCAGGGCATAATCAAGGTTGGAAATGGGGTTGTCCTCATCCCACAGCCCGGTCTCCTTGAAGAACATCTTGGCCATGTCCAGCTGGGCCTTCGCGCCGGGATGCAGGTCATTTCCGTAATATACCTGAAACGGGAAGTTCGCGTTGTTGTTCCGGATCCAGCTGCTATAGGTGTCCAGCATCCCCTGAGTCTCGGTGTACTGGTCGACGTAGATGCAGTCCTTCTCCGCCGCGACTTCCTTCATCGCCTCACAGTGAGGCTCTACTGACGCGTGGCCGTTGGTCCAGAATCCGGTGGGAGAGCGCAAAATGATGATCGCGTTCGGATTTTTCGCCCGAATGGCGGCAATGATCGCATTCAGATTGTCCGTATACGTAGTCGAAATTACGCCGTCGTTGGTCCCCAGCATGATGGACGCCACATCGGGGGCGGGGAACTGGTTCAGGCGGTACTGGATGTTCTCCAGCGTGCTGGTGGTGGTGGCGCTGGACACGGCGGTGTTGATGACCACGTCCTTGTCCCGGCCAATGGTGCCCAGAAAGTCCTCGGTCAGCTGAGCCACCGAATCATAGCCGCTCAGATGGTGGCAGGCGTGGGTGATGGAGTCGCCCATAAACAGCCATGTCAAGGGGGTGGTCTTGTCGTTCACCTTTGCAGCAAGCTCCTGCTGAAGCGTGCTCAGCGTGGCTTCCGGCGTTGTCAAGGTCTTGTACTGGGTCGCGCCGTCGGCGGAGCGGGTGACCAGAGTATAGCCCACGTTCTCGGGCACATCGGTCACGGTGGCGGAACCGTTCGCGCCGGTGCCGTAGATGGTCACGCCGTTGTCCAGACGCAGCTCATAACGGAAAGCGTCCACCCCGTTCAGGGTAATGGTCATCGTGCCCCCTGTCACGTTGACGGTGGGCACCTTTGCGGTATCATAGGTCGCGGGCGCGGCAACCTCTTGGAGGTTCTTGATCCCCGCGCCGCCGGAGCGGGTGGGGAAGTTCCCGCCGGTGTTGCTGTTGGGGCAGGCCGCCGTCACCAACTGCTTGCTCAGCTCCAGATGGCCCGCGGCGTTGGGGTGACCGTCATCGGTCAGCTGCGCGTCGGTCAGGGCAGTGTTCGCCACCACCACGCGGTTGTACTTGTCGCTATCGCTCTTGAGTCCTTCCAGCACCGTGTCCACAGCGGTGTTCAGGGCGGACAGGCTGCTGTCATAGGACTTCATGATAACGGCGAAACCGTCGCCCCCCCGCAGGGCGATGGCGTTGTTGATGAAGGCGGTCAGGTGCTCGCTGAAGTTGGCATCGTCCTTGTCCTCCGCGCCCACCATGTAGACCACGGCCCGGGGATTGTAATCCGCCACATACTTGTTCCAATCGCCGACGATGTTCGTCAGGGTCAGGCCGGCGTAGGCGGTGTTGACGGTATAGCGCTCCAAGGTCGTGCTGTCCCGATTGCCGCTTTGCGCGTAGGTCCAGCGGACATACTCCTCAAAGTGGCCCATGAAGCTGCGCTTGCCCCCGGTCTGGGCCCAGCCGCTGGCCACGTCCTCGCCGCCGGTAAACACCCATGTGTTGTCCGCGGCAGTGTCGAACATCCCGCTGATGGCCTCGCCGGGACGAATCTCGCTTTCCCACCAGATATTGTAGAAGTCCCGGCCAGCCACCTTGTCAATGTAGAAGATCGTGCCGGTGTCGCCCATGGAGAGAGCCCCGCGCTCCGCACGCAGGTATTTACCGGTACTTTGACTTTGAATGGTGTAGCCCTTTGCCGTCGCATCATAGGCAAAGCGGAAGCTGTGCTGATCGTTGTGATCGCCCCACACAGTGCAATAGTTGACAGCGTTGTCAGAAACATGCATCCAATGGGTGAGACTCCAAATACCATAGATACCGCTGACAATGTCCTCCGCAGAACACTGAACTGCCCCGTTGTTTGTAGCAAGCTTGACGTCGGAAGCCGTAGTGCTGCCGACCCAGCCGCTCTCCTTCTTCAGGTAATACTGCACCATCCCCTCGGTGGGCTGGTGGTGCTCAATGGTCTCGCCGGGCTCGGGGTTCTTGGTATAGAGATGAATCCGGCTGTAGAAAACGCAATTGTTAGCCAAGGTCTTTACGCCGGTGGTTTCGTTTACACTGCCGGAGCCGCCCACGCCGCACCAGTTAAGGCAAAAGCTGTTGAGCGTGTTCGCGGACGGATACAATACGCTGAGGCACTTAGCGTTCGCGGTGCTTTTCAGCAAATAGCCGCCGCTCAGGGCCGCGCCTGCGGCATCGGTCGTCGCGCTTGTCAATTTGGTTGCGGCAAACGTCTGGCCTACGCTGCTCGCATTCGCCGCAGTGGCAAAATTCGTATTGCTCAGATTCAGGTCATACCCGGTGGCGGAACGAATGGTATACTGCCCCGCCGTAGCGGCCGGGGCAAAAAAGACATGGAGGTCTTCCATCGCCACCGCGCTGCTGTCCTTCGCGTAAGCGGCGGTCACCTGATCCGTCCCGATCGTCAGTGTGGCAGTCAGATCCTTGTTTTTGCCCGCTGCAAACGCATTGCCCGGGGTGTCACTCAGCGATGCCGCGCCCTCCTTGAGGTAGAGCGCATACGGCTCGCTCCCGTACCACGCCACCATCAGATACGGGTTATCCTCGCCGGTGGGCAGGGCGTTGGCCGCCGCGTCCACCAGCGTATAGCCGGGGATCTCATACGCCGCGGTCTCGTCCGCCAGCAGTTCTACGGCGTCGGCACTTCCCAAGGGCGCATCCGTCTTGGGCGCGGCGGCCTGAACCGCCTCCTCCCCCGCAGGGATGGCGGCCATCGGCTCGTCGTCCACCCGGGCCGCCAGCGCGCCGGCCGGAAGCATCCCCAGCACCATGACCATGGCCAGAATGGTTGCCAGCAGTCTGTTTATCCTCTTACTTTTCATACACGCTCACTCCTTATAATAAATGATATGTTTGCTTATCCGTTTTGTGTATTGTGCCGACACAATTCTCCTTTCGCTCCCATTGTGATACCTTGATGCGCTATTATACCATAGCCCTGTCATAAAAGTAATTACAAAATAAAAAAATTTCTCCTTTTTTGTGCCGGTATTTTTCACAAACATTTTCACCTGTTTTTGTTATTCCCCACAAACCCCGCCATTTGCGCCCGCTCCGGCGCAAAAAAGAACGCTCCCATCGGAGCGTTCTTTTGGTCTGGCTAGCGTGGTCACTTTAGATGCCATAAAAGTCGCTGAATGCCATTCAGACTTAACTTTCCGGTATTGGCATATGTTGAGGAAATTCGTAACTTCGGAGAATTACTAAAGTCTGGTTATACATTGTTCGCATCAGTGATCTTGGATCATCGCAAAGCAGATGAATCTCTCCATTGGGTGATTTTACCGAAATGCACTCCATCAAACGAGAAAGTTCCGGTGATGGAATGCTCTCATCTGCCACTTTGACATCTTCAGCTTCAGTTTTCTCTTTCCGCGCCACTTCTTTTCGGAATTCTTCTATTGGTGTTTGACTGCTCATACAATGTTCAGACAGTATGGTTATTCTACAATCCAGAAATGAGTTGTCAGTTACAATGTCAGCTTTCGTGAGCAGACTTTTAGCATCATCCACACTATTTGTGATAAATTTGATTTCACTTTCTTTGATGCATTTTGGCTCATCGTGATGCATTAGACACTCGCAAAACACTTTAATGTAATGTGGAACTAAATCGCTCAACTTGTCAGTCAAAATCTGATCAAGTGCAGACCAAAACATATTATCAGTAAAGTTTAAGTATTCGCTCCGACTTTCCTTCACCCACAATTCAAGTTCTTTGCCACTTGGAAATACTGCATGATGTTTTTGCATCCAATCAATGACACACTCCGCCATCCATTCAGAAATAACGATATGACGATTGAAAACGACTTGAGAACGCGAAAAGAATTTGTTGATTAGATACTGATCTGCAGCAGCAATTCCCTTAGGTTTGATACATAGTATCCGTTTATCTTCGCTATAGCCAATATCTAGGCAACGGATTAGCTGATTCATCTCAAAGCTGCCAAAACTTGTGCCCGAAAATGTTGCATCTCGCATCAAATAGTCAATTCCGTCTGCGTCCAACTCTGAGTGAATGATTTGAACCAATAGAGGGTCTGTCGCCGCTCGTTCAACATTGCCCGTAATAATATCAGCAATAATGTCTGGTGCATGTGCATCATCGCACTCTGCGATAATAATGTCTCGAATTTCTTTGCAGTTTTTTACAATCAGCGCTCCAATAGCTTCGTGATGAAGCTTTTCTCTTTTGGCCATTAAAGTAGTCTTGATACTAATGGAAAAACTTTCGATTTGGTTTTTGACATTGGTATTGATACTTTTGCACAGTTCGGTGTCAGGGAGTTCCTCTAATGTAAGTGGCTTTCGATACGGTGTTTCACCAACGTGAGATAAAGGATAGTGCCCTATATCATGCAAAAGCCCTGCCAAACGAAGAATCTTTCGCTCCGGTATAGTAAGGCCTAGACTAATCGCCATTTTATCCGCAATATACATAACCCCAAGAGAATGAATATAACGAGTGTGTTCAGACCCAGGAAACACTTGGTTCACAATACTAAGTTGCTTAATGCTCTGAAGCCGCTTGAATAGTTGCGTATCCATAATCTGTTTTTCTGCTTTTGTGTATGAAATGAAACCATGCACATTGTCAAGTATTTGCCCAACAAAGCAAAGATCATCGTCCATTTATGCAAATAACTCCTCAATTTGTTGATACGCAAGTATATTTGTTTCATGACTGTTTAAATGCGGCTTTCGTTGTTCTAATGCATGAATAACCTCTTCTTGATTAGCACCAAAACTCAATATATTTTCGCGAAGATAGTGTAACGAGGCAAGGCATTCGACCCAATTGCTGACAGAATAGGGGCCTCGGCTATGCAATTGAATTACACTACGTAACTTTGCTAAGCTTGCGTTGTGCTCACCAGATAAATTTAAGGGGTCATACATACGCCCATTCTCATAATACATATCGTCTTGTAAACTTTGAGAATACGGTCCATGGTGATACCATCTAAAGCCATAATCACCTGCAGGAACACCCATTTCTTGCAACAAATATATTGCTTTTTGCATTTCCATTCGCTGGTCGAAATCAGAATAATCAAATGTGTGACCGTATAGTGCCTCAAAAATTGGAAGTAGATATCTGTTTGCCATAATGACTCTCCTCCAAAAAATTAGTTTGCTATACCTAAACCACGAGAAGCACGAGCACCCCATGCCTATTTAACAGTATTATTATAGCACTCGCTAACGCTTTTGTCGATAGCTTTAGGGGAAAATATCTTTGGAACAACTGTAGGTGCAAAATAGGCCCACCATATCAAATTCTTGCTATTTTAAGCTACACTTTTGCAAATTTGTCTCGCAAATAAAAAAGCCAAACAAGCCTGGGATATCGGTGCCATTCATTAAAATGCTTCTTAAATACTTTGGCGACTATCCTGTTACGAGTTTAAAAGGTTGTGTGCTTAATCTGCTGCTCTAAATAGGTTTCTACTCATAATTTTTGGATGATGCTCCTGTATCAGGAATTGCTCCAGTTGCCCTTGGTTCTTCATCTGCTTT
>CAJUAS010000017.1 GCA_910584395.1 uncultured Oscillospiraceae bacterium | reverse complement strand
GGCAGGGATGGCTGGAATCGAACCAGCGATGCGGGAGTCAAAGTCCCGTGCCTTAGCCGCTTGGCTACACCCCTATGTAATAAAACGGCGGGCCGGAGCGGACTGTCGCTCCGGCCCGGCACGGTTTATGGGGTGGGTAATGGGACTCGAACCCACGATCTTCGGAACCACAATCCGACGCGTTAACCAACTACGCTATACCCACCATATTCACTTCGCTGCGCCTGCAAGAGGTGGTACGCCTGGAGGGACTCGAACCCCCGGCCCACTGCTTAGAAGGCAGTTGCTCTATCCACCTGAGCTACAGGCGCATATGGAGCGGGTGATGGGAATCGAACCCACGCGACCAGCTTGGAAGGCTGGGATTCTACCATTGAACTACACCCGCATCAGCTTGCCGGGCAGCCCCGGAGTATCCTGCTGGCGCATCGTCAGCCTTGATATGATAGCATAACCGTCTTGGATTGTCAACATTTTATTTTTCCGCCGGGCTTATTCCGCCAGCCGCTTCCCCACGCCGTAAATATCCCCCGCGCCCACCAGCAAAATGAGGTCGCCGGGCTTTGCCAGCGCCCGCAAACCCGCCTCCAGATCATCCAGCGTGGGATAATACAGCGCGCCGGGGACAGCCTCCGCCAATTGGGACGACGACACCCCCAAGGTGTCCGTCTCCCGGGCGGCATAGATATCGGTGAGCACCGCCACGTCTGCCAGCTTCAGCGCCTGCACAAACTCGCCAAACAGCGCCTTGGTGCGGGTGTAGGTGTGGGGCTGGAAGGCGCAGACCACCCGCTCATACCCCAGCGGCTTCACCCCCTTGAGTAGCGCGGTGATCTCGCCGGGGTGGTGGGCGTAGTCGTCATAGACGTCCGCGCCGTTGCACACGCCCAGCTTCTCGAATCGCCGCCCCGCGCCGCAAAAGGACTCCAGTCCCTCCTTCACCGCCCCGCCGGGAAGGCCCATCACATAGGCCGCTGCCGCCGCCGCCAAGGCGTTGGACACATTGTGCCGCCCAAACACCCGCAGCTTCACATGGGCGTAGACCTCCCCGTGGGTCACGATGTCGAACTCGGGGTAGCCCTTCTCCTCCCGCAGGTTGGCGGCGGTGCACTCCGCCCCCGGCGCAAGGCCGAAGGTAAACGGATCCATCCCGACGGTCACTGCCGTGGCGTTGGGGTCATCGGCGTTGACCACTACGCTCCCCTTGGGGAGGGTCAGCTCGGCGAATTTGCGGAATGACCGCTGGATATCCGCCAGATCCTTAAAAAAGTCCAGATGATCCTCCTCGATGTTCAGGATCACCGCCACCGTGGGGAAGAAGGAGAGGAAGGAGTTGCAATATTCGCAGCTCTCCAAAATAATGGTGTCCCCTTTCCCCACCCGGTAGCCCTTGGGACGGTCGCTGCTCAGGGCGGGCAAACTGCCGCCGATCATCACCGTGGGGTCAAGGCCCGCCGCCAGCGCAATGTGGGTACACATGGAGGTGGTGGTGGTCTTTCCGTGGGTGCCGGAGATGCACAGGGCGTTTTTGTAGCCCCGCATGATCGCGCCCCAAGCCTGACTGCGTTCAAACACCGGGATGCCCGCGGCACGGGCGGCGATGATCTCCGGGTTGTCATCATGGACGGCGGCGGTGCGGATGACCAGCTCCGCCCCCGCCACGTTTTCGGCGGCGTGGCCGATGGCCACCGGGATGCCCAGCCGTTGGAGCTGGTCGGTGGCCTCGCTTTGCCGCATATCCGACCCGCTCACCGCGATCCCCGCGCCGTGGAGCACCTCCGCCAGCGGTTCCATGGACACCCCGCCGATCCCCATCAGGTGAGCCTTCGCTCCCGGCCGCAGAAATTCCCGAATGTCCCGCTCCTCCATGCTTTACACACCCCTGCAAAAAGATTATAATGGTTGGTACTATTCTACCCCAAACATTTCTTTTTTTCAACCCCGCCAAATCGTCAGGAGGCGTTGTCCGTGTTTTCTCTGCCCACCCCCGTCATAAAGTGTCTCTCCGCCCTGCGGCGCGGCGGATTTGCCGCCCATCCCGTGGGCGGCTGCGTCCGCGACCTCCTGCTGGGCCGCACTCCCGAAGACTGGGATATCACCACCGCCGCCCGCCCGGAGACGGTGATGGCGCTGTTTGAAAAAACCGTCCCCACCGGCGTTTCCCACGGCACGGTCACCGTCCTGTTGGACGGCGCAAGTTTGGAGGTGACCACCTTCCGCGCCGACGTGGGCTATTCCGACGGCCGCCACCCCGACGCGGTGGTGTTTGGGGACAGCTTGGAGCATGATCTGGCCCGGCGGGATTTTACCGTCAACGCCATGGCGCTGGCCGAGGACGGCGGGGTCATCGACCCCTTCGGCGGGCAGCGGGATCTGGCCCAAAGGCTCATTCGCGCCGTGGGCGACCCCACCGTCCGCTTTCGCGAGGACGCCCTGCGGATGCTTCGCGCCATCCGCTTTGCCGCCCAGCTTGACTTTTCCATCGAGGAACACACCTTCGCCGCCCTTTCCGCGCTGGCGGAAAACGCCCGGCACGTCTCCGGGGAGCGGATCAAAACAGAGGTGGAAAAGACCCTCCTGTCCCCCCGGCCGGAGACTGCATTTCTCTTCCTCTCCACCGGCCTGCTCCCGTCCGGGGTCGTCCCCCCGGACTGCGCCGCCGTCTTTCACGGCGTCCCCCCCGAACAAGGGGCGCGCTGGCGGGCTTTTTGCCGGGCCGGCGGCTTTGATATCACCACTCTCCCCACCGAGCGTAAGCTCCGCGCCGCCGTACTCCACCCGGAACGGGAGGCGGTCAAGACCCTGTCCCTCAAGGCCGACCGCCTCATGGAGCTTGGCTTCCGCGGCCCTGCGTTAGGGGCGGCGCAGGAGACGCTGGCCCGGCATATCCTGACCCATCCGGAGGACAATACCCCGGAGGCCCTGACCCGGCTGGCCGTCCGCTTACTGCCCCCCGGCGAAGCCTAAAATTTCCGCTATGATCCCCCCGGCCATCTCATCCACCCGGTCAAAATCCACGTGGGGATTGTAGACCTTCTCCAGCGCATCGTGCAGCTCCTTCTCCGCCGCCAAGGTCTCCATCCCCTCGTCCAGAAGCGCTCTGGAAACCTTGCGGGAGAAGCGGATACGGGCCTTGTGCCGCCGAAGCTCCTCCTGATTTGCCATGGCGTCCAGCCGGATGCGGCGGTAGGGCTTGCCGGGATAGGGCAGCTCCGGCGAACCGGTGACGAACGCCACCCCAAGGCCCGGCAGCAGCAGGTGCTGCAGGCGGCCCGGCATCATGGGATCGGGGCAGGCGACCACATCGTGCCCCCGCTCCACTGCCGCGCCCAGCAGCTCTTCTAACATCAGGTGGGCCAGACCATAGGAATCGGACAGCTCGTAGATTCGTTTACATAATTTATCTGCCGTCTCGAACAGGCATATCTGTCCTTTACAGGTCACCGCGCTTAAAAACCGCTCGGTGACTGCGCCGCCGTTGCCGTGCTTGGGGATTTCCCGAGCAATGATCCCCCGCGCCCGTTTTTTGATCTTCTCCTTTAAGGCGTCTGTTTCCAGAAGGTCTAAGTTGTCCTCCATGAGCTGTCCCGCCCCCTTCAGGCAGCGGTAGGCCCGGCGGTACGCCCCCTGATAGCCCACCATCAACTCCATGACCTCGTCCTTGCAGCGCGCCAGCGCGGCGGCGTCGTAGCATTCGCCGAGGTTTACATAACGTTCAACTGCCCCCGGATATTTCGGCTCAACGACATGGGGCGCGGTGCCGTCACAGAGGGCCACGCCCAGCTCGTCAATGACCAGACCGTCCAGAGAGTCGGGGTCGCCGGAGCAATAGATGTACTGCGGGCAATAGCCCGCGTCCTGAGCCGCCTGCCCCACTTTTTTCATCAAGGTGGACTTTCCGCACCCCGGCCCGCCCTTCAAAATGTAGATGGCGCGGGCCTTCTCCGGGTCGGCAAGCCGATCCATCAGCGAGGCGAAGCCGTCCTTGGAATTTGCACCGAGAAAATAAGCCGTATGTGCCATAAGGCACCTCCATTCCTGCGAGATACCCCACTTTATGCCGCAAACGCGAAGGCGGTGAAAGTGCTTGCATTGCTATTTCTCCTGTGCTACAATAGCCGTTGAGCGAATTTTTTCCTCTCAACCACACTTTTTGCGAAAAAGGAGCGATATTTATGCTGCACCTTGACCTCTCCCCTGCCGCCCCCGCCCTCCCCGGCGACTATCTGGCGAAGCGGGAAGCCCGTTTGACCCAAGCCATCGGCTGGCTCAAGGACGCCACCGGCGCGGGCAACGACTTTGTGGGCTGGGTACACCTCCCGGTGGACTACGACAAGGAGGAGTTTGCCCGCATTCAGGCCGCCGCCAAGAAGATCCAGAAGCAGTCCGAGGCTTTGGTGGTCATCGGCATCGGCGGGTCTTATCTGGGCGCGCGGGCGGTGGTGGAGGTGCTCCGCTCCCCCAACTATAACGCCCTGCCCAAGAACACCCCCGACATCTACTTCGCCGGCAACGGTCTCAGCTCCGACGCCCTCAACGAGATCGTCACCATGATCGGCGAGAGGGACTTCTCGGTGAACATCATCTCCAAGTCTGGCACGACCACCGAGCCGGCCGTGGCCTTCCGGGTGTTCAAGGAGCTTCTGGAGAAAAAGTACGGCAAGGAAGGGGCGCGGGAGCGCATCTATGCCACCACCGACGCCCGCCGCGGCGCGCTGAAGGGGCTGGCGGACAAGGAGGGCTATGAGGAATTTGTCGTCCCCGACAACGTGGGCGGACGGTTCAGCGTCCTCACCGCCGTGGGCCTTCTGCCCATCGCCGTGGCCGGCATCGACATTCAAGCGCTGATGAACGGCGCCGCCGCCCAGCGGGAGCTGTGCTTGAAGGAGGGCGCGGCGTCCGCCGCCGCCCAATACGCCGCCACCCGTCACGCCCTCTATGAAAACGGCAAGGCCATCGAGATCTTGGCGGGTTTTGAGCCGTCCTTCCGCTTCTTCGGTGAGTGGTGGAAGCAGCTTTTCGGCGAGAGCGAGGGCAAGGACGGCAAGGGCCTCCTCCCCGCCAGCGTGGACTTCACCGCCGACCTCCACTCCATGGGCCAGTATATTCAGGACGGCCAGCGCAACCTGCTGGAGACGGTGGTGCGCTTCGACAAGCCCCTCACCGAGGCGGTCATCCCCAATGACCCGGAAAATGTGGACGGCCTCAACTTCCTTTCAGGGAAAACGCTGGCCTATGTCAACGATCAGGCCATCCGGGGCACCCGTCTGGCCCACGTGGACGGCGGCGTGCCCAACATCGTCCTCACCCTGCCCAAGCGGGACGAGGACTCCATCGGGCGGCTGATCTACTTCTTCGAGTTTGCCTGCGGCCTGTCCGGCTACCTGCTGGAGGTCAACCCCTTCGACCAGCCCGGCGTGGAGGCGTACAAGAAGAATATGTTCGCCCTGCTGGGCAAGCCGGGGTACGAGGAACAAAAGGCCGCGCTGGAAGCCCGGTTACAGTAAGACCCGCCACTTTTGCATAATGAAAGGGCCGATTCTGAATGAAATCGACCCTTTTTATTTCCTTTTCAAGAAAACACCAAGACAAAAGAACCGTCCCCTTATCTTAAATGAATTAGGCAACCGTGAGATGGAGGCAAATCTTTATGACAAGGAAACGTGTAAAACGAGTGCTTCTTGTAATAATATGCCTGTTTTTGTTTGTGGGTATCATCATACCGTATGGCCAAGTGGAAATTTTGACAATTGCACATGGGGGCGAATTTGAAAAAGGCTATCTACAAACGAATATGATTGAGACTATTGAATATCTGAAAGTGATGACATACTCTACACATAAAGCAAAAATTTACTATGTCGAAGAAGATAAGGTTGCGGGACATATTGTAGAATTTTCAAGAGACAACACAGGCGAATGGAAATATACGAAGTGGGAAACAGTGTGGTCAAGCAGCGGTAGTGCTAGCGGTTTCATATGGCCCTATTACAGATAAAGATAAAAGAAGACAAGGGGACGGTTCTCCTGTCGGATAGACCCCGACAGAGAAAACCGTCCCTCGCTCTTTTGCCATTCATCCATTCCGCGGCACTCACGCCGCTTTTTGCTCCGTTCCCGCCAGCTTCACGCAGCACGCCACCACCGCGAACAAGATCCAGAAGAGGAACATATTGCGGGGGTAGAACCAAGTGTACTCCACCAAGCTCACCGCCAAGATCCCAGCCAGCGCGCCCAGCGCGGCGGCAAGAACCCGTTTGAGGGGCTTGTCCGCCTTGCGGAAGGCCCGCAGACCCTCCTTGATCTGCCCCGCGATCAGGGCCAGATAGGCCAGCAGGCCGAAAATGCCCACCTCCGCCCACATCTGGAGGTAATTGTTGTGGGTGTGGATGGGGTAATTTCCGTCGTACAGCGTGGGATAGTGGAGGAACACCCGGCGGGTCACGTCGCTGCCCAGTCCCACCCCGGTGACGCCGTAGTCCTTGAGCAGACGGGCGGTGTCCTCATAGATGGCGATGCGGTAGCGGGCGGAGGAATCCTTCATGTTGCCGATGGTGAGGATGCGGTTGAGGATGCTCTGGGGCAGAAAGGGGATGGCGCACACCCCCACCACCGCCATGGCGGGGAGGAAGCGCCAGTCCATCAGCGCCAAAAACACCACCGCCGCCAGTGCCAGACCCAGCCAGCTGGAGCGGGAATAGGTCATGCCGATGGCCGCAAGGCCCAGACCCAGCGCGGCCACGCCGCCCAGCCGTCCCCGCCAGCCCTTGGCGTTCAGGGTCAACGCCCCGACCAGCGGGAGGAACATCACCAACACCTCGGCGAAGTTGTTGGGGTTGTCGAAGAAGGAGTAAATGCGCCCCGGCATATCCTTGTTGAGCAGCATATCCTGCTGGGAGGCCACCACCTCCACGCCGACATAGCCCTGATAGCAGCCGTAGAGGGACGCCGCCGCCAGCCCCACCGCCGCAAGGATGAGCAGGGTCTTGAGCTGGCGGTAGTTCCGTACCGCGCTCACCGTCACCACCGCGAGCAGGAAGCAGGTCATGTGGAACAGGAAGAAGCGCAGGGACAGGCTGCGGCTCAGGGAGCACACCAGCCCCAGCGTGATGAACAGCAGATAAAAGGCGAAGTACGGCCCGAAGCGGCCCACCTCCAAGGTGCGTTCCCGGTCGGCACAGCCCACGCAGTAGAGGGCGAAAATGGCGACCGCCGCCAAAAAGCCGTAGATATTGTTCCACGCCCCATGGGGGGAAATGAGCATCCAAAGGGTAAACAGCCCCACCAGCAGGACGGAGGCCCGTCCCGCAGCGGCCACCCCCCGCAGGGCAAAGCTCCCCTTCCAAAGGCCGCCCAAACTGCGGCAAAGGCCCTTCATCAGGCGGGCGGGGAGATTCCAAAGCCACACAAAGGCCCGCCCGAACAGGCTGTCCGCCCACCCGCGCTTGACCCCGCCGTCCCGAACCACCGCCCTGACGGCCCGGCTCTCCGCCCCGGCGGCGGCAAAGTCCAGACGTCGGCGGTGAAACCACCGGCCCACCGCGCTCTCGTGCCAAACCGCCCGCAGGGCGTTCCAAAGGCACACCAGCCAGCGGCACAAGGCACTGCCCGCCGCCCAATTCACTGCTTCGTTCATCCTTTCACCGCCTTTTCATAGATCTCATAGGTCGCCTGCGTGAGCTTGCGGATCTCAAACCGGGCCTCGACATTTTTCCGGGCGTTTTCCCGGCAAAGGGCCAAGAAGTCCTTGTCCTCCAAAAACCGCGCCAACGCTTTGGCCGTGTTTTCCGGGTCGTCGTAGGGCAGCAGCACGCCCCCCTGCTCCGGCCCGGTCAAAATGTCCGGGTTGCCCGCCATGTCGGTGATGGCGGCGGGCAGGCCCGCGGCCATCGCCTCAATGATGAGGAAGGACAGAGCCTCGTGCTGGGAGGAGTTGACGTAGAGGTCGGCGGCTTGGAAGAGATTTTTCATGTCCTTGCGGAAGCCGATGAACTTCACCGTGTCCTCGTCCAGCCCCAGCTCCGCGCACAGGGCGCGGGTCGGCTCTAACAGCTCTCCGTCCCCCGCCAGCACCAGCGTGAAGGGTACATCGGTCACGTCCTTCAGCGCCTTCATGGAGCGCACCAGATAGTCGTGGCCCTTATCGGGGGCAAACCGGGAGGCGCACAGCATCACGAACCGATCCTCTGAAATACCCAACTCCGCGCGGAGGGTGGAGTTGGCCCGGCTGCCCGCCCATGCGTCCAGATCCACGGCGTTGTGGAGGACGTGGATCTTCTCCCCGCTCCAGCCGTTGGCGATGAGCTGCTCCTTCCCCTTGCGGCACACGGCGATCATCCGATCCTGCTTCTTGTCCAGCAGGCGGTTGGACAACCGCGTGACAAAGTCGTTTGCCAGAATAAAGTGGTTGGTATACACCACCCGGAGCTTTTTGTTGTAGGTTTTCGCCAGCAGGGCGATGTAGTTTTCCCGCAGATAGTGGCAGTGGATCAGGTCGATGTCCCACTCCTCGCACAGTGCCGCCAGCGCCTTGGCCGCCTTGAGGTCGAAGCGGCTGTTCATGGCAAGCTGCCGGGTGGGCACGCCCATGGCCTCCAGCCGCTCCACCAGCAGCCCCGCCGTGTTGTAGGCAAAATACGGCTCGACCTGTCCGCTGCCCTGCGGGCCAAGATACTTCACCAAAGATTCCACATAACGCTCCGTCCCCGCCTTGCCGGCGAAGTTGAGCAGATAGAGCACTTTCATCGGTGCGCTCCTTTCTTTTGTTACAGCGGCAGCGCGCCGCTGACCGCCTTGCCTACCGTTTCCGCCAAGTGGGTCTCGTCCATGTCCAGCTCGCCCCGCAGCCAAATGAGGTAGGCCCGCATCACGGCGGCGGCGTAAAACTCGCCCAGAAGCTGAAGCTCCGCCTCGCTGTGGCCGCCCTGACGGCGGAAAAAGTCCTCCATCCCCTCCCGCAGAAGGGTGCGGATGCGCTCCATAAAGTAGGTATATCCCCCGCCCTGCGCCAGACGGCGAAACAGGGGCATATCCTGAGACACCAAACCGCACAGCACCCGGAAAAACGCCACCATGTCAATGCTCGGGCCGCGGAAGATCCCCTCCCGCTCGATGCTGTCATGGAGATGGCGCAGACTCTCCTCGTAAAACTCCTCCAAGATCTCGTCCGCTGTCTGATAGTGGAGGTAAAAGGTCTTGCGGTCTACGTCCGCCCGCCGGGTCAGCTCGGTAATGGAGATCTTGGAAAAATCCTTCTCCCCCAGCAGCTCAAACAGCGCCGCCGTCAGCGCCGCCTTGGTGCGGACCACCCGTCGATCCCCTGCCATCTGGACATTCTTCCTCTCTCTTGTGTATTTTTCGACAGCTTTCGTCCCCGCCGCCGATTTCTCAACAAACCCCGCCATATTGGCAATTGCTTTTTGATTCCCAGACATTATACTATACCCCGACGGATAAATCAACACTTGGGGAAAAATTTAATCTTCCCGGCACTGAAAGGAGAAACGATTTCCATGGGTATGGCAGACATGGCAAAAAAGTTTGGTTTTCAACAGGCAATGAAGTATCTGGAGAAAGATCCGGAGCAGAACATTCCCAAGCTGCTGGAGCTGGTGGACAAGTTCATGCCCGACGACGTCTTTGTGGAGCAGCGGGCCGCCTTCCACCACGCCATTGACGAGAAAAACAACTGGTATCAGCTCATTATGAAGTTCTACCAGCTCGATCCCCATGTACGCGAGACCCTGTTCCGCACCTTTATGCTCAACGGCAACCTTATCGGCTGGCCCATTCAGGAAGCCAAACGGGAGGAGCACGGGTGCAACATCCCTTGGGCCATCCTGGTAGACCCCACCAGCGCCTGCAACCTCCACTGCACCGGGTGCTGGGCGGCGGAATACGGCCACAAGCTGAACCTCACCTATGAGGATATCGACTCCATCATCCGTCAGGGGAAGGAGCTGGGCTGCTACATTTATATTTACACCGGCGGCGAGCCGCTGGTGCGCAAGGCGGACCTCATCCAGCTCTGCGAGGTACACAACGACTGTGCCTTCCTCTGCTTCACCAACTCCACCCTCATCGACGAGGCGTTTTGTCAGGATATGCTGCGGGTGGGCAACTTCATCCCCGCCATCTCTTTAGAGGGCTTTGAGGAGGCCAACGATTCCCGCCGGGGCGAGGGGGTCTATCAAAAGGTGATGCACGCCATGGCGCTGCTCAAGGGTCACGGCCTGCCCTTCGGCCTGTCGGTGTGCTACACCTCCCGGAACTACGCCGACGTGACCTCGGAAAAATTCTTCGATCAGGTCATCGACATGGGCGCGCTGTTTGCATGGTTCTTCCACTATATGCCCACCGGAAAGGACGCCGTCCCCGAGCTGATGCCCAAGCCCGACCAGCGGGTTTCCGTCTATCGCCAGATCCAAGCCTTCCGCAAGACCAAGCCTCTTTTCACCATGGACTTCCAAAACGACGCCAAATATGTGGGCGGATGCATCGCCGGCGGGCGGCGGTATCTCCACATCAACGCCGCCGGGGACGTCGATCCCTGCGTGTTCATCCACTATTCCAACGTGAACATCCATGATGTGACCCTGCTGGAGGCGCTGAAGTCCCCCATCTTCATGGCCTACCACAGGGGCCAGCCCTTTAACGACAATATGTTCAAGCCCTGCCCCATGCTGGAAAACCCCGACATCCTGCCCAAGCTGGTAGCGGAGACCGGGGCGCACTCCACCGACCCCGAAGCCCCGGAAGCCGCCGAGGAGCTGTGCGGGCGCACCGCCCCCTACGCCACAGCTTGGTCTCCCGTGGCGGACAAGCTCTGGGCGGAACAGAAGGAGAAATAATTTCCGGTTGCCACGGGATCTTTGGGCAAATGGACGAAGGCTTCCGACAAAGAAATGCTTGCAATTTGGAATCAAATGGGTTACAATTTAGTAACAGTTTGAATTCGGAAAGCGAGTGGAGACGATTTGAAGCGAAGCATCTGCCTTTTGCTGGCCCTCACCCTGCTGTTTGGCCTGAACGTTCCCGCCTTGGCCGCGCCGGAGAGCCAGATCCCGGTGTATGTGGACGGCGAGCTGGTAGCCAACGCCGCATCCACGGCGGAAAACGGCGTGACCTATGTATCTCTTTACTACACCACCTTGGCCCTGCGCCCGGAGGCGCACCTGCGCGCCGACGGCGCGATGGAGGGCAGCGATTTTGTCCTGAGCGCGTTCACCGGGCACGCCTATATGGTGTGCAACGGGCGGTATCTTTACATCCCCGGTCTGGTGCGCGCCCATTCGGAGACCTGCGAGACCTTGGTGCCTGTCCGCACGTTAGCCACGGCGCTGGGCGCGGCGGTGGAATGGAAGGATGGCGGCATTTATCTGACCACCGGGGGCACGGCGCTGGAGAGCGGCGATACCTATTATAATGCTGCGGATCTGGATCTGATCGCGCGGGTCGTCCAGCACGAGAGCGGCAACCAGCCTTTGGCGGGGAAGATCGGCGTGGCCAACGTGATCTTGAACCGGGTCAAATTCTCCCAGTTTCCCAACACGGTGCATGACGTGCTGTTCCAGAAAAACCAATTTACCGGCGCGACCAACGCCACGCCCAAGGCGGAAGCCATCATCGCCGCCAAGCTGGCCATGGACGGTGCGAACACGGTGGGCAACGCCTGTTGGTTCAACGGCGTGGGCAAGTCCTTCTGGGCCTCCAAGCACAAGAGCCTGATCGTCACCATCGGCGGTCATTCCTTCTACGGCTAAACGTTTTCTGCGGATATAGCAAGGCGTCAACCCTTGAGATTCAAGGGTTGACGCCTTTTTTTCATCAGGAAGAATGATTACTTCAGGCCGTTCTCGTAAGCCTCGATCATCTTCTTGACCATCTGGCCGCCGACGGAACCGGCCTGACGGGCGGTGATGTCGCCGTTGTAGCCGTTCTTCAGGTTCACGCCAACCTCGTTGGCAGCTTCCATCTTGAACTTGTCCATCGCCTCACGGGCGTTGGGGACGACCAGATTGTTAGAGCTCTTGTTAGCCATTTTCGTGTTCTCCTTTTCTCTTTGTGGGTTCGTGGGTCGCTTTTCTTGACCCGAGTGTAGTTTGAACCGCCCGCACAAAGATATGTGGAGAAACTACTGGGTTTCTTTCCATTTTTTGCGTGAATTGCCCCGCGGTCACCAGCCTCTGCGCCGGCTGCTGCTTCTCCGGGTGCTGCTGTTCCCGCCAAAGAGAGTGCCCATCAGGCCGCGCTTCAGGATCTGTCCCCCAGCACTGATGAGCTGGCTTTCGATCTTGGCCTTGCGGCGGTCGGCCTCCTTCTGGCGGCGGGCCTCCTCCCGCTCCATGTCCCGCTCGAACTTCTTCTGGGCCGCTTCGGCGGCCTTTTCCGCTTTTTTGCGCTCGGCCTCTTCCTCCTTGGCCTTTTGCGCCTCGAACGCGGCCTTTTCCG
Organism: uncultured Oscillospiraceae bacterium; assembly: GCA_910584395.1. GTDB lineage: Bacteria > Bacillota > Clostridia > Oscillospirales > Oscillospiraceae > MGBC124762. The sequence goes on along the minus strand of CAJUAS010000017.1, from coordinate 25,171 downwards.
CCTCGAAGGCCGCCCGTTCAGCGTCCAGCGCAGCCTGCTGCTCCGCCTTTTCCTTCTCCGCCTCCAGCACCTCAAAGGCCGACTCGCTGTCCACCGCTTTGTCGTACTTCGCCATGTTGTCCGCCTCCAGCGCGGCGTTCCAGCTCGCCTGATCGCAGGGCGCCATGAGACTCTGGGGGCAGACGATGGCGGTGCGCTGCACCATGCCCGGCACGCCGGTTTCGTCCAAAACGGACACCAGCGCCTCGCCCACGCCCAACTCCATGAGCACGTCCTCCGCTTGGAAGGCCGGGTTCGCCCGGAACGCCTGCACCGCGGCCTTCACCGCCTTCTGCTCCGCAGGGGTGTACGCCCGCAGGGCGTGCTGCACCCGGTTGGAGAGCTGGGCCAGAACCGAGTCGGGGATGTCGCTGGGGGACTGGGTGACAAAGTACACCCCCACGCCCTTGGAGCGGATGAGCTTCACCACCTGCTCGATCTTCTGCACCAACGCTTTGGGCGCGTCGGAGAACAACAGATGGGCCTCGTCAAAGAAGAACACTAACTTGGGCTTGTCCAGATCCCCCGCCTCGGGGAGCTGCTCAAACAGCTCGGAAAGCATCCAAAGGAGGAAGGTGGCGTACAGGATGGGGTTCTGCACCAGCTTGACGCAGTTCAAAATATTCACCATCCCCCGCCCGTCAAAGGCGGTACGCATCCAATCCCGGATGTCCAGATCCGGCTCGCCGAAGAAAAGGTCGCCCCCCTGCCGCTCCAGTGGGAGCAGGGCGCGCAAAATGCCGCCCAGAGACTGGGTGGCAATGTTGCCGTAGGTGGCGGAAAACTCGTCCCTGTGGTCGCCTACATAGCCCAGCATGGCCCGCAGATCCTTCATGTCCAACAGAAGCAGGCCGTTGTCGTCGGCGATCTTAAAGACGATCTCCAGCACCCCTTCCTGCGCGGGGGTGAGGCCCAAAATGCGGCTTAAAAGGCTGGGGCCCATGTCAGAGACGGTACACCGCACCGGGTGGCCCATCTCCTGATAAATGTCCCAAAAGGCCACCGGGTAGCTTTTGTAGGAAAAGCTGTCCCGGAGGCCGAACTTGTCGATGCGCTTCTCCATTCCCTCGTTTTGCGCCCCCGCCTGCGCCATGCCGGACACGTCCCCCTTCACATCGCAAAGGAACACAGGCACGTCCGCGTCGGAAAAGGACTCCGCCATCACCTTCATGGTGATGGTCTTGCCCGTGCCGCTCGCTCCGGCGATGAGACCGTGGCGGTTGGCCATTTTGAGGGGTAGGTTCACCCGCCCCCCGTCGCTCAGGCCCAGATAGATGCTGCCGTCACTCAGATACATTCTCTCGTCCTCCTTATGTTGATGGGGAATCTTTTCGTAAGGTATTCCGGGGACTGTCCGGCCCTTGGGCCACGTCCTCCTTCAGCAGCTTATAGCACCCCGCCGCCAGCGGCACGCCCAGCACCATGCCGGCCACGCCGAACATTCCGCCGCCGATGATGACCGCCGCCAGCACCCAGATACCGGGCAGGCCCAGCGACGTGCCCACCACCTTGGGATAAATGAGGTTGCCCTCCAGCTGCTGGAGGACGTTGAGGTAAACGATGAACAGCACCGCCCGGAGGGGAGATACCGTCAGGATCAGCAAAAAGCCCACCGCGCCGCCGATGTACGCCCCCGCCACAGGGATCAGCGCGGTGAAGCCCACCGTCGCCCCCACCACGGCGGCGTAGGGGAAGCCCAGCAACCCCATGCCCAGCGCGCACAGGCAGCCCAAGATCACCGCTTCAGTACACTGGCCCACGATATATTTGTGGAAGCACTCCCCCATGATATCCCAGATATGCCGCCCGGTTTTCCGCACCTTTTCCGGCAAATAGCGGCGGAACAGGGTCTTAAACTGCCCCTCCAGCCGCTCCTTGCCCAACAGGATATACATCCCGAAGATAAGACCCATGGTCACGGTCACCGTCCAAGAGATCACCGAGTTGACAATGCCCATCACCCCGTTGGCCACGTTGCCGAAGCCGTGGATGGCGATGTCGATGGCCTTCTGCACCATCTGCGGCCAGTCGATGCCCGCCAGCGCCGCCACCGCCGTACCCTCCAGCCACTCCACATTGGCCAGCCGTTGGGAGATGTCCGTCAAAACGATGGGCACCTGCGCCGCCAGCACCCTCACGCAGGTCACAAGCTCCGGGGCAACGATGACCACCACGATGCCCACCACCGCCGCCAGACTGATGAGGGCCAGCGCAAGGCTCACCCCCCGGCGAAGCTGGCACATTGCCTTGCGCTCGCTCTTGGGAAAATGCCGCTCGAAAAAGCTCATGGGGATGTTCACCACATAGGCGATGACGCACCCCAGCAAAATGGGTGCGGCCGCCGCCAGCAGGGCCTTCAAAAGCCGCGCCGCCATGGGCCAGTAATGGACGCACAAGAACAGCGCGAACGCGCTGACGCCCACCCGCAGGCAGGTTTTCCACTCCGGTTTCATAGCTCTTCCCTCCTATATCAAGGCAATTTCAGCAGATCGGCGATCTTGTCGCCCTTGGGCATGAGCTTCAGCTCCGAGCGGCTGAGCAGCTTAAGATACACCACCAAAAACCCGTATACCGCCACCGCGCAGACAATGGCGATCAGCACCGACAGGGTGTTGCCCAGCACCAGATGGGCCAGCCGGTACGACCCCCATGCCACTACGCCCATGACGGCAGTGGCCAGCGCCGGGCCGAAGAACAGCCGGAAAAACCGGGGCGGCCGGGGCGTCAGGCGGCGGATGAGGTAAAAGTCCACCGCCGCCGCGATGGTAAAGCAACAAAGCGTCCCAATGGGCGAGCCGTGGATGTTGATGGAGGGAACAGCCACTAAATTGTAGTCGATGATGAGCATGGCGCTCCCCGCCGCCGCCGTCACGCCGATGGGCAGGCGTTCGTAGCCGTAGGACTGGAGCACCGAATTGGATACCTGAACCATGCATACAAAGATAGACGCGATGCCCAGCACCGCCAGCAGAGAGCCGGACAGCGCCGGGTCTCTGGGGTCAAAGATCATCCGCGCGATGGGCTCGGCCAGCACGCACATCCCCACCCCCATGGGAAACACCAGCAGGGCGGTGACGTGGAAGGCCGCCTTCACCACCCGGCCCGCCTCCTTTTGCCGTTCCCGGGCGATAGCCGCCGAAACATTGGGGATGATGGACGCGGTGATGGCAATGATAAAGGCCGAGGGCAGGTTGTAAATGGTCTGCACTCCGGAATACGCGCCGTAGAGGAGGCGGGATTCTCCCTCCGCCATGCCCAGAGCGTTCTGGAGCTGCCCCTGAACCACGGAGGAGTCGATCAGGTTGATGATGGACATGGCCGCCGAGGTGAGGGTGATGGGGACGGCGATGGCCAGCAGCTCCTTCAAAATATCCCCCGGGCCGGACACCTCCTCCGCCGGGTCGATGGCGGGCCGGGCGCGGGCGTATTGGATGACCATGAAGAGCAGGGCCAGCGCCGAGCCGATGGTCACGCCCAAAATGGCGTAGGCGGCGCACACGCCGTCCTCCTTCCCCGCCTGAACCGCCAGATAAGCCATGGGCAGGCCGATGAGCAGCTTGCCCAGCGCCTCAATGACCTGACTGGCGGCGGAGGGTACCATGTAGGCATGGCCCTGAAAGTAGCCCCGGAAGGAGGACAGCGCGCTGACGCACACCACCGCCGGAGCTAAGTACCGAATGGCCGTCGCGGCCTGCGTGTCATGGAGCAGGCCGGCCAAAAAGTGACTGCCGAAAAACATTAGCAAAAACGAGGCGAAGCCCAGCGTCAAAAACACCGCCAGCGACACCCGGAAGATTCTCTGCACCTGCCGTTCCTTGTCCACGGCGTGGTTGGCCGCCACCATTTTGGACAAGGCCACAGGCAGTCCCGCGGTAGATATGGTGAGCAGCACCGCGTAAATGTTATAGGCGTTGGTAAAATCCGCATAGCTGGCCTCGCCCAAAATGCGGACGATGGGGATCTTGAAAAACGCCCCGATGACCTTGACGAGGGCGATGCCCGCCGCCAAGATGGCCGCGCCGCCAAAGAAGCTGTTTTGCCTCGTCTGTTCCCGACTCATAGCGGCCTCCCCTTTCTTCGTCTATTTTACGCCGAAAAACTGCTCGTACCACTCCAAGAAGCAATACACCGTAAAAATGCGTTTCATGCCGCCGTTGTGTCCCGCCTTGTGGTCGTTCAGCAGGGCCAAAAGGGCGTCTTGGTTGAAATACTTCGCTGCGGTCTCACTCTCGAACCGGGCGCGGACACGCCCGTAGAACTCGTCCCGGCGCAGCCAGTCGTTGAGGGGGGTGATAAAGCCGATCTTTGGCATTTTCGCCGATTTCTCCGGCAGCACCTTCCCCGCCGCCCGGCGGAGGGCCACCTTGGTCATCCCCTTCTCCACCCGGTATTTAGACGGGATGGCGGTGGCTACCTCCAGCACCTCCTTGTCCAAGAAGGGTACGCGCAGCTCCAGCGACGCGGCCATAGACATCTTATCCGCCTTTTGAAGAATGTCGTAGGGCAGCCACGCGCGCATATCCGCATACTGCATCCGGGTGACCTCGTCCTCCCCGGCTGCGGCGTCGAAGTAGGGCTTGGTCAGGGTGTAGGGCGGGATCTTTTCATACCCTTCATGGAGATACTTGGAAAGCTCAGAATACTGGAAGTTATAATTGTTGCGAATATACCGTTTTTCCAAGGGAAGCCGCCCCCGGGTGAGGAAACGCTGGCCGTGGAATTTCGGCAGCTTGGCGGCAACGCCCCCCGCCAGATCCCGCAGGGGCTTGGGAACTTTCATATATTTCTCAAAATCCAGACATTCAATATAGTAATTGTATCCGCCGAACAGCTCATCCGCCCCCTCGCCGGACAGTACCACCGTCACATACCGGCTGGCCATCTGGGTCAGGTAGTAGAGAGGCACGGCGGAGGGGTTGGGCAGGGGCTCGTCCATGTGGTACTGCACCTTGGGCACGGCGTCGAAGAAGTCCCGGGCGGTAATGGTGCGGGTGATGCACTCCACCCCGATCTTCTCGGCCAGCTCGGTGGCGTGGGAAAGCTCGCTGTACTGCTCCTCGGCATAGCCGATGGAGAAGGCGCGCACGGGCATATCGTCCCGCAAAAGGCGGGTGACATAGGACGAATCCACCCCGGAGCTTAAAAAGCACCCCACCTCCACATCGGCGATGCGGTGGGCGCGGCAAGAACCTCGAAAGGTCTCCTCAATGAGGTTCTCCCACTCCTCCATGGTCTTGGTGTCATCAATGTGGTATTTGATCTCGAAATAGGGCTTGCTGACCAAGCCCCTCTCGTCCAAGGTGAACAGATACCCCGCCGGCAGCTTTTTGACCCCTTCAAACAAGGTCTCCTCGTTGGGGATGTACTCAAAGCACAGATAGGTGGGCAGCCACTTCTCCGCAAACACCGGCTTGAACTTGGGGTGGGGGTAAAAGGACTTGATCTCGCTGCCGTAGAGGAACACCCCGTCCTTCTCATAATAATAGAAGGGCTTGATGCCGAAAATGTCCCGCGCGCCGAAGAGCTTTTTGGCCTTACGGTCATAGATCACAAAGGCGAACATCCCCCGGAGCTTCCCGGGCAGCTCCTCCCCCCACTCCTCATAGCCGTGGAGGACGACCTCCGTGTCCGTCTTGGTGGAAAACACATGGCCCTTGGCCTCTAACTCCCCGCGCAGCTCTTGGAAGTTGTAGATCTCCCCGTTGAAGGTGATGACCATGTTCTTGTCCTCATTAAAGATGGGCTGGGTGCCGCCCTCCAAGTCGATGATGGACAGCCGCCGGAAGCCCAACGCCGCCGGGCCTTCCACAAAGTACCCCTCTGAGTCCGGCCCGCGGTGGATGATCTTGTCCGCCATGGCCTTCACCGTGGCGTTGGCGTCATATCCGGCGTTTTTGTCCCAAAATCCCACAATACCGCACATAGCCTATACCTCCTTGGGTGTTATGCTTTGAATTTTCTCCGCTGCTTGAGCATGAACCACGCGGGATACAGCCGCCGCACAAGGTTTTTCTCCCCCGCGTAAGCCAGAGGGTCGTGGACGCAGCTTTTCTCCTGAATGGAGGGGCACAGCGCCGCCGCCAGTCCGGAGGGATTGCCCCCCTTGGCGTACAGCTCCACCACCCGCTGCCGCAGGTGGTCGTCCTTGATGTAGGTGGTCAAAACGTCCTTGGGCACGACGGTGTAAAGGCTCTCGGTGTTGTCCGCGATGACCTCGCCGGCGAACTCTTTTTCGTAAATGAGGTCGTCCACCATCCACTTCACCGCGTTGAAGCCGCTGCCTGTGATATAGAAGTTGCTCCGGCCCAGACGGGTGTTGATCTCGAAGAAACGAAACGAGCCGTCCCGGCTGTCGTACTTGATGTCGAAGTTGGCAAAGCCGGTGTAGCCCACGTGCTCCAAAAACCGCCGGGCGTGCTCCATCAGTTCCCGGTTCACGTCGTTCAAAATGGCGACGGGGTTGCCCACGCCCATGGCGGCGTTGTCCTCCAGAAGGCAGTGGCCGCCGGCAAAAAAGCGGCACTTCCCGTTGCGGTCGCAGTATACCGTCAGGATGTGCATATTGTAATCCAGCCCCGGAATGGTGTCCTGTATCAGGAATTTATAATTATAACCGCTTTTGCCCAATTTGTCCAGCATGGCTTCCAGAGATGCCTTGTCCGCCATGCGGAACACCTTCTTCTTCCCCTCGAACTTGGCGTAGTGGTACGCCGCCGAGGACGCGGGCTTGGCAATGACGGGGTAGGGGAAGTCAAAGTCCAGCGGCTGAGGGTGGCTGCAGTCGTAAACGAAGGTCTTGGGGTAGGGTACGCCCACCTCCTCGCAGATACTGTAAAAGGAGTCCTTCAGTACCAGCTTGTCCAACAGCTCTAAATCAATGTAGGGGATGATATAGTCCTCTTTCAGCTCCGCCTTGTGTTCTACGATGAGCCGCACATACCAGTCCCCGCAGGCCAGCAGCAGCTTTTTCTTGCCGGGATACCGCGCCGCGATCTCGTGAAGCCGCTCCACGAACCGCTCCTTGTTGTCCATATCGGGCACGATAATGTTCTCGATGATGCTGGAGCGGGAAATCATGGTGCTTTTCAGCATACTCACCGCCACCGACTTGATCCCGTATTCCTCATGGAAGCTCCGGGCCAGAGAATAGGTGGTGATGTCCCCGCCCAGAATGACCGGCACAAATTCCGTCTCTTTCATCTGTTTTTCACTCCTCCGTTCCAAATTTCAACAATATGTACGGCTCGACCTCCAGCGCCCGGGCCAGCCGGAACAGCAGCGCCAGCGACAGCCCCCTGTCCATGTTGGGGGACTCGATGGCCGCCATGTGCTGCCGGCTGATGCCCACCTCCTCCGCAAGCTGCTCCTGAGAAAGGCCGCGCCGCCGCCGGTAGTAGCCGATGGCGTAAAACAAGTTGGTCATGCGCTGTTCTACATCCGGTTCTTTCGTCATTGCTTTCACCTCACCTTATAAGTCTATCTAATCTCTCTGGAGTGGAAAATAATCTTAAACACGTCAAACCACGTCTATTTCACGTTTGCTTCTGCTCTAACCACGTTTTTCGCCGCGCAAAAAGCGACTATCCTCTTCCCCCCTGTTTTCTGCGGGCGCACACTGTGCGCCCCTACTCCACAAGGCCCTCAATGTCCTCTATACTCAACCCCCTCTGCACCGCCAGATTGACGGCGTAGCCAATGAGCTTGGCGCACTCCGCCACCCGCTCGTCAATGTCGCGGGTGGTCACGAACGCCCCGCTCTGTCCCAGCGCCTCCGGCTCAATGTCCCCCTTGCCCGCCTCCTCCAGCACGTCACGGGCCAGCGTGTTCACGTCCACCACCGTGGGCACGCCCACCGCGATGACGGGCACGCCAAGGGTCTCCCGGTTCAGGGCCTTGCGGCAGTTGCCCACCCCAGAGCCGGGGGCGATGCCCGTGTCCGCAAGCTGCACCGTGGTGCAAAGGCGTTTCATGCTCCCCGCCGCCAGCGCGTCGATGGCGACGACGCAGTCGGGCCGCAGCGCTCCCGCCACCGCCTGAACCAGCTCCACGCTCTCCACCCCCGTCGTGCCAAGCACCCCCGCCGACACCGCCGCCACAGGGCGAAAGCCGCCGAAGATCTCCGGCATCTGCTCGATCAGGTGGCGGGTCACCAAAAGATGGTCGTGGGCCAGCGGGCCGACGGCATCGGGGGTGATGGCCCGGTTGCCAAGGCCCACCACCAGCACGGTTCCCGTCCCTTCCGGCAGCAGCTTGGCAAGCTCCTCCGCCAGCGTTTGGCAGGCCCGCCGGAAGCCCTCCTTCTCCCGCCGGCGCACCGCACCCAGATCCAGCGTCACATACCGCCCCACGGGCTTGCCCACCCGCTGCGCCGCTTCCGGCGTCCGCAGCTCCACCACCGTCACCGTCACCCCGTCCTGCGTCCGCTCGGTCTGCTCCACACCCTCCAACCCGGCGGCGTTTGCCACCGCCTGCGCCGCCTCCAGCGCAAGGTCTGTCCGCTTTTCCAGCATATTCCCGTCCTCCTTTACAGGTCTTCGGCCTCAGTATGCCCTTCCATGAGAAAATTTTTCCCAAAAGGGGGTTGCAATCCGAAGCGGAAGATGCTAAAATACAAGTCTGTATGATGCAAACAAGATTTTTCGCCGATATATTTTATTTGGCGTATCAAGGAGGTGTTTGGTTTGCCGAATATTAAATCCGCTAAAAAGCGCGTTCTGGTCACCAAGACCAAGGCCGAGCATAACAAGGCCGCCAAGTCCGCGCTCAAGACCGACCTGAAGCGGTTCCAGACCGCCGTCGCCGAGGGCGACAAGGCCGCCGCCGCCAGCGCGTATGCCGTGGCCGTCAAGGCCGTGGACAAGGCCGCCGCGCACGGTCTCATCCACCGCAACAACGCCGCGCGCAAGAAGAGCGGCCTCACCCTGCGGCTCAACAAGCTGGAGGGCTGATCAGAGACATGAAAAGGGCCGTCTGCATCTGGGCAGACGGTTTTTTTCGTATGGAGGGAGCGCAGAAATGGAAAATATCACCTTGATCGGAATGCCCGGCGCGGGGAAAAGTACCGTTGGTGTGGTGTTGGCCAAAACGCTGGGCTACTCCTTTCTGGACGTGGATCTGGTCATTCAGGAGCGGCAGGGCAAGCTTCTTCAGGCCCTGTTGGACTCCTTGGGCACAGAGGGTTTCTTAGACTTGGAGGGGGAGACGATCCGCTCTCTGTCCCCCGTTAAGACCGTTCTCTCCCCCGGCGGAAGCTGCGTTCTGCGCCCCGCCGCCATGGCGCATTTGAAGTCTCTGGGCAAGGTGGTCTACCTTCGGCTGGACTACCCCGCGCTGGAAACGCGCATCCATAATCTGGCCACCCGCGGCATTGCCTTTGCCCCCGGCCAGACCCTGCGGGACGTGTACGACCAGCGCGCCCCGCTCTATGAACACTATGCCGACCTCACCGTGGACGTGGACGGCCAGACGCTGGAGCAGACGTTGGCCAACGTCCGCAAGGCTCTGCACAACTAAATGAAACAAGGAAACTGTATTTATGAATTTCAATGAACTTGGCCTCTGCACAGCCATTCTCAAGGCCCTGAACGCTCAGGGCTATGTGCAGCCCACCCCCATTCAGCAGGGGGCGATCCCTCCCGCTCTGGCGGGCCGGGACGTGCTGGGCATCGCCCAGACGGGGACAGGCACGACCTGCGCCTTTGCCACCCCTATCCTCCAGCGGCTGGCCGCCAAGCCCGGTCCGGGCAAACGGCCCATCCGCAGTCTCATTTTGACCCCCACCCGTGAGTTGGCCCTCCAGATCCAAGAGAGCTTTTTGGCCTACGGAAAAAACCTGTCCCTGAGAAGCGCCGTTATTTTCGGCGGCGTCGGCCAGCAGCCCCAAGTGGACCAGCTCCGCCGGGGGGTGGACATTCTGGTCGCCACGCCGGGCCGCCTGCTGGACTTGCAGGGGCAGGGCTTGATCGACCTCACCCACGTGGAGATCTTCGTGCTGGACGAGGCCGACCGGATGCTGGACATGGGCTTCATCCACGACGTTCGGAAGGTGCTCAAGGTGCTGCCTGAACAGAAGCAGACCCTCTTCTTCTCCGCCACCATGCCCCCGGAGGTGCAGTCGCTGGTCAACGCCCTCCTCCACGACCCCGCCAAGGTCACCGTCACCCCGGTGTCCTCCCCGGTGGAGGTCATCGACCAGTCCCTCTACTTTGTGGATAAGCCCAACAAATCCAAGCTCTTGGCCCATCTGGTGAACCAGCCGGGGGTGAAAAACGCGCTGGTCTTTTCCCGCACCAAGCACGGGGCGAACAAGATCGCCGGGGAGCTGACCAAGGCAGGTATTCAAGCCGCCGCCATCCACGGCAACAAGTCCCAGACCGCCCGCCAGCAGGCCCTTGGCGACTTCAAGGCCGGGCGGGTCAAGGTGCTGGTCGCCACCGACATCGCCGCCCGGGGCATCGACATTGAGGAGCTGTCCCACGTCTTTAACTACAACCTCCCCGACGTGCCCGAGACTTACGTCCACCGCATCGGCCGCACCGGCCGGGCAGGCCACGGCGGGGTGGCGATCTCCTTTTGCGACATCAGCGAGAAGGACGACCTGAAGGGCATCGAAAAGCTCTTGGGCAAAAAGATCCCCGTGGTGGAAAACCACCCTTGGCCCATGGAGAACTTTACCCCGCCCCAGCGGGACAAGCACGGCAAGCTCATCAATCCGGAGGACGCGGAGGCAAGACAAGCGGCCAGAGAGAAGCGCGAGCTTAGGCGCACCGGCTCGGATGGACTGGAGCGGCGGCGAGAAACCGAAGGCCGCAAGCGGCCTGTTTCGAGCCAAAGTCGGAAGGAAGCCGAGCCGAAAAGTGCGCCCAAAGCGAGCGTGACAGCCCCCAAGCCCCACACCCCCACCCCCGTCAAGGCCCGCACCCCCGGCCAAAAGCGTCAGGCGGCGGGGTACAAGCCCAGCAAAACGCTGGACGAAGCCCTCACCGCCGTCTCCCCCAAGTCCGCGCCCAAATCCCCGCGGGACGAAGCGTTTGAACGGTGGATGGCGGAGGAACGGGCCATTCAGGCCAAAAAGGGCTACACCTCCGGCGCCCTCTCCGGCGACACAGTGATGGACGCCACGGCGCGATTGCTGTCCTCCAAGCGCGAGCTTAAGCGCGCCGGCTCGGATGGACTGGAGCGGAAACGCGAGCGTAGGCCCATAGCGACCGGTGGATCGGCGACAGGCCAAAAACAGGCGAAGGGCAAAGCCCTGAGCGGCATTTTGGCCGCGCAGCCGGGAAGCGGGAGCGGCCATGGGCCCAACGCGAGCGTGACAGCCCCCCAGCCCAAAAAGGCCACAGCTACTAAGCCCGCCAAACCCGCTCAAAAACCCCAAAAGCCCGTCTCCTCCCTTGAGGAGCGCAAGGCCCGCATCCGCGCCGAGGCCAAGGCCCGCCGCCGCGCGACCGCCGATGCGCCCAAGCCCGCCTACCAAAAGGACTCCACCGAGCAGCCCAGCCTGATGAAGCCCTATTACCTCAACGACGATTGAGCCACAAAAAGAATGGCGGCCTTTGCCGCCATTCTTTTTTTGCTGCCGTCTCAGCCCCGCACCAGATTCCGGCGGTATTCGGCGTTGATCTCTGCGATCTCCTTCTCCCCGTCAATATAGGGCCGGTAGATCTCGTCCACGCTCCCGCCGCCCAGATTGTCGCAGCCGTTGCACGTTCCGCACCCGCCGCCGCAGGCATTCAATGCCTGCGCCACAATGCGTTCCCGCTCCTCGCGGGTGGTATCTTTGATCAAAATTGACTTCATTTTCACCCTCCTTTCGGGCCAATTGCCCATTCTTAGCTTGAGCGGCGGCAAAAATCTTATGCGCCCCTTGCTTTTCCTTGGAGTTTTTTATATAATAGGTGGCAGACTTGTCATAGGAGGCATCCACATGACCAATCAAGAAAAAACCATGGAAAAAATCGTAGCCCTGTGCAAGGGCCGGGGCTTCATCTTTGCCGGGTCGGAGATCTACGGCGGTCTGGCCAACACTTGGGACTACGGCCCGCTGGGCGTGGAGCTGAAAAACAACGTTAAACGGGCTTGGTGGAAGAAATTCGTTCAGGAAAATCCCTATAACGTGGGTCTGGACGCCGCCATTCTGATGAACCCCCAGACTTGGGTGGCCTCCGGCCATCTGGCGGGCTTTTCCGATCCTCTGATGGACTGCCGGGAATGTCACGAGCGCTTCCGCGCCGATCAGGTCATTGAAAACTGGTGCGCCGAAAACGGCGTTACGCTGGAAAAGCCCATCGACGCCTTTACCCAGCAGGAGATGAAGGACTTTATCGAGACCCACGCCATCCCCTGCCCCACCTGCGGCAAGCACAACTTCACCGACATCCGCCAGTTCAACCTGATGTTCAAGACCTTCCAAGGGGTAACGGAGGACGCGAAGAACACCGTCTACCTCCGCCCCGAGACCGCGCAGGGCATCTTCACCAACTTCGTCAACGTTCAGCGCACCACCCGCAAAAAGCTGCCCTTCGGCATCGCCCAGATCGGCAAGTCCTTCCGCAATGAGATCACCCCCGGCAACTTCATCTTCCGCGTCCGGGAGTTTGAGCAGATGGAGCTGGAGTTCTTCTGCGAGCCGGACACCGATCTGGAGTGGTTCGCCTACTGGCGGGAGTTCTGCCATAACTGGCTTTTGTCCATCGGCCTGAAAGAGGAAAACCTCCGCCTGCGGGATCACGACCCCGAGGAGCTGTCCTTCTACTCCAAGGCCACCACGGACTTTGAGTTCCTCTTCCCCTTCGGCTGGGGCGAGCTGTGGGGCGTGGCCGACCGCACCAACTACGACCTCACCCGCCATCAGGAGACCTCGGGCAAGGATCTGACCTACTTCGATCAGGAGAAGAACGAGCACTATCTCCCCTTCGTCATCGAGCCGTCTCTGGGCGTGGAGCGCACGGTTCTCTCCGTTCTGTGCGACGCCTACGACGAGGAGGTGGTGGACGCGGAAAAGAACGATGTCCGCACCGTCCTGCGCCTTCATCCCGCCCTCGCCCCCTTCAAGTGCGCCGTGCTTCCCCTCAGCAAGAAGCTGTCCGACCCCGCCCGCAAGCTCTTCGAGGAGCTGTCCCGCGACTTCATGGTGGACTTTGACGACGCCGGCTCTATCGGCAAGCGTTACCGCCGTCAGGACGAGGTCGGCACACCCTTCTGCATCACCGTGGATTTCCAGACGGTGGGCAGCGACACCGAGCCGGCCGACGGCTGCGTCACCATCCGGGAGCGGGACTCCATGGAACAGGTGCGCGTCCCCATGGCGGAGGTCAAGTCCTACATTGCCGAAAAGGTCGTGTTCTAACCCGTGGTCAAGAAATATCGTGCCCTTCAGGAGCGGCTCACCCCCTCCACTCCCCGGCTGCGCTGGGGCTTTTGGGGTCTGGGCGTCCTCCTGACCGCGCTGGGGTGGTCTGCCCTCTCCTTTCTTTTGCTGACCCAGAGCTTTCGCCGCACCTTTGCCGCGTTGTCTTCCCCCGCCTTTTGGTTCACCGCCCTGTTTTTCTTTTTGCTGATCGCCCTGTTCGCCCTTTTGACCCGAAGTCTGTTCGCGGGCAGCCTGATCCCATGGTTTCCCTTTCTGATCTTCGGCCTCATCAATTACTTCAAGCTCTCCATCACCGGCGCGCCCTTTCTTTTGGACGATCTGGCCCTGACGGGGAACGTGGGCGGCATCATCACCCTGAACCTCAAGTCCCTCACCCCCAGCCGGAACACCGTTTTGGTGCTGGTGTTCACCCTGCTCTGGCTGCTGGTGCTGTGGTTCTTCTCCCGCCCCCTGCGGCCGCAGTCGTGGCGGCTGTCCCTCCCGCTGGCCCTCGCGCCGCTGGCCCTTCTGGCATCGGTGTTCTGGATCTGGGTAGAGCCCATCGTCTTTACGCCGCTGGGCGTTCAACAGTCACAGGGCAACATGGGACAAGCCATTTTTAACGACCGGTGCGGCCTCCCGCTGGGGCTTTTGCGCTCCGCCCGGTGGAGCGGCCGTTCCGCCCCGCCCCCCGACACCGCTTATCTGGACGCCCTTTTGGCGCAGGCCCAGACCGAGCTGGGGGAGGCGCCGGACACGCCGCCCGATGCGGTACACCCCAATGTCATCCTACTGCTTTCCGAGTCCTTCTTTGACGTGACCACCCTCCCCGGCGTGACCTACGCCCAAGACCCTCTGCCGGAGTTCCATGCCCTGCAAAAGGAGAGCGTTTCCGGCACGTTCCAGACCCGCACGCTGGGCTACGGCACCAGCAACATTGAGCTGGAGATCCTCACCGGCATCAACACTCACCTCATCGCCAACGAGAGCCTTTACACCCTCTCCCCTGAGCTTTTCCAGCGTCTCCCCGCCGTCCCCCGGCTTTTGGACGACGCGGGCTACCGCACGGTGATGCTCCACACCTTCGACGACAGCATCTACCACCGCGCCCCAAAGATGGATGCCATCGGCTTTCAGGAGCAGTACTTCAGCGCGGACTTTGCCGGCGTCGATCCCGACGCCGCCGCCGCAGAGGACTATTACGCCTACCTCTCCCAATATATCTCGGGCACGTTCTACTCCGACAGCTATCTGGCCGATCTGATCATCGACCTCTACGAAAACAACACGTCGGACAAGCCCCTGTTTGCCTACGGCATCTCCATGGAGGGCCACACCCCTTACGACGAGACCAAGTATGCCCCCGGCGAGATCTCCGTCTCCTTTGACGCGCCTCTTTCCGACGAGGCCGCGCAAATGTTCACCATGTACTCCCAGTCCGTTTCCAACGCCAGCGCCGCGCTGGGCAAGTTAGTGGACTATTTCCGTCAGGCCGACCAGCCCACCGTGATCCTTTTCTTCGGCGACCACCGTCCCGGTCTGGGGCTGGAGGGCTCTACCACCGAAAGCGTCTACTCCCAACTCTATTCCGCCGCAGGCACATGGGCGGGCGGGCAAACGGCTGAGGAATTTTCCACCCTGTGCTCCACCTCTTATCTGATCTGGGCCAACGATCCCTCCCTCCTCCCCGCTGCGCCGGGGGAGACCAAAACGGAAAGCTCCAACTATCTGGGCCTTGCCCTTTTGGACGCCGCCAACGTGCCCAAGCCCCTTTACTGGCGGCTTTTGCAGCAGCTCTCCGAGACCCGCGTCATCGACGCCCCCGGATACAGCCTCGCCAGAGACGGCGAGCTTTCCCTCAGCGTCCCCGCGGACGGCCCGGATCGTGAGCGGCTCAACCGCTTCGCCCACTTCCTCCGCGACGCTCTCTATCAGGAGCAGTACGTCACCAAATCTCTCTGGGAATGATCCATGTCCGAAGGTACTCCTCCTATTGGATCGGAAAGGAAAGATAAAATGAAACTTGATCCTCTCTCTCTCCCCGCAGCCAAAAGCCGGCTCATGGCGCTGGACATGGTGTTCACCGCCCAGTCCGGCCACCCCGGCGGCTCTCTCTCCGCCGTGGACATCGTCACCCTTCTCTATCAGGAGATCCTGCGGGTCGATCCCAAGACCCCCGACGACCCTGACCGGGATCGGTTCGTCCTCTCCAAGGGCCACTGCACCCCCGCTCTCTACCCTGCGCTGGCCATGAAGGGCTTCTTCCCTATGGAAGACCTGAAAACCTTCCGGGCCATGCACAGCTATCTCTCCGGCCACCCGGAGCGGGGCTTTATTCCCGGCGTGGACATGACCACCGGCTCTCTGGGGCAGGGCATTTCCGCCGCCGTGGGCATGGCTCTGGCGGGCAAGATGGACGGCAGGGGTTACCGGGTCTACGCCCTGCTGGGCGACGGCGAGCTGGATGAGGGGCAGGTTTGGGAGGCGGCCATGTCTGCGGCCAAGTTCGGCCTTGACAACCTCTGCGCCATCGTGGATGTGAACGGCCTTCAGATCGACGGCAAGACAGAGGATGTCATGCCCATTGAGCCGCTGGACAAAAAGTTCGAAGCCTTCGGCTGGAACGTGGTCAAATGCGACGGCCATGATTTCGATTCTCTCCGCGCCGCCTTCCGCACGGCGGAGCAGACGGGGGACAAGCCCACCGTCCTTCTGGCCCGCACCGTCAAGGGCAAGGGGGTCTCTTTCATGGAGAACGACCCCGGTTGGCATGGAAAAGCCCCCAACACCGAGCAATATCAGGTGGCCCGCGCCGAGCTGGAGGCCCAGCTTGCCGCCATCGAAAAGGAGGTGGGCTGAAATGTCGGAAAAGATCGCCACCCGCGTGGCCTACGGCAAGGCCCTGCTGGAATTTGCCCCGGAGCATCCCGAGCTGGTGGTGCTGGACGCCGACCTCTCCGGCTCTACCAACGCCGCCGTGTTCGGCAAGGCGTACCCCGACCGCTTTTTTGACCTTGGCATTGCCGAGCAGAACATGATCGGCGTGGCGGCGGGCTTGGCCACCTGCGGCAAGCACGTGTTTGCCTCGTCCTTTGCCATGTTCTCCACCGGACGGGCCTTTGAGCAGGTTCGCACCTCGGTGGCCCTGCCCAAGCTGAACGTCACCGTGGTCGGCTCTCACGGCGGGCTTTCGGTGGGTGAGGACGGCCCCACCCACCAGTGCTGTGAGGATCTGGCCACCATGTCCATCCTCCCCAATATGACCGTTCTCTGCCCCTGCGACGCCTTTGAAATGCGTCTGGCGGTGAAGGCCCTGTTGGAGCAGAGCGGCCCCGCCTATCTCCGCATGGCCCGTCTGGCTACCGAACAGTTCACCGACGCCATCCCCGGCTACACCTTCCGCATTGGCAAGGGGATCACCCTCCGCCCCGGCAAGGACGTGACCATCGCCGCCACGGGTATGATGGTGAGCATGGCGATGGAGGCGGCCAAGCTGCTCTCCCAGCAGGGGATCGACGCCCGCGTCCTCAATATCAGCACTATCAAGCCCCTCGATCATGAGCTGCTCCTTCAGGCCGCCCAAGAGACGGGGTGCATCGTCACCACCGAGGAACACAGCATCATTGGCGGTCTGGGCGCGGCGGTGGCCAGCTATTTGAGCGAGACCTGCCCCGTCCCCGTCATCCGCCACGGCGTGCCCGACCGCTTCGGCCGCTCCGGCAAGGCCATGGACGTGCTGGATTACTTCGGCCTCAACCCCGCCGGCATTGTGGAACACGTCCACAAGGCGCTGGCCCTGAAAAAAGGCTAAGCTCTCTGTTTTGTGGTGGACAGCGGCATCGCCGGGTATCCTGAGGATACCCGGCGATGCTTTCCGTCCGGCGGACTGTCCGCCTTACGCCGCCCCTGCGGCCTTGAGCATATTTTCCGCTAAAATGCCGTAGCCCTGCGTCGGGTCGTTGAGAAGCACATGGGTCACTGCGCCCACCAGCTTCCCGTCCTGCAAAATGGGGCTGCCGCTCATGCCCTGAACGATGCCGCCGGTCTTGGCAAGCAGCTCCTCGTCCGTCACTTTAATGAGGAAATTCCGCGTGTCCTCCTCATTTTCCAGGTAAATGCGGACGATCTCCGCCTGATACTCCTTGACTTCCTCCCCTTGGATGTTGGAGCGGATGGTCACTTCCCCCACCTTCACCTCGTCTCTGGCAGCCACAGGCAGGGCCTCCCCCAAGGGCAGGCTGCCGGTGGTCTCCAGCGTGCCGAAAATGCCCGAGGTGGTATTGGCGTAGAGCTGGCCCAGATCCTGAGACAGGTCAAATGCGCCGCGAAGCTGCCCCGGCGTGCCGATCTGTCCCTTCTCCACCCCTGTGACGGAGGAGTGGAGGATCGCGCCCCGGCTCAGGGGCATGAGCCGCAGGGTGTCCACGTCGCTCACCCCGTGGCCCAGCGCGCCGAACACCCCCGTGTCCGGGTCGTAAAAGGTCACCGTGCCGATGCCCGCCATGGAATCCCTGATCCACGCGCCCAACTTATAGCTGCCGTCCGTGCCACACTGCACGGCCTTGGCGGTCAGCTCCACCGGGGTGTCCCCCCGCAGGGCGCGGATGGACATGGCCTCTCCGTCGCTTTGGGCCAGCACCGCCTGAACCTCCTCAATGGTGTCCACCTCTTGGCGGTTGATGTGGGTAATGATATCCCCTTCCTTTAAGCCGCAGCTTTTGGCGGGCTGCGCCTCGCCGTCGGCGGTGTCGATGGGGGACAGTCCCACCACCAAAACGCCGTCGGAAAACAGCTTGATCCCCACTGTGTGCCCTACCGGCACCAACATTTTCGTCGCCACCCCGCCGGGCTTTGGCGTTCTCGCCCACGGAAGCTCAAATGCGCTCGCTGTGGGCGTCAACGCCAACGCCACCACGCTCGCCAGCGCCAGCGCCATGGCCCGCACCCCCTTTGTCTTGCGGTTATGCTTCATTTTCTTCCCCCTTTTCCTTGAAAACGTCTTAAGAAATCCGAGTTTTCCAGCTTTTTTCAGCGGTCATGCCGCCTTTTTTACTATGACCCGCCGCCGCAAAACCACTCTGGAAAATACATTTGACTTTTCAGCATTTTTGGGTGTAAACTATGCAAAATATGACTTCCTTTTTTCCATTTCTCACGGGAGGTTCACAGACTATGGACGAGACAAAAAACAGAATGACGGAAGGGCCGATTTGGAAAATTTTGCTTCGTTTCGCCCTGCCGCTGCTGCTGGGCAATCTGTTCCAGCAGCTTTACAACGCGGTGGACGCTTTTGTGGTGGGCAACTTCGACTCCAAGGCCGCTCTGGCGGCGGTGACCTCCTCGGGCAGTCTTTGCTTTCTCATCATCGGCTTTTTTCAGGGGGTCTTTATCGGCGCGAGCGTTATCATCTCCCGCTATTTTGGCGCGCAGGACAGCGAGGGGGTCGACCGCGCCGTCCACACCACCGTGATCTTTTCCCTTCTTTTGGGCAGTGTTTTGTCGATTTTTGGCGTTTTGTTTACCCCCACCATTCTCACGTGGATGGGCACGCCCGCCAACGTCATGCCCAACTCGGTGGCGTATTTCCGCATCTACTGCGCCGGACTGTTGGGGCTGGTGCTTTATAACACCGCTAACGGCATTTTTCAGGCCATGGGGGACAGCAAGCACCCCCTTTACTACCTCATTACCGCATCTTGCATCAACGTGGTTTTGGATCTGGTCTTTGTGGCGGGCTTCCGCATGGGGGTCACCGGCGCGGCGCTGGCCACCGTCATCGGTCAGGCCCTCAGCGCCCTGTTGGGCTTTGCCCGGCTGATGAGCGGCAAATGCCCGGTGACCTTTTCCTTCCAAAAACTGCGGTTGGACAAATCCATCTTTTCCCGCATTTTCCGTCTGGGCCTGCCCAGCGGCGTGCAAAACAGCGTCATTTCCATCGCCAACGTGGTCATTCAGAGCAACATCAACGCCTTTGGGGACAACGCCATGGCGGGGTGCGGCAGCTACTTCAAGATCGAGGGCTTCGTCTTTCTCCCCATCACCAGTTTGGCCTTGGCCCTCACCACCTTTGTGAGCCAAAATTTGGGGGCGGGCCAGCCCCAGCGGGCCAAGCAGGGCGCGCGGCTGGGCATGGCCATGAGCATGGGCGCGGCGGAACTGCTGGGCGCGGTGTTTTTCCTCTTTGCGCCGTTTTTTATCGGACTTTTTAACAACGAGCCGGAGGTGGTCGCCTACGGCGTGCGTCAGGCGCGCATCGAGTGCTTCTTTTACTGCTTCCTTGCCCTGTCCCACACCGCCGCCGCCACCCTCCGGGGCGCGGGCCGCGCGGTCATCCCCATGGGCATCATGCTGGCCATCTGGTGCGTGGGCCGCATCATCTACGTCACCCTCATGGTGGCCCACATTCCCGACATCGCCGTGGTGTTCTCCGCCTACCCCGTCACTTGGTCCATCAGCGCCGCGCTCTTTTTGCTCTACCTCTGGCGCGTTCCTTGGGCGGAACACAGCAGCCCCGCGCTGGCAGGGTGAGAGGATACGCATAAAAAAAGGGCCGGACTTCTTGTGAAGTCCGGCCCTTTTTGTTATTCGCGATTTATGCCAGCACCAGCCACAGGTAGACGGCGTACACCGCCAGCAGGGCCGCGCCCTGAACCTTGGTGGCCTTTTCCCGCAGGAGGATGGGCACGGACGCCAGCAGGGTCACCCCAAGGCAGAAGGGCAGATCGAGGCGCAGAATGCTCCCCGCCACAGGCAGAGCCTTGCCCGACACCAGCGCGCTCAAGGGCAGGATCAGGGACAGGTCGATGATGTTTGCCCCCAAAATGTTGCCCACCGACAGGGAGGACTGCTTTTTCAAAATGGCGGTGATGGTGGTGACCAGCTCCGGGAGGGACGTGCCCACCGCCACCAGCGTCACGGCGATGACCCGCTCCGGCACGCCGAACAGGGTCGCCAGCGTGCTGCCCGAGCGCACCAAAAGCTGGCTGCCCACCGCCAGCCCCACTGCGCCAATGATAAACAGCGCAATGTACTTCCCCGCGCCGCCGGACTGCGTCTGCTGGGGCACGTCGTCCTCCCCCTGCGCCTTTGCGCTGCGGACGTTCTGGACGAGGAACACCACAAAAATGAGGGCCATGACAATACAGCCGATCAGGTTCAGCTCACCGGGCAGACAAAAGACATACAGCCCCGCCGCCGCGGCGATAAACAGGGCGAACTGCTTCCAGTAGCCTTTCCGGGGGCAGGCGATCTTCATGCCCAGCATGGCCACCGCCATAATGAGAGCAGTGTTGGCGATCACCGAGCCGACGGCGTTGCCGATGGCCATTTCCACCTTCCCGTCCGCCGCCGCCATCAGGGAGACCAGCATCTCGGGCAGGGTGGTGGCAATGGAGACGATGGTCGCGCCGATGATAAAGGTGGGGATGCGCAGCGCCCCGGCGATCCAGCTCGCCGCGTCCACGAACCAGTCGCCCCCCTTGATGATCATCAGCGCGCCGATGGCAAACACCAGCAGATTGAGTACGATCACGTCCATTTTCTTCAACCCTTCCATAAAAAAATTCAGGCGCGCTGCCGCACCTGAACAGTTTCGCCCAAGTACGGCCGCGCCATACTTGAGTCTCGTTATTTCAGACAAGCCAGACGGGTTTTCTTGCCACTCCCCCGCCGGGGCTGTTGACTTGCCGCTCCCAAAAGAGCCAACTACTCCCTCAATGGGGGTATTTTACCTCCGTTTTTCAAAAAAGTCAACCCCAAAAGCCTGTCCAATCGCCCAGTTTTTTGTCGAATCCGGAAAAGGCGTAGGGCGCGACCACTGGGCGCGCCGGGGTTGTCGCGCCCTCTGACCCTGTGGGGATTTACGGCTACGGC
Organism: uncultured Oscillospiraceae bacterium; assembly: GCA_910584395.1. GTDB lineage: Bacteria > Bacillota > Clostridia > Oscillospirales > Oscillospiraceae > MGBC124762. The sequence goes on along the minus strand of CAJUAS010000017.1, from coordinate 3,909 downwards.
ATCCCCAGCGATTGACCCACAAAATAAATCCTACGGTGGGACGCATTTCCCAAACGAAAGGGGCAAAGCGCATCATGCGCCCCGCCCCTGATTTTTATTTGCCTATTTCGTCATTTGCGGGAATTTCATCACCTTCCTTTGAATCTGTCAGGACAGAAGAACCGTCCTCTTGTCTTTAGATAAACTCGTTTTCTGTTCGATCAATTGCTCTGCAATCAAGCCAGACACACAAATCTTTTATGAGGGTCATTACCGCAGCTTCACCGTCATCGCTTAAAATATGTATATAAAGGATAATTTCTTCCGGGGCAAGCTGAAATGACACAGAGTAATCACAGGCTTCATAGTCCAGCCATGCCAAATCAGCTTTTTCTATGCCCACTAAATTTTCTTCAAGTTTTTTCACGACTTCATCGAGGCGAAAATCTCTCCTGCTTAAGTTATCAATTTTTTCAATTGGTTCTGTGTTTGTTTTTGTGCGAACGAGCGCAACATCCCAACTCACTGTTAATACCTCCCTAAATACTGCTTTCAAGACAAGAGGACGGTTCTTTCGTCTTGCCCAGCGACTACCGGCTATAGAAATAGGAAGCCCCGGAGTATTCCGGGGCTTCCTTTGCGTTGCGTGGAATCGCTTACTTGTACATCTCCACCAGCTTCAAGAGATGCTCGTACCGGGCCTTGGCGGACTCCTCGTTCTTGGCGAAGAGAACCTTGGCGCGGTCGGGGAAGGAGCGGGTAAGGCTGGAGTAGCGGGCCTCGTTCAGGAGGAACTCCTGATAGCCGCCGGCGGGGGCTTTGGAGTCCAGAACGAACTTCTTGCCCGGCTCGCCCTCGGGATCGAAGCGGAACAGATTCCAGTAGCCGCACTCCACGGCGCGCTTCATCTCCACCTGACTGTTGGCCATGCCGCCCTTGATGGAGTGCATCTCACAGGGAGAGTAGCCGATAATGAGGGACGGGCCGTGATAGGCCTCGGCCTCGCGGATGGCGGCCAGCGTCTGGTTGGGATTCGCGCCCATGGCCACCTGCGCCACATAGACGTAGCCGTAGCTCATGGCGATCTCCGCCAGAGACTTCTTGGGCATGGCCTTACCGGCGGCGGCAAACTGCGCCACAGCGCCGAAGTTGGTGGCCTTGGAAGCCTGACCGCCGGTGTTGGAGTACACCTCGGTGTCGAACACGAACACATTGATGTCCTCGCCGGAGGCCAACACGTGGTCCAGACCGCCGAAGCCGATGTCGTAGGCCCAGCCGTCGCCGCCAAAGATCCACACAGACTTCTTGGAGAGGTACTCCTTCTTGGCCAGAATGGCCTTGGAGTCGTCGCAGCCGTCCGCCGCCCACTTCTCCAGCAGGGCGATCAGGGCGCGGGTGGGCTCGCCGTTGGCGGCGCCGTCGTCCTTGGTGTCCAGATAAGCCTGAAGGATCTCGTTGGGCTGGCCCTGCTCGGCGCAGTTCTTCGCCATCTCCTCAATCTTGGCAATGAGCTGCTCGCGGATGGCCTTCTGGCCCAGATAGATGCCCAGACCATGCTCGGCGTTGTCCTCAAAGAGGGAGTTGGCCCAAGCCGGGCCGCGGCCGGTCTTGTCCACGGTGTAGGGGCTGGTAGCCGCCGGGCCGCCCCAGATGGAGGAACAGCCGGTGGCGTTGGAGACGTACATCCGCTCGCCGCAGACCTGAGTGACCAGACGGGCATAGGAGGTCTCGGCGCAGCCCGCGCAAGAGCCGGAGAACTCCAGATAGGGGGGCTTGAACTGGCTGCCCTTGACGGTCTTGATGTCGGCCACGTCGTCCTTGACGGCGACCTTCTCCACCATGTAGTCGAACACGGCCTGTTCGGCGGCCTGACTCTCCTGAGACACCATGGTCAGCGCCTTCACCGGGCACACGCCCACGCACACGGTGCAGCCCATGCAGTCCATGGGGCTGATGGCGATGGCGAACTTGTACTTGTCCTTGCCTGCGCCCGCCTTGATGTCCACGATCTTCGCGTTGGCGGGAGCTGCCTTGACCTCGGCCTCATCCAGCGCGAAGGTGCGGATGGTGGCGTGGGGGCAGACGTAAGCGCACTGGGCGCACTGGATACACTTGGCGCTGTCCCAGACGGGGACATTCACGGCCACGCCGCGCTTCTCATAGGCGGCGGCGCCCAGCTCAAAGGTGCCGTCCACATGATCCACGAAGGCGCTGACGGGGAGGCTGTCGCCGTCCATGCGGCCCACGGGGTCGAGGATCTCGGTGACCATCTTCACGGTGGCGGGGCGGCCGGTGGTGGTGGCCTCCACCTTCTTGTCCTCGGCGGTGGCCCAAGAGGCGGGCACGTCAAACTTCTTGAAGGCGGTCGCGCCGATGTCGATGGCCTTGTGGTTCATGTCCACGATGTCCTGACCCTTCTTCAGGTAGGAGTGGGTGGCGGCGTCCTTCATGTAGCCGATGGCCTCCTCCTCGGGCATGACCTTGGCCAGCTTGAAGAAGGCGGACTGGAGGATGGTGTTGGTGCGCTTGCCCATGCCGATCTCGATGGCCAGATCGATGGCGTTGATGGTGTAGACCTTGATGTTATGCTCCGCGATGTACCGCTTGGCCACGGCGGGCATATGCTTATCCAGCTCCTCGTCGCTCCACTGGCAGTTGATGAGGAAGGTGCCGCCGTCCTTCACGTCCCGGACCATGGGGAAGCCCTTGACGATGTAGGCGGGCACGTGGCAGGCCACGAAGTCGGCCTTGTTGATGTAGTAGGGGCTCTTGATGGGCTTGTCGCCGAAGCGCAGGTGGCTGATGGTCACGCCGCCGGTCTTCTTGGAGTCATACTGGAAGTACGCCTGAACGTACTTGTCGGTGTGGTCGCCGATGATCTTGATGGAGTTCTTGTTGGCGCCCACGGTGCCGTCGCCGCCCAGACCCCAGAACTTGACCTCGATGGTGCCCTCGGCCGCGGTGTTGGGGCAGTCATGCTCGGGCAGGGAGGTGTGGGTCACGTCGTCCACGATGCCCACGGTAAACTGGTGCTTGGGATCGGCCTTGGCCAGCTCCTCATAGACGGCGAACACGCTCTTGGGCGGGGTGTCCTTGCTGCCCAGACCGTAGCGGCCGCCGATGATGGTGGCCTGACGGCCGGCGTTGGCAAAGGCGGTGACCACGTCCATGTAAAGGGGATCGCCCTGAGAGCCGGGCTCTTTGGTGCGGTCGAGGACGGCGATCTTCTTGGCGGTGGTGGGGATGGCCGAGAGCATCTTGTCCGCGCGGAAGGGGCGGAACAGGCGGACCTTCAGCAGGCCCACCTTCTCGCCGTGGGCGTTGAGGTAGTCGATGACCTCCTCAGTCACGTCGCAGATCGAGCCCATGGCGATGATGACCCGGTCGGCGTCGGGCGCGCCGTAGTAGTTGAACAGCTGATAGTCGGTGCCCAGCTTGGCGTTGACCTTGGCCATGTACTCCTCCACGATCTCGGGGAGGGCGTCGTAGTACTTGTTGGCGGCCTCGCGGTGCTGGAAGAAGATGTCGCCGTTCTCGTGAGAGCCGCGCATCACCGGTCTCTCAGGATTCAGCGCGCGGGCGCGAAAAGCGTTGACGGAGTCCATGTCCACCATCTCGGCCAGATCCTCATAGTCCCAGATGGCGATCTTCTGGATCTCGTGAGAGGTGCGGAAGCCGTCGAAGAAGTTGATGAAGGGGACGCGGCCCTTGATGGCGGCCAGATGGGCCACCGCGCCCAGATCCATGACCTCCTGCGGGTTGGTCTCGCACAGCATGGCGAAGCCGGTCTGGCGGCAGGCCATCACGTCGGAGTGGTCGCCGAAGATGTTCAGCGCGTGGCTGGCCACGGTACGGGCGGACACGTGGAACACGCCGGGCAGCAGCTCGCCGGCGATCTTGTACATATTGGGGATCATCAGCAGCAGGCCC
>CAJUAS010000016.1 GCA_910584395.1 uncultured Oscillospiraceae bacterium | reverse complement strand
AGATGCTGGAGCTGGCGACCTTGGGCGCGCAGGTGCTCCACAACCGCTCGGTGGAGATGGCAAAACGCTACAATGTCAAGCTGGAGGTGCTCTCCAGTTTCTCCGGACAGCCGGGGACAAAAGTGAAGGAGGTTGCGAAGGGTATGGAAAAGACACACGTAAGCGGAGTGGCAAAGGATAAGAATGTGGCGCGGTTGGCTCTGGTGGGTCTGGAGGATGAACCGGGCATTGCGTTCAAGATCTTCTCCCTTTTGGCAAAGAACAACATCAATGTGGACATCATCCTCCAGTCCATCGGCCGCGAGGACAGCAAGGACATCAGCTTTACCGTCGCCAAGGACGATATGGAGGCGGCCCGCAGTCTTTTGGAGGAAAACCGGGAAGCGATCCACTTCGACCACATCGACGTCAGCGACAACATTGCCAAGGTGTCCATTGTGGGCGCGGGCATGGTACATAACCCCGGTGTGGCGGCCACGATGTTTGAGGCGCTGTTTAACGCGGGGATCAACATCCACATGATCTCCACCAGCGAGATCAAGGTCTCTGTTCTGGTGGATGCGGCGGATGCCGATCACGCGGTTCAGGTGGTCCACAGTAAGTTTTACGGGGAGATCAACGGCCAGTAAGACAAAATCAGCGGAAAACCCTGTCGGGCAGGAAAAAGATGCTTGACAAGGAAGCGGCTTGGTGGTATACTACCTCATACCTATGGAAAGGGCTTCTTTTTTGCGGGCATTTTTGCGGTGTATGCCGGCAAAACCCTTTGGATGAAGCATAGGGAGGCAAACACGCCGAACCGTCACCGCGACGCGAAGCTCAGGGGTTTTGTACCCCTTGCGTTGCCGGGTTCGGCTCATCGCCGGACTCGGCAATTTTTTTCGTCCGGCGGAATTTGAAAAGGAGGTGCCGAACCGTGGCAAAAGCAGGGAATCGGGTCAAGATCGTGTTACGCTGCACCGAGTGCAAGCAGCGCAACTACCAGACCAACAAGAACAAGAAGAACACACCGGAGCGTCTGGAGTTGAAAAAGTACTGCCCCTTCTGCAGAAAGCACACCGTTCATAACGAAACTAAGTGACTTGCCCTCCAAGGCGCACTAAGAAAGAAGGGTATGTGAAAAATGTCTGAGCAAGAGAAGCAGCTGGATACCAACAAGGAAGCAAAAGCCAAGCCCGCAAAGAAGAAGGACAAGCCCGGCTTCTTTGCCCGCATTGCCCGGTGGTTCCGGGAGATGAAGAGCGAGCTGAAGAAGGTTCAGTGGCCCACATGGAAGCAGACATGGAACAACACCTTGACGGTGATCGTCTGCGTCATCCTGATCGGCATCTTTATCTGGGTGTTTGACCTGCTGGCCCATGAGGTCATCCATGCGCTGCTGCGTTTGGCAGGAAAGGGCTAAGCCATGGCAGACAGCGCGAAATGGTATGTGGCCCACACCTATTCCGGATATGAGAATACGGTAGCCGCCACCATTGAAAAAGCGGTGGAAAACCGCAATATGCACGATCTCATTCAGGAGATCAACATCCCCATGGAGACCGTGACAGAGATCACTGACAACGGCCCGAAAACCATGGAGCGCAAGGTGTTTCCCGGCTATGTGCTGGTGAAGATGGTCATGACCGATGAGGCGTGGCATCTGGTACGCAACATCCGGGGCGTCACCGGCTTCGTGGGCGAGGGCAGCAACAAGCCCATCCCCCTCACCGACGAGGAGATCGCCCAACTGGGCGTGGAAAAGAAGGAGATCGAGGTCTCCTATGCGCTGGGCGACAGCGTGAAGATCACCGACGGCGCGCTGGAATCCTTCTTGGGCACGGTGGAGGAGATCGATCTGGAGCGCGGAAAAGTCAGCGTGAAGGTCTCCATGTTTGGCCGGGATACCCCGGTGGAGCTGGAGCTGGATCAGATTGAACGCATTGATTGACCGTCCGAACGGCACAAAACGGACGATCCAAAGAGAAAGCTGGAACAGTGGGAGGGACGTTACCCGTCCCGTCCAACCACACTATTCGTAGGAGGTGCTTTTTGTGGCACAGAAAGTAGTAGGTTACGTCAAGTTACAGATTCCCGCCGGCAAGGCGACTCCCGCGCCCCCTGTTGGCCCTGCTCTGGGTCAGCACGGCATCAACATCGCGGGCTTTACCAAGGAGTTTAACGAGCGCACCAAGAATGACATGGGCATGATCATTCCCGTGGTCATCACCGTGTACGCCGACCGCTCCTTTACCTTCATTACCAAGACTCCCCCCGCGGCTGTCCTCATCAAGAAGGCCTGCAACATCGAGAAGGCCTCCGGCGTCCCCAACAAGGAGAAGGTCGCCACCATCAGCAAAGAGGATATTCGCAAGATCGCCGAGACCAAGATGCCCGACCTGAACGCCGGCAGCATCGAGGCCGCCATGAGCATGATCGCCGGGACTGCCCGCTCCATGGGCGTCGTGGTGGGCGACTAAAGGAGGGTTTGACACATGAGCAGAGGTAAGAAGTATGTAGACAGCGCCAAGCTCATCGACCGCGCTGTGCAGTACGACGTGGCCGAGGCCATGGAGCTGGTGGTCAAGACCGCTTCCGCCAAGTTTGACGAGACGGTGGAGCTTCACGTGAAGCTGGGCGTTGACTCCCGCCACGCCGACCAGCAGGTGCGCGGCGCCATCGTTCTCCCCCACGGCACCGGCAAGACCCAGCGCGTGCTGGTCTTTGCCAAGGGCGACAAGGCCGAGGAGGCCAAGGCCGCCGGCGCCGACTATGTGGGCGAGATGGATATGGTGGAGAAGATCCAGAAGGAAAACTGGTTCGACTACGACGTGGTGGTTGCCACCCCCGATATGATGGGTCTGGTGGGCCGTCTGGGTAAGGTTCTTGGTCCCAAGGGCCTGATGCCCTCCCCCAAGGCCGGCACCGTGTCCCCCAACGTGGGTCAGGCCGTGACCGAGATCAAAGCCGGTAAGGTGGAGTACCGTCTGGACAAGACCAATATCATCCACTGCCCCATCGGCAAGGTGTCCTTCGGCGCACAGAAGCTGACCGACAACTTCAACGCCATCATGGGCGCCATCATCAAGGCCAAGCCCGCCGCCGCCAAGGGCCAGTACGTGCGCTCCTGCGTGTGCGCCGCCACCATGGGCCCCGGCGTGAAGCTGAACGCCGCGAAGTTGGTGTAATAAAACGCATTCAAAACAGGGACAGCCGACGGCTGTCCCTGTTCTATTTCCCTCTTTTTCAAAGAAAGTGTTGACAAATCGAGGAAAGACTGCTATAATCCTTTTCGTGTTCTGAGACAGCAGGTGCGAAAGCGTAAGTCCTGCCGAGAATGCAGCAATAGAATGACCGCTTTTCTGTGCTGTTTTCGTGTGCTGGAACACGAAAGCGGCATTTTTATTTGACGGAGGTGAATCAAATATGCCTAACGCGAAAGTGCTGAGCGAGAAGAAGGCTGTGGTCGCCGCTCTGGAGGAGAAGCTGAAGAGCGCAGCTTCCGGCGTGCTGGTGGACTACAAGGGGATCACCGTGGCCGAGGACACCGAGCTTCGCGAGGAGCTGCGTAAGAACGGCGTGGACTACGGCGTGGTGAAAAACACTCTGGTGCGCTTTGCTCTGGACGACGCGGGCCTTAACGAGCTGGACGAGGTGCTTCACGGCACGACTGCTCTGGCGGTGAGCGCCGAAGACCCCATCGCCCCCATGCGCGTCATCAACAAGTTCTCCAAGAAGTTCAACGGCGAGAAGTTCATCATCAAGGCTGGGTTTATGGACGGCAAGGTGCTGCCCCTGAACGACATTATGGCTCTGGCCGACCTGCCCTCCAAGGATGTGCTGCTGGCGCAGATGATGGGGACGATGCTGGCTCCCATCACCAAGCTGGCCATCGTCATCAAGGCCATCGCCGAGAACGGCGGTGCATCCGCCGCTGCTCCTGCGGCTGCCGAGGCTTCTGCTGAGCCCGCGCCTGCCGCCGAGGCCGCTCCCGCGGCTGAGGAAGCCCCCGCTGAGGCTCCTGCCGCCGAGGAAGCTCCCGCTGCGGAGTGATCCGAATCAACACAAACACAATTCATTTTAGGAGGTAAGTAAAAATGGCAAGCGAGAAAATCACCGCTTTGGTGGAAGAGGTCAAGGGTTTGACCGTTCTGGAGCTGAACGATTTCGTGAAGGCTCTTGAGGAAGAGTTCGGCGTGTCCGCCGCCGCTATGGCCGCTCCCGCCGCTGGCGGCGCTGCTGCCGGTGGCGCTGCTGCCGAGGAGAAGACCGAGTTCGACGTGGTGCTGGCTGAGGTCGGCGCTGAGAAGATCAAGGTCATCAAGGCTGTCCGTGAGATCACCGGTCTGGGTCTGGCTGAGGCCAAGGCTCTGGTCGAGGCCGCGCCCAAGGCTGTCAAGGAGGCCGTGGGCAAGGACGACGCCGAGGAGATGAAGAAGAAGCTGGAAGAGGCCGGCGCCAAGGTGGAGCTCAAGTAATTCCGCTCCTTCTACACAACAGCAAGAAACAGGTCGCCCTGAGGGGCGGCCTGTTTTTATCGTTACCGCGGGCTTGACAGCGGGGAAGAAAATACCTATAATAATACGAACGACTGTTTTGCTCTTGGTTCATGGAGAGCGCATGACGAGAAAGGTGTGATAAGCCATGGCGAAGGAATTTAAGCTGAGCGCTCAGCGCTTGGAGGCACTGAAGGAAGAACTCAATTATCTCAAAACCGTGCGCGAAAAGGAGGTAGCCGAACAGATCAAAGAGGCGCGCTCCTTCGGCGACCTGTCGGAGAACAGCGAATACGACGAAGCGAAAAACGAGCAGGGCAAGCTCTATTCCCGCATTGCGGAGATCGAGAACATCCTGAGCAACTATGTGGTCATTGAGGATCACGAAAAAGATCCCGATGCCGTGCGCCTTGGCAGCCGCATCACTGTGCTGGATCTGGAGTTTAAGGAAGAGGAGACCTATCAGGTGGTCGGCTCACAGGAAGCCGACCCGATGAACGGAAAAATTTCGGAGGAATCCCCCTTTGGCAGGGCGCTGATCGGCCACAAGGTGGGGGAGACGGTGACGGTGGAGTCGCCCAGCGGCCCTGTCCGCTATGAGATCAAGAAGGTCACGCGCTGAAACGCGCCAAGGATAAAGGAGCGATAAAAAGATGGCAGAGGAGAACAAGAAGCAGTCCCAGCAGCAGGAAGTGCCGCTGTCTGAGCTTTTGAAGATCCGCCGCGACAAGCTCAAAGAGCTTCAGGACGTGGGGCAAGACCCCTTTCAGCAGACCAAGTTCGACTGGAACGCCACCGCCCAACAGATCAAGGACAACTTTGACGCGATGGAGGGCAAAGGGGTGAAGGTGGCCGGACGACTCATGTCCAAGCGGGGGATGGGCAAAGTCTCCTTCTGCGACCTTCAGGATCGCTCCGGACGCATTCAGCTCTATGCCCGGCAGGACGAGATGGATGAGGCCGTCTATAAGCGGTTCAAAAAGTACGACATCGGCGACATCGTAGGGGTGGACGGCGAGGTGTTCCGCACCCAGCGGGGGGAGATGAGCGTCCGCGTCAAAGAGGTCGTGCTCCTTTCCAAATCTCTTTTGCCTTTGCCGGAGAAGTTCCACGGCCTTCAGGACAAGGAGCTGCGTTATCGTCAGCGGTATGTTGACTTGATCGTCAATCCCGAAGTGAAACGAAATTTCCTGATCCGTTCGCAGTTCATCAAGCACGTGCGGGACTTCATGGACGCCCGCGGCTTTATTGAAGTGGAAACTCCCGTACTCAACACCATTTCCGGCGGCGCGACGGCCCGGCCCTTCATTACCCACCACAATACGCTGGATATTGATATGTACCTGCGGATCGCCACCGAGCTGCCCCTGAAGCGGCTGATCGTAGGGGGCATGGATCGGGTGTATGAGATCGGGCGCATTTTCCGCAACGAGGGGATGGACCCCAAGCACAATCCGGAGTTCACCACCATCGAGCTTTATCAGGCATACGCCGACTTCAACGACATGATGGATCTGTTTGAAGATCTGCTGTCCTCCGCCGCCAAGAATATTTTGGGCACATATGAGCTGGAGTGGCAGGGGGAGAAGCTAAATCTGACCCCCGGCTGGCCGCGCCTACCCATGCACGAAGCGGTGAAGCAGTACACCGGCATTGACTTCATGGCCATCCAAAGCGACGAGGAGGCGGTGGCCGCCGCCAAGTCCATTGGAGTGGAGCTGCCGGAGACGGCGGACAAGACATGGGGCAACGCCCTTTACGAGTGCTTCGACCAGCGGGTGGAGGAAAAGCTGATCCAACCCACCTTCATTACCATGCACCCGGTGGACGTGTCGCCGCTGGCAAAGCGGTCTCCGTCCGATCCGCGCCTGACCGAACGGTTTGAGCTGTTTATCTGCCACTCGGAAATGGGCAATGCCTTTTCCGAGCTGAACGACCCCATCGACCAGCGCAGCCGCTTCCAAAAGCAGGTGGAGCTGCGGGCCAAGGGAGACGACGAGGCGGGCATGATGGACGAGGATTTCCTCACCGCACTGGAATATGGAATGCCGCCCACCGGCGGTCTTGGCGTGGGCATCGACCGCTGCGTCATGCTCCTGACCGGGGCGGACTCCATCCGGGATGTGTTGTTGTTCCCCACCATGAGACCCTTGGATAAATAAACTGTGACAGCCCAAGATATCGGCCGATATCTTGGGCTGTTTCATCCTCTGATAAATATATGACAACCGCAAAGGACAGCAAGCAGCCCACCGCAAGATTTATTAAAAAGAAACAAAAAATCGACAAAAAGAGTGGTGCATTTTTGCCAAAGCTGTGGTAAAATCATCATAGGTATATGTCGAAATCTACAATGGAACAAGAAGTCATGAAAAACAGGAGGGGGAACTGATGGATTATAAGGGCTTATCGTTGGCGGTAGGCCACGTGCCGGAGCTGGACAAGGGCTTTGTGCCGCTGGGGCTGTTCTTCCGCACCTATCAGGCGGAGGCGAAGCATCCCTTTGCTGTTGCGGTGGAGGGAGGCGGCGGTCAGGTCACAGTGTACGAGACCGCCCTGCGCGACCCGATGCTGGGCAGCGAAGCGGATCGAGTGTACGTTGACCGGCTGGTGAAATGTCTCCTTTGGATGTGGGGCGGCTGGAAGGTCACGGTCTGCGGCAGCGACGCCGCGTGGGAGCAGCTTCGCCGCGCCTATGCGCCGGACGGCTCGCGGGCCTTTGACGAGGACTTTATGGGCCGGGTCTATGAGCATCCCTTCCAAGTGGAGCGGTGCTCCTTTGAGGACCGTCCCCACAACGTGGGCGGCGGAGAAGGAATGGCAGGTAATTTAGAGGGCTGCCGCATCGGGATCGACCTTGGAGGCAGCAACATCAAGGTGAGCGCAGTTCAGGACGGGGTGACTGTCTTTAACGAGTCTTTCCCTTGGCAGCCTAAAGTGGAGACAGACCCGCAATACCACTACGAACACGTCCGCAAGGCGGTGGAGGCCACGGCGGCCAAGCTGCCCCGGGTAGACGGCGTGGGCATCTCCTCGGCGGGGGTATTCATTGAAAACCGCTGCATGGTGGCCAGTCTCTTTTTGGCGGTGTCCAGAGAGGAATTTGACCGTAGCTGCAAAGATCTTTACATCCGTGCGGTGGCCGATGCAGTGGGGAAGGACGTGCCGTTGACCATCGCCAACGACGGCGACGTGACCGCTCTGGCCGGGTCGCTGGCGGGTATCGGCGGCGCGCTGCTGGGCACATCGCTGGGAACTGCTCAGGCGGGCGGCTACGTTACCGAGACGGGCGCAGTCACCGGCTGGCTCAATGAATTTGCCTTTGTTCCCATTGATGCACGCTCTGACGTGGCCATTGATCCTTGGAGTGGAGACGGCGGCTGCGGCGTGAACTATCTGAGTCAGGACGGCTCGATCCGTTTGGCACCGCTGGCGGGACTGGAGCCGGTGGGGGATGATCCCTCCCAGCAGTTCCGCTATCTGCGGGCCAAGATGGAGGCAGGAGACGACCGGGGCGCGGCGATCTACCGCACCATGGGCGACTATCTGGGCCATGCCTTGGCGATGTATGAGATGTTCTACAACACCAAGCGCGTGCTGGTCATGGGCGGTGTGGCAGGCGGCCCCGGCGGCGATCTGATGCTGGAGCGGGCCAGAGAGGTGCTGAAGGACTACAGCTCGACCCTTCAGGTGGACGCGCCGGATGAGAAGGTGCGCCAGCTTGGGCAGAGCGTCGCCGCTGCGGCACTGCCTCAGATCAAACACGGATAACACAGCCTTAACGTTAATAAAACATTTTTTATAAAAGGAGTTGTTTGTTATGTCTATTCTTGTTTGCGGTGGCGCAGGGTATATCGGCAGCCACACCTGTGTGGAGCTGGTCAACGCAGGGTACGACATCGTCGTGGCCGACAACCTGTCCAATTCCAACGAGGAAGCCATCCGCCGGGTGGAGAAGATCGTCGGCAAGAAGATCCCCTTCATCAAAGCTGAGCTGTGCGAAGCCGACGAGGTCGAGGCGCTGTTCCGCGACTATCCCGACATTGATTCGGTGATCCACTTTGCCGGGCTGAAGGCCGTGGGCGAGAGCGTTGCCAAGCCTCTGGAGTACTACTCCAACAACCTTATCAGCACCCTCTATCTGCTCCAGACCATGCGCCGCCACGGGGTGAAGAATTTCGTGTTCTCCTCCTCCGCTACGGTGTACGGCGACCCCGCCAGCGTGCCCATCCGCGAGGATTTCCCCACCGGCGGGACGACCAACCCCTACGGCACGTCCAAGCTGTTCCAAGAGAAGATGCTCATGGACATCTGCGCCGCTGATCCTGACCTGAACGTGGCCCTGCTGCGTTACTTCAACCCCATCGGCGCCCATGAGTCCGGCCTGATCGGCGAAGACCCCAACGACATCCCCAACAATCTGGTGCCCTATATCGCGCAGGTTGCGGTGGGCAAGCTGGAGAAGCTCCATGTGTTCGGCAACGATTATCCCACCGCCGACGGCACCGGTGTGCGCGACTATATCCATGTGGTGGATCTGGCGCTGGGCCATGTGGCCGCGCTGAAGAAGCTGGCGACCAACTGCGGGCTGTTCGTGTGCAATCTGGGTACAGGGAAGGGCTACAGCGTGCTGGACGTTCTCCACGCCTATGAGAAGGCCTGCGGCAAGACGCTGCCTTATGTGATCGATCCCCGCCGTCCCGGCGACATTGCCGAGTGCTTTGCCGACCCGGCGAAGGCCCGCGACGAGCTGGGGTGGGAGGCCAAGTTCGGCATCGAAGATATGTGCGCCACCTCGTGGAAGTGGCAGAGCAGCAATCCCAACGGCTATAAGGGCTAAAATCAACAAAAATAAGGGGGTAACAACATGGGCGCATCCAGCGTAAAACCTGTTCTGGTCGTCATGGCGGCCGGCATGGGCAGCCGTTACGGCGGCCTGAAGCAGATCGACCCGGTGGGCAACCACGGTCAGCTTATCATCGACTATTCCATCTATGACGCCCGCCGCGCCGGCTTTGAAACGGTGGTTTTCGTCATCAAGCCGGAGATTGAGGCGGATTTCAAGGCCGCCATCGGCGACCGTCTGTCCAAAGTCATGGAGGTCAAATACGCCTATCAGCTCAAGGAGGACCTGCCTGACGGCTACTCCGTCCCGGAAGGGCGCACCAAGCCTTGGGGCACTGCCCACGCAGTTTTGGCGGCGCGGAAGGTGGTAGACGGGCCTTTCGCCGTCATTAACTCCGACGACTATTACGGCCCGGACGCTTACAAGGAGATCTACGACTACCTGCTCAACCATCCTGACGGGGAGTATTACGAGTACGCCATGGTGGGCTATCTTCTCAAAAACACCGTCACCGAACACGGCCATGTGGCCCGGGGCGTGTGCGTGGAGGACGCGGATCAGATGCTGGTGAGCGTTACCGAGCGCACCCGCATCGAGAAGGGGGAGAAGTGCCCCCGCTTTACCGAGGACGGCGGCGAGACTTGGACTGACCTGCCCGGCGACACCATCGTGTCTATGAACCTCTGGGGCTTCACCCGCAGCTATATGGACGAGGCCCTCAAGCGTTTCCCGGCCTTCTTGGACGGCGCGCTCAAGACCGACCCCATCAAGTCGGAGTATTTCCTGCCCGCCGTGGTCAGCCAGCTCATTGCCGAAGGTAAGGCGCGGGTGAAGGTGCTTCGGAGCAAGGATAAATGGTACGGCGTTACTTATAAAGAGGACAAGGAGGCTGTGGTGGCTGCCATTGCCGAAAAGACTGCCGCCGGGGTCTACCCCGACGATCTGTGGAGGTAAAAGAGATGTCTAATACAGCAGAAAAGCATTTGCAGGAGGCACTGGCGGCCTATGATTTCGGCGGTGAGGTGACCGGCGCGGCCCGCTACGGCTGCGGCCATATCAACGACACCTTCTGCGTTACCACCAAGCCCGGAAAGCGCTACATACTCCAGCGCATCTCCAGCGCGGCCTTTGCCCATCCGGAGCAGGTTATGAGCAATATCGTGGGCGTTACCGACTACCTGCGGGAGAAAATTGAAAAGGACGGGGGAGACCCCGCCCGGGAGACCCTCTCCATTCTTCGCACCAAGGCAGGGGACGCCAGCTTTACCGACAGCGAAGGGGAGACTTGGCGTGTGTTCCCCTTTATTGAGGATACCGACTGCCTTCAGCAGGCGGATACGCCTGAGCTGTTTGAGGCATCTGCGTTGGCCTTTGGCAGCTTCCAGCGGATGCTGGCCGACTACCCCGCGTCCACGCTGTTTGAGACCATCCCCCGTTTCCACGACACCGTAGACCGCTTTGCCAAGTTCAAGGCGGCGCTGGAGAAGGACGTGATGGGCCGCGCCAAGGAGGTCGGCCCGGAGGTGGAGTTTGTGCTGGCCCATGAAAAGGACTGCGCCGTTTGTATGGACGCCCTCCATGCCGGCAAGCTGCCCCTCAAGGTCACCCACAACGACACCAAACTCAACAACGTGCTGATCGACAGCGCGACAGGCAAGGGCGTCTGCGTCATCGACTTGGATACGGTGATGCCCGGCCTGTCCATCAATGATTTCGGCGACTCCATCCGTTTTGGCGCGAACCACTCCGCCGAGGACGAGAAGGACTTGAGCAAGGTCAACTTTGACCTGCCCCTCTTTGAGGTTTACACCCGCGGCTTTTTGAAGGGCTGCGGCGGCGTTCTGACCCCGGCGGAGATCGAGTATCTGCCTTGGGGCGCGAAGCTGATGACGCTGGAGTGCGGCATTCGCTTCCTCACTGACTATCTGGACGGCGACCACTATTTCGCCATCCACCGTCCTGAGCATAATCTGGATCGCTGCCGCACCCAGTTCAAGCTGGTGAGCGACATGGAGAAGGTCTGGGACGAAATGTTGGCTATTGTTCACAAATACGCTTGACTTTTTTGCGAACCTTATGGTACAATTTCTATAATCAGGCCGAGTGGAGCTACTCCATGTCCCAATAGCTTCATTTCCGCCATAAAAAAGGAGGAGACATATTCCGCCGGGCCGGCGGTGCGGCAGCGTGGAGACCTGTCGTAACGTGCCGGGAGTTTTGCTCTCCCGGACACAAGGGAACGTCGCGGAGGCGTCGTTTCTACGGCTCATACGCATGGCAACTGTATCGTTAAAAGGCATCAAGAAGGTCTATGACAACAAGGTGACCGCCGTCCACAGCTTCGATCTGGAGATCTCGGACAAGGAATTCATCGTTCTGGTCGGGCCTTCCGGGTGCGGCAAGTCCACCACCCTTCGCATGGTGGCCGGTTTGGAGGACATCTCTGACGGCGACCTGTACATCGGCGGCCGCCGGGTCAACGATGTGTCCCCCAAGGATCGCGACATCGCCATGGTATTCCAAAACTACGCGCTCTATCCCCACATGACGGTTTATGAAAATATGGCGTTTGCGCTGAAGCTGCGTAAGCTGCCCAAGGACGAGATCGACAAGAAGGTGCGGGAGGCCGCCCAAATTCTGGACATCACCCAGTACTTAGAGCGCAAGCCCAAGGCTCTGTCCGGCGGTCAGCGCCAGCGCGTGGCCATTGGCCGCGCCATCGTCCGTGATCCGCAGGTGTTCCTGATGGACGAGCCGCTGTCCAATCTGGACGCGAAGCTCCGCAACCAGATGCGCGCCGAGATCATCAAGCTGCGCCAACGCATCAACACCACCTTCATCTACGTCACCCACGACCAGACCGAGGCTATGACGCTGGGCGACCGCATCGTCATTATGAAGGACGGCTTCATTCAGCAGATTGGCACGCCTCAGCAGGTCTTTGAGCATCCCGCGAACCTCTTCGTCGCCGGCTTTATCGGCACACCTCAGATGAACTTCTTCGATGCCAAGCTGGAGCGTCAGGGCGACAGCTATTCCGTCAAGTGTCTGGACGCGGTGATGAAGCTCTCCGAGGAGACGCAGGCCAAGCTGAAGGCCAACAATGTGGCAGGCGGCGATGTGACCTTGGGCATTCGTCCCGAGCATATCGTGTTCGCCTCTCAGGCCGGCCCGGATACCCTGACCGGCACCGTGGACGTCTCCGAGATGATGGGCAGCGAGCTGCACCTCCATGTGGCGGTGCAGGACGGCATTGATGTGGTGCTCCGCGTGCCTACCACGGATCTGCCCAAGGAGTGGAAGGCGGGCATCCCCTATGGCACGCAGGTCCACTTCACCTTCCGCGATGACCTGATCCACCTGTTTGACACCGCTTCTACGGATAACCTGATCCCCTTCCATTCCGAGGCTGCCCGCACGGAGGAGCAGAACGCGGCACAGGGGAGAAAGTAAGGGTTTGCGACACAAGATAAAAAGAGACTGCCTGCGGGCAGTCTCTTTTTTTTGTTATTTCGGCAGGGAAGAGAAGGGGAGAAGCGTCAGGGTGCAGCGGCAGCGGCAGGCTCTTTCTCCTTGGCGTGGCAGAGCTTGCGGTATTCCAGCGGACTCATTTTTTCCGCCCGCCGAAAGCTCTGAGAAAAGTAGCTGGGAGAGGAAAACCCAAGCATATGAGAGATCTGGCTGAGGGAATGGTTGGTGCGGGTGAGGAGGTACTTGCTTTCCTGAAGGCGGCGGGAGATCAGATAGCTGATGGGGGAGACGCCGTACTCCCGGGAGAAGGTATGCACCAGATAGTATTTGTTGATATGTACCAGATCGGAGAGCTGAGAGAGGGTAATGTTTTCCTTAAAATGGCTGTCAATGTAACGGCGAACCAGCGCGCACTCCTTGCTGGTATAGCGCCCGGAGGTGGAAGAGGACAGCTCCACCCGCCGCCCCAACTGAACGGCCATGATCTCCAAGATGTTCTGGCAGACCAGCTCATAGCCGGTTTGCTTCAAGGCGGCCTCCCGCAGCAAAGAGCGAAGAAGGGGGAGGATCTCCTCCCGCTGACCCTGCAGGGACATCACACAATAGCGGCTGTCGTCCTCCTGAGTAGGGGAAAACTCCAGACCCTCCACACCCAAAACAATGTACTCCAAGGGCCGGTTGTCGCGGCTCAATTCGGTGTGTTCCACATTGGGGTTGATCACCACCAGATCATCGGCGGCGACAGGGAAGAAATGCTCCTCGACATGGAAGCGGCCTGTTCCGCTCACCACATAGAAAAGCTCGGTGCAGTCGTGGGCGTGCATAGCACTGTGCCAGTCCCCGCCATACTGCGCGGAGCTAACATATAAAAGCTTGAGCGCGGGCCAGTCCCGGTGAACGACTGAGCCGTCAAAATCCAACAGATAGCGGCTGGAACTCAAAAAAATCACCACACAATTTTATAAATCTTGCGTCAAATCTTGTTGTCATTATAATATAGCAGGGCAAAATGTGCAAGAAGAAAATATCCAGATCGCGTGAGCTGCAAAAGAGGGGTTTGGGGGGCAAAAAACTTGAAATGGTGCAGATTGCACAAAAAGAACAAATGGAAACCGTCAAATTTGATATTTATCGCCAGAAAAAACAATATAATTAAAAAGCGGCGCAATAAAACGATTGATTAGAATGAAGAAAAGACTATACTTGAAACAAGACCCCGGAGGGCATTGCCCGAACGAGGTAAAAGCTCGAAAAACATAGTAGGAGGTATTTGAGGAAATGAAAAAGAAGGTACTCGCACTGGGTCTGGCTGCTGTGATGCTGCTGGCGATTCTGGCCGGCTACACCCCCGCTGACAAGCCCACCCCCACCCCCGCACCCGTTGATCCCACTCCCGATGTTGTTGATCCCACTCCTGATGCCGGCAAGTCTCTGGAGGGTCAGACCCTGAAGGTCGCCGCCATTGAGACTGCTTACGGCGCTCAGATGTGGCAGGATGTCTGCAAGGCCTTTGAGGAAGAGACCGGCGCTACCGTCGAGCTCACCACCGAGGCCAATCTGGAGGACGTTCTCGATCCCCAGATTCAGGCTGGCAACTTCCCCGACGTTGTCCATCTGGCCACCGGCCGTGAGGCTGCTATGACCGAGCAGTTCATCAACAACAAGCTGCTGGTCGACCTCACCGACGTTCTGGACATGACTGTCCCCGGCGAGAGTGCTAAGGTCTCCGACAAGATCGTCGGCGGCTTTACTGACACCGGCGTCACCAACCCCTATGGCGACGGCCACACCTATCTGGCTCCCATGTTCTACAGCCCCTGCGGCCTGTTCTACAACGCCGGCCTGCTGAACGAGAAGGGCTGGAGTCTGCCCACCACTTGGGACGAGATGTGGGCGCTGGGCGACACCGCCAAGGCTGAGGGTATCTACCTGTTTACTTACCCCACCACCGGTTACTTTGACGCTTTCTTCTATGCCCTGATGTACTCCGTCGGTGGCCCCGACTTCTACAACAAGGCTCTGAACTACGAAGAGGGCATCTGGGACACCGCTGAGGGCCAGAAGTGCTTCGAGATCGTCGCCAAGCTGGCTTCCTACACCAACCCCAAGACTCCTTCTCAGGCCAATGACGCTGACTTCACCAAGAACCAGCAGCTGGTTCTGGACAACGAAGCCATCTTCATGCCCAACGGCACTTGGATCGTCGGCGAGATGGCTAACGCCACCCGCGCTGACGGCTTCGAGTGGGGTATGTGCCCGCTGCCCGCCGTTGAGGCTGGCAAGAACGGCGCCAGCTACTGCTGGCTGGAGCAGGCTTGGATCCCCTCCGGCGCTGCCAACGTTGACGCTGCTAAGCAGTTCGTGGCCTTCCTGTACAGCGATAAGGCTTGCGCCATCTTCGCTCAGGCCGGCGCCATCCAGCCCGTTGCCGGCCAGACCGACAACCTCGAGGGCGACAACAAGATGTTCTATTCCATCTACGATAACGGCGCCGACGCCGCTATGGGCAACTTCGCCGCTTACGACACCACCGGCGGTCTGCCCAGCGTCCGCGAGGCCTTCTTTGACCCCGTGAACGGTCTGGTTGCCGGCACCACCACTGTTGATCAGTGGATCGCGGGCGTTAAGACCGCCAGCGACAGCTTCCGCGCTGCTCTGGTCGGCTAATTTAGCCGTAACCTTGTAACGTTCGCTTAGTAGGGCGGCGGTGAGTAGTTCCTACTGCTCACCGCCGCTTTCTTTTTCAAGAACTGCCGGAGACTCCGGCGGCCATCTTGAACCCAATTGCAAGAAAGGAGATGAACGGCAGTATGCACAGCAACAAACGACGCAGGGGTTTCCTTTGCCTCTGTCTGATTCCTGCCACAGTTTTGTTCTTTGTTTTTATGATCCTGCCTACCTTTACGGTATTCCGCCTTTCCCTTTTCAAAGCTGCGAACAAATACGATCCCAATGGCGTAGATAAGTTTATTGGCTTGAGCAACTTTAAGGCGCTGTTTACCAACGCGACTTTCATTCAGGCGTTGCAGAACACCATCCTTATCATCGTTGTTGTGACCATCATTACCTTCTTCTTTGCCATTGTCTTTGCAGCGATCTTGACTCGTGAGAAGCTGAAGGGACAGAATTTCTTCCGCGTGATCTTCTACATCCCCAATATCCTCTCTATGTCTGTTATTGCCGGTATCTTTTCCGCTATCTATGAGCCGGAGCGTGGCTTGTTGGACAGCTTCTTAGCGTTCTTCAAAGGCGAACCGGTCATGCACCCTTGGAAATTTGAACTGGCCATCGTCAGCTTGATCATTGCCATGGTGTGGCAGGCCATCGGTTATTACATGGTCATGTATATGTCCTCCATGTCTGCTGTCTCCCTGAGCCTCTATGAGTCTGCAGGCTTGGACGGCGCAGGCCGCATCAAGCAGTTTTTCCAGATCACCCTGCCCTTGATTTGGACGAACCTCCGCACGACCCTGACCTTCTTCATCATCTCCACCATCAATATGGCATTTCTGTTTATCCGTGCGTTCTGGGGCACCAACCCCAACCAGACCACGGCCCTGAACTATATGTATACCCAAGCGACGCGGGACAGAGGTTACAGTATGGCGGCCGGCGTGGTCGTATTCCTCTTCTCCTTTGTGCTGTCTGCGCTGGTGAACAAGGTCACTAAGCGCGACGTGCTGGAAGTGTAAGGAGGTGCGGTGATGAGTAACGCAGTGAAAACTGAAACCCTGACCAAGAAGAAAAAGGGCGAATCCGCTCAGGTGCTTTACAAGGTGTTTATCTACATTGCCCTGATCCTGCTGGCTGTCAGCATCATCGTCCCCGTGGGCTGGGTGTTCTTGGCCTCCTTGAAGCAGAGCTATGAGTTTTCCACGGGCAATCCTTGGGCGCTTCCGGCCGGCTTCTATTTCCAGAACTTCATTGACGCATGGAACACCGCCCGTATGGGCTCTTATATCGGCAATTCCATCATCGTTACGATTCTGGCGCTGCTGCTGCTGTTGGTGATGGCGTTGCCTGCGGCTTACGCGCTGTCCCGCATGGAGTTCCGCGGCCGCAAGATCCTGAATCTCTGCTTTACCGCAGGACTGTTTATCAACGTGAGCTACATCGCGGTGCCCATCTTCCTGCAGCTCAATGACGCCAGCAAGTGGGTCAAAAGCGTGTTTGGCGGGTTAGACGGTATTTTCCTGAACAATCTGCTGGTGCTGGCGATCGTTTATGCCGCCACGGCGCTGCCCTTTACCATCTACCTGCTGTCCGGCTATCTGGCCACTCTGCCCCACGACTTTGAAGAGGCCGCCTATATTGACGGCGCGGGCTATTTTAAGACCATGACCCGTATCATCTTCCCCATGGCGAAGCCGTCCATCATTACCATTATCCTCTTTAACTTCCTATCCTTCTGGAACGAATACATCGTGGCGTTGAACCTGATGACCGACCAGAGCAAGTACACGTTGCCCCGCGGCTTGGTAGATCTGGTCTCCGCCGGGCACTCGCCTCAGGAGCTGGGCCGTCTGTATGCCGGACTGGTGCTGGCTATGCTGCCTGTCTTGATCCTGTATATCTGCGTGCAGAAGAAGCTGACTCAGGGTATGACCGTGGGCGGTCTGAAAGGTTAAGGTGAGCGATATGATTAAATTCTGGAAAGAGCATACCGCTCTGCGCATGGCCCTGATCGCCGCCTTCTTTGTCGTTGGCTTGGTTATGATCTTCGCCGGATGGAAGATGACGGCCAGTGTGACAGGTCTGCTCATTATGACGGTTGGTTTGGCGCTGCTGCTGGCGGCGCTCTGGCTCTATAACAAGCCCTTCCAAGATCCCAAAGCCCCCCGCGAAAAAAAGAAGAAGTAAGCATTGCTTTGCCCTTTAGGAGGAACATTCATGAGCGAAAATCAACGCAAAAAGGGATTTGTGACTATTCCCACCGATGTGGACGTTGTCCCTGAGACCTTGGCTTTGTTGGAACGGTGGGGCGCTGACGCGATCCGCGATTGCGACGGCACCGACTATCCCGAGGAGCTGAAGAGCGTAGACGCAAAGGTCTACTCTACCTATTATACCACCCGCAAGGATAACGCATGGGCGAAGGCGAATCCCGATGAGGTACAGCAATGTTACATCATGACCGGATTTTATACCGCCCAGTCGGACGAGTTGTCCATCCCCCTGATGAAGGGCGTCAGCCCTGAATTGATGGAGGTCAACACACGGGATGCCATCAAACGCTGGTGGGAGGTCGTGGACCGCACGACCGGCGCGGTGGTAGACCCTGCCCAGTGGGATTATGACAAGGCGACCGGCTGCGTGACCGTACACAAGGCAAATGCCTTCCACGAGTACACGGTCAGCTTCCTTGCCTATCTTATTTGGGATCCGGTGCATATGTTCAACGCGGTGGTCAACGACTGGAAGGACTTTGAGCATCAGATCACCTTCGACGTTCGCCAGCCCAAGACCCATAAGTACACCATGGAGCGGCTGCGTAAGTTCATCGCAGACCATCCTTACGTCAATGTGATCCGTTACACCACCTTTTTCCATCAGTTCACGCTGATCTTTGATGAGCTGAAGCGGGAAAAATATGTGGATTGGTACGGCTATTCCGCCTCTGTCTCTCCTTACATTCTGGATCAGTTTGAAAAGGAGGTCGGGTACAAGTTCCGTCCCGAGTATATCATTGATCAGGGCTATTACAACAACCAGTACCGCGTTCCCTCCAAGGAGTTTAAGGACTTCATGGCGTTCCAGCGCAGGGAAGTGGCGGCCTTGGCCAAGGAAATGGTGGACATTACCCATGAGTTGGGGAAGGAAGCCATGATGTTCTTGGGTGACCACTGGATCGGCGTAGAGCCTTACATGGACGAGTTCAAGTCCATTGGGCTGGACGCCATCGTGGGCAGCGTGGGCAACGGCCAGACCCTTCGTATCATTTCGGATATCGAGGGCGTGAAGTACACCGAAGGCCGCCTGTTGCCCTATTTCTTCCCCGACGTGTTCCATGAGGGCGGCGATCCCGCCAAGGAAGCGAAGATCAACTGGGTCACCGCCCGGCGCGCCATCCTCCGCAAGCCCATTGACCGCATCGGTTACGGCGGCTATCTGAAGCTGGCCTGCCAGTTCCCCGACTTCATCGACTATGTGGAGCAGGTGTGCAATGAGTTCCGTGAGCTGCGGGAGAACATCAAGGGAACAACTCCTTACTGCGTCAAAACCGTCGCGGTGCTCAATAGCTGGGGCAAGCAGCGCTCTTGGGGCTGCCACATGGTGCACCACGCCATTTATCACAAAAAGAACTACGGCTATGCGGGGATCATCGAGTCTCTGGCCGGCGCGCCCTTTGACGTGCGGTTTATCAGCTTCGACGACATCAAGGCCGACCCCAAGGTGCTGGATGACATCGACGTTATCATCAACGTTGGCGACGGCGACACCGCCCATACCGGCGGCGAAGCGTGGGCCGACAGCGAGATTGTCTCCGCTATCCGCGGTTTTATTTGGAACGGCGGCGGCTTTATCGGCGTGGGTGAGCCCTCCGGCCACCAGCATCAGGGCCATTATTTCCAGCTTGCCGCTGCGCTGGGCGTGGAGAAGGAGACCGGCTTCACCCTTGGCTACGACAAGTACAACTGGGAGGAACACCCCGAACACTTCATTCTGGCCGACTGCACCAAAGAGGTGGACTTCGGTGAGGGGATGGACAGCATCTACGCGCTGGAGGGGGCGACCATTCTGGTTCAGCGGGACAAGGAAGTCCAGATGGCGGTCAACGAGTACGGAAAGGGCCGGTGCGTGTATATCTCCGGCTTGCCCTATTCCTTCGAGAACAGCCGCGTGCTCTACCGTGCTATCCTCTGGTCTGCTCACGATGGGGACAACCTCCACAAGTGGTTCTCCAGCAACTTCAACGTGGAAGTTCACGCCTATGTGAAGAACGGCAAGTACTGTGTGGTCAACAACACCTATGAACCCCAGACCACCACGGTCTATAAGGGCGACGGTTCCAGCTTTACGCTGGATCTGGACGCCAACGAGATCCGCTGGTACGAAATCTAAACACAGTTTTTCCATGGAACGCCCCTGCCGGATTTGGCAGGGGCGTTCTTGTGATTGTGACAAGAAAAACACGCTTTGAGCCAAAGAAATTGTTGCAATTCGCTAAGGGGAGGTGTATAATGTCTCTAACTGCAAAGGCCAAGGGGTCTTTGTGTCCCGAAGGGAGTCTTTGGGACAAGATACGTTATCATCTGCCCGGAGCGGGGGCAGGAAATGAGGAGGTCATTTCAAATGAAAGAAACGGTAAAGAGAAGGGCACGCAAGGGCATTGCCTTGCTGCTGGCACTCACCATGCTGGTGAGCTGCATGGGGCTGACGGCTCTGGCCGCTCCCGGCGACGAGAGCCAGCCAACGACCGGTCAGCCGGAGCTGAAGCTCTGGTATGACGAGCCGGCCAGCCAGATGATCAGTAGCAATGATGAGAATGAAATTTGGCAGCAGGCTACTTTGCCCATTGGCGATGGCGATCTGGCTGCCAACGTCTATGGCGAGATCGGCACCGAGCGCCTGACCCTCAACGAAAAGACCCTGTGGACAGGCGGCCCCTCCGAATCCCGCCCCAACTATATCGGCGGCAACCTGGAGAGTCGGGGTGAGAACGGCGAGCGGCTCAAGAGAGTCCAGCAGAAGTTTCTGAGCGGGGATACCTCCGGGGCAGTCAGTGAGGCCGGTGGCTTGGTAGGTGAGGACAACGGCAACTACGGCTACTACGCCCCATGGGGTGAGTTGCAGATCGTGACGGCCGGAGTTACTTCCGCTACGGCGGGTACTTATCAACGCTGGCTGTCCTTGGATGACGCTCTTGCCGGCGTGGAGTTTGCGGCGGGCGGCGTGAACTATACCCGGGAGTACTTTGTGAGCAACCCGGATCATGTGTTGGCGGCACATTTGACCGCCAGCGCAAGCGCTACCTTTACCGTGACCCTGCCCAAGAAGATGAACACGGCGGCGACCACCGTGGCGGAGGGGATCGACACCCTGAAGCTTTGCGGCCAGCTGTCCGACAACCAGGAGAAGTTTGCCTCCTTCCTCAAGGCGGTGCCCGGCGCGGACACTACCGTGGAGGCCAGCGGTGATCACATTACCATTACCGGCACCGATGTGACACTGTATTTCTCCGCAGCCACTGACTATAAGGCCGTGTTCCCCACCTACCGCACCGGCGAGACGGATGCCGAGTTGGCCGCGCGGGTGCTGAAGAAGGTGACTGACGCCGCATCCAAGGGCTATGAAGCTGTGAAGGCGGATCACTTGACAGACTATCACAGCCTTTATAGCCGTATGAACCTGAATCTCGGCCAGACCTCCACCACCAAGACCACAGACGCTCTGGTCACGACCTATAAGAATGGCACGGCCAGCGTTGGGGAGCAGCGCCTGCTGGAGGTCATGCTCTATCAGTATGGCCGTTATCTCACCATTGCAAGCTCCCGGGAAAATTCCATTCTGCCCGCCAACCTCCAGGGCGTGTGGAACAACCGCAACAATCCCCCATGGATGTCCGACTATCACACCAACGTCAACCTCCAGATGAACTACTGGCCCACCTACGTCACCAATCTGGCCGAGTGCGCCGACTCTCTGGTGCGCTTCACCGAAAGCCTGCGGGAGCCGGGCCGGATCACGGCGCGGATCTACGCGGGCATTGAAAGCACCGCGGAAAACCCGGAAAACGGCTTTATGGCCCATACTCAGACCACCCCCTACGGCTACACCACTCCCGGCTGGAGCTTTGACTGGGGCTGGTCTCCCGCTGCCATCGCGTGGCTGATCCAAAATGTTTGGGAGTATTATGAGTATACCGGTGATGTGGAGTATATGCGCAACTACATTTACCCCATCATGCGGGAGTACTGCCGCTTCTATGACCAGTTCCTTATTGACAAAACCTCGGGCAAGAACGCGGACGAGTTGACCGCCGAAAATTCCGATGTCGTTCTGGCTTCCGTCCCCGCTTACTCCCCGGAGCAGGGTCCCCGGACGGCGGGCAACACCTATGAGCACTCCATTATCTGGCAGCTCTATGAAGACACCATGACTGCCGCCGAGCTGCTGAATGTGGACACGGACCGGATCGGCGACGTAAATACGCCGAATACCTGGGCGTTTAACCAGGCCCATCTGGAAGGCCCCATTGAAATCGGCGCCAGCGGCCAGGTCAAGGAATGGTTTCATGAGGTTGAGTTCAACAAGGACGCTAATGGGAACAACCTGGGCGAGGGCTACGGTCACCGTCACATTTCCCATATGCTGGGTCTGTACCCCGGCGATCTGATCCAGACTAATGAAGAGTGGGTGGAGGCCGCCCGGGTGTCCATGAATAACCGCACCGACAACTCCACCGGCTGGGGCATGGCCCACCGCATCAACGTCTGGGCTCGCCTGCGGGACGGCAACCATGCCTATAAGGTTTTGAGCCAGATGTTTACGAGCGGCAAGATCTACGGCAACCTGTGGGACACCCATCCCCCCTTCCAGATCGACGGCAACTTCGGTTATACCGCCGGTGTGGCTGAGATGCTGATGCAGAGCAACATGGGCTTCATCGACCTCCTGCCCGCACTGCCCGATGCATGGGCCTCCGGCAGCTATGAGGGCCTGCTGGCCCGTGGCAACTTTGAGGTGGACGCCGCTTGGGCGGATAAGGCTCTGACCGGGGCTTCCATCACCTCCAAAAACGGCGGCGAGTGCGTCGTGAACTATCCCAACCTCGCTCTTGCTAAAGTGACCAACAGCGCCGGTCAGGCGATCCAGTTCGCCGTGGTGGACAGCGACAAGATCAGCTTCAACACCGCCAAGGGCGAGACCTATACGATCTCTGAAATTCCCGAGCAGAGCATTAGTGTGGTGGAGAACGCCGAAGCCCTGCGTACGGAGGGCAACTCCGTGACGGTGCGCTGGACGGCTGAGGACGGCAAGAGCTATCAGGTCTACCGCCAGATTGGCGGCGGCGAGATCCTACCCGTGGGTGACGCCGTTACTGTAGACTCCGTGGTCGACAGCACCGCCTATGAGGATATGGGCAACATCCAGTATTACATCTCCGTAGACGGTGGACAGCTTACGTCGGCGATCTCCGTGCAGGATCTGCGGAACATGAATATGGTCGATGACCAGTATAGCCTGGATGGGACAGCGTCCACCGGTTCTCCCATTGTTTTCAGCGATAACTGGGGTACTTACAATAGCGATTCCACAAACTATAAGGGAACCAGCCGGTTTGTGGAGGCCAGAGACGTCAACGGTCAAACTGCCACACTTACCTTCTATGGTACGGGCGTGGAGGTGATCGGCTATGCATACAGAAATCCCAGCACCACCTTCGATCTGTCCATTGACGGCGGCACGGCCAAGCGTTGCGTGGCCACCGTATTTGGAACACGTCAGTCCGTTTTGGGTGCGTCCGATACGTTGGAAAAGGGCATCCACACGGTCAAGATCACGCTGGTGGAAGGTAAGATCGACTTCGACGCCTTTAGGGTTTTGGGCGGCGGAGCCGCAGTTAATCCCGAAGATCCTGATCTGGAGATCAATACTGTGGGCAACGTGGATAAGCTCTGGGACGCCGGTGAAACGGTGCAGTTCACTTCCAACATCACCGATGGCGTGACATGGACGGCCACCTCCAGCGTGACCCACGCTACGACTTGTAACTATCCGGAGCACAAGTTCAGTTGGAACGCGGATACCAAAACGCTGACGGCGGGCCGCACCGACGAGGTGATCACCGTTACCGCCACCAAGGGCGGCAAGACGGCCAGCAAACAAATTACCATCACACCTAAAACCACCGTGACCATTATTGAGGATTCGGTGAATGGCAGCACACCGAACCCGGCCATCACATGGACCGGGAACTGGAGTTCTTATAACGGCGAAGCCACAAAGCATCACGGCGGTAGTAAGACAGAAAACGGCACATCCTATAGCCTGACCTTTGAAGGAACAGGTGTTGCGGTCTTTGTTCAGAAGAACGGTAACTCCTCCTGGAGCAGTAACTCCTACGCCGTTGTTTTGGACGAAGGATCGGACAGTGAGCAGACGACCACCTGCAGTGGTTATGATTCCAGCTTGTCTACTGCCGGTGTAAACCAGCAGAAGCTCTTTGAGTTCCAGAACTTGACAAACGGCAGCCACACCATCAAGGTTACAGGCTCCGGGACCGGCGTAAATCTGGACTTCATTGAGGTCTACGCCCCCAACCCCAACGCGCCTACGGCGAACCTGGAAAATCTGAAGGCTGCCGTGGCGGAAGCAGCTGTGTATGACGAGGCCGCCTACACAGCAGAGAGCTGGACGCCTTTGGCCACTGCCCTTGCGACTGCCGGGAGCTACCTGAACAACACTGTGGAGGCAACTCAGGAACAGGCAGACCAGACTGCCGACGCAATTCACACCGCAATTCGCGGTCTGGTAGCCAAACCCCTTGTGCCTCCCACGAACCTCAGTGTGGTGCAGATCGGCGGCACCAGCGTTACCCTCAAGTGGGACGCGGCCTCCGGCGCGGCCAGTTATGTGATCACAGTGGGCAGTGAGACCTACGAGACAAACAAGACCGTCTATCAGATCACCGGCCTGACCCCCGCCACTGCCTACACCATTTCGGTAGAGTCCAAGAACTCTGATGGCACATCTGAGAATGCTGCCACCTTGCCCATCACGACCTCTGACACCGTTGCACCCGGCGCGCCCACCGGCTTGTCCTACAACGGCGGCGTCCTCACTTGGACTGCCGCGACCGATAACGTGGCCGTGACCGGCTATAAGGTCTATGTAGACGGGGTGAAGAACGCCGATGAGACCAACACTACCTCCCGCACCGTGACGGTCAATGACGGCAGCACAGTCCAGGTTATTGCCTTTGACGCTGCGGGCAACGAATCTGCCCCCGCCGTTTTGGTGGTTGCCCAAAGCTACACCGTAACCCTGACCAACGCCACGCTGGCCAACAAGTCCGCCTCCGGCAGCTTTAAGGCCGGTGAAGCGGTTACTGTCAACGCCACCGTGCCCACGGGCAGCATCGTTACGGGGTGGACTGCTACAGGCATTACAGTCACCGGAAAGGATGAGACCATCAGCTTTGCCATGCCGGCCAACGATGTGTCGCTGGAAGCCATTGTGGTAGAAAAGAACTGGCCGGTCACCACCGAGTTGACCAATCTGGTGAGCAGTCTGGAGAACAACACTACCGTTCCCCATAAGGACAGCATTACGTTTAATCTGATCGCTTATGCGCCCTACAAGTTGCCCACCTCCATTCATGTGACCATGGACGGCAAGGAGCTTCAGTCTCCTTGGGTTCAGTATGACGTGACTAAGGGCACAGTTACCGTTCGCGAGGTCACCGGCCCGGTGGTCGTCACCGCGGAGAACGCGCCTCAGACACCCACCGGCGCAGCGTTCACCGCAGACGATCCCTTCCTGCTTCCGAACGCCGAAGGCGATATTACCAAGCTGGAGGCGGAGTACATGGAGCTGACCCCCGGAAACGGTAGTTCGCTGGCGGCGGTCTATGGCCCGAATTTCGGCAACAAGCAGCTCACTGGCTTTGTGGCCGGCGATACCATTACGCTCTACTACAACGCCACCCAGCCCGGCCGTTACGGCTTGACTCTGCGCTATAAGTCCGCGGAGACCGCCGACCGGCCTCAGAACTTCAACTGGAGCGGCACGAAGGTAACTGATCACAATGGTGCTGTACCCAGCACGCTGGATTCTACCGGTCAGGCGGTTTACAGTGAAACCACTTTGCGGTTCATCGTTGAAAACGCAGGCGCCGGCGTGGTGACCTTCAATGCCGATGCTCTGGCAGAGGGCGCAGGCGCTTACGGCGGCCCGGATCTCGACTCCATGACCTTCACGCTGGAAGCTATTGCTGCCACCTCTGTGGAGACCATCACCCTGACTCCGGCGGAGGTCACTCTCTATCTGGAGGGGGCGAACGGCGAGGATACCGCTGTCCTTACCTCCACGGTGGAGCCTGACGAGGCTACCAACAAGACCCTGCGTTGGGAATCCAGCGACAGCAGTATTGTCTACGTGACGCAGGACGGTCACATTGGCGCGCGCAGCAACGGTACGGCCACCATTACGGCCAGAGCAATGGACGGCAGCGGCGTGATCAGTGAAGCTGCCACCGTCACCGTTAAGACCCGTATTTCCGGCGATGTAAGCATTTCCGGCGTGCCCCAGTACGGCGAGGATTTGGTGGCCTCCATCAACCAGATTTCCAATCAGGCCGCCAAGGAGACCCTCACCTATCAGTGGAATCGGAACGGCGAGCCCATTCCCGGTGAGACCGACCGGCACTACACCGTGACTGAGGACGATATCGGCGCGGAGCTTACCGTCACCGTCTTTGTCGCCGATCCTTATGTGGGCGGAGCAAACGGCACGACCTCCGCTTTTGTCACCATCAGCAAGGCCAAAGGCCCTGATGTGGTAGCCACTCTGGACGCGGTGGACTGCACAGATGGGAACGACGGCCAGATCACCGGCCTCAACCCGGCACGCGCCTACGAGTATAAGCTGGTCACCAACGGCGATGACGCTTGGACACCCATTCCCGGTACACCCGGCGTCACGACGCTGGAGAACCTTCCCGCCGGCAGCTACCATGTCCGCGTGGCGGAGACCGATACCAACACTGCCGGTGCGCCTTCCCGCACTTTGACCATTCTGGCCGCCGGTGCTGCCGGAAATGAGATCACCATCGGCGACTTTGATGGCGGCGTGGTTCGTGCCGATGTTCGCAAGGCAGCTTCGGGCGCGCCCGTGACCCTGACGGTTCTTCCCAATGCGGGCTATGAGCTGGTCAGTGATTCCCTGACAGTCAACGATGGCGCTGTGGATCTTTCGGCGGCAGGAGACGATACCTTCACCTTTACTATGCCCGATGCGGCGGTCACTGTCGCCGCGCAGTTCCAGAAGAAGACCTACACCATTACCCATACCCAGCTGAACAATGTGAAGTGCGACCAGACCGAACACAACCACAGCTTTATGTACGGCGCTACGCCCACCATTACGCTGACGCCTGACGAGGGCTATGATCTGCCCCAAGTCATTACCATCACCGTGACGGGCACGGGCACACCCTTTACGGCTTACACCTATACCAACGGTCAGATCGTCTTTACCGGCGGCATTTCCGACAATCTGACCATTAAGGGCGACGGCATCAAGAAGTCTCTTGACGTGATCTATGCCATGTACGGCCTTTCCTCGCTGGACGGCCCGCGTTTTGTGGGCTATAAGGACGCGCTCAGCCTGACCATCACCGCCAAGGACGGCTATACGATGCCCACCGAGATCACCATTACCATGGGCGACACGGAGCTGGGAAGCGACCAGTATACCTACACTGTGGACAATGATACGAATACCGGCACAGTCAGCATTGCGGCGGGCATCATTACCGACAAGATCACCGTGACCGCCCGCGGCGAAAGCAGCCTGCCCAAGCTGGCCAAGGTGGATGTCACCTCCAGCCCCGCTGGCGAGCCGACTGTGGGCACGCAGCTTACTGCCGCGACCACGCCTACCGATGCGTTCCCCGATTACCAGTGGTATCGTGTCAGCGCCACCGATGACAACGACCGCACCCCGATCAATGGTGCTACCAACCGCACCTATGTGATCAAGGCAGCTGATGTGGGCTATCGTATTCAGGTTTCTGCTACCGGCACCAGCAAATACAGCGGCACGATATACTCTACTCCCAGTCAGGCCGTCCGCGGTGCGGACGTGGTGCATGTGGAAAGCGTTTCCATAAGGCCGGCGACCATTACCATCACCGCCGGCGGCAATGTCCAGCAGCTTGCCGCAGTGGTTACGCCCAGCGATGCCAACAACAAAGCGGTGAGATGGGAATCCAGTGATCCCGCGACTGTTGCAGTCACCAGCACCGGCGCGATCTCCGGCAAGAAAGAGGGCTCGGCGACCATTACTGTTACAACGGTAGACAGCGGATTTACCGCCACTTGCGAGGTAACAGTGGTTGGGATCACGCTAAACAACTTGACTGTCACGGTAGGGAGTACGGCAACGGTGAGAGCCGACATTCCCAGCGATCTGCCTTATCGGACGCTGACGTGGGCCAGCAGCAATGAAGAAATCGCTACTGTGGACGAAAACGGCGTAGTCTCCGGTATCAAAGCCGGAACAGCTACGATCACAGTGACAACGGATACGGGGCTTAGCGCCCAATGCACGGTGACCGTTCGCACGCAGAGCACCGGCGGCGGCAGCTCTTCCTCCAGTACCACCACCGAGACCCGCGACGACGGCAGCAAGGTGACCACCGTCACCAAGCCCGACGGCTCTAAGATGGTGACCGTGGAACAGCCTGACGGCACGAAGTCCGAGACCATCACTACCAAGAACGGCGATGTCACCATCACCGTCACTGACGAAAACGGCGAGGAGCTGGTCAAGGCGGAAATTCCTGCCACCATTCCCGAACCCGAAACCAAGTTCGAGGACGTGGACGCCACCCCGTGGGCGGAGGAGGCCATCCACAAGATGGCCGGACTGGAGCTGGTGAACGGCACGGGCGGTAACAAGTACAGCCCCGCCGCCCCCATGACCCGCGGCTCGCTGGCCACTGTCCTCCACCGCCTGTCTCAGGGCAAGACGGACTACGAAGCCTCCTTCAAGGACGTTGCCGAGGGCAAGTATTACACTGAGGGCGTAGCTTGGGCCGCGAAAGCCGGTGTGGTGAAGGGCATCAGTGAGGACATCTTCGCCCCCGACGATGTCATTACCCGTGAACAGCTTGCCGTCATGCTGGCACGTTATGCCAAGCTCATCGGCATGGACACCAAGGCTGATGCGAAGGCGCTGGAAGCCTTCACCGACGGCGAGAATACCGGAAGCTGGGCCACCGACGGCGTAGCTTGGTGCGTGGCCAACGGCATTTTGAAGGGCAAGGGCCAGAACAACCTTGACCCGACGGCCAAGGTCACCCGCGCGGAGGTTGCGGTGATGCTGGATCGGTTCATCGACCTCATCAAGTAAATCAGCACAAGAAAGGGGCAGCCAAGCGGCTGCCCCTTTTTATATCGTCTGTTAGGATTTTTTCCGCTGCCTTATTTTCCCTTCATAGTCCTTCAGAGAAACGAGCGCCTGTTTGGACATGGGAAGAATGACGATGATATTAAACACGGTCATCAATCCCACGCCTACATCACCCAGATCCCAAACGAAGGTATACGCCGCAAGACCGCCGACAAAAAGCATGATCAGCGCAAGCACCTTATAGGCGGTCTGGGAAAGCCAGTTGTCGCCGAACAGGTAAGCGACGTTGGAACGGGCATAGAAAAGGATGCCGATGAAGGTGGAGAAGCTGAACAGCCAGAGGATCAGGGCGATAAACACCACGCCAAAGTTTCCTAAATGATATCCCATGGACGCCTGAAGCAGATCCATACCTTGCAGCCCAGCAACTTGTCCTTCCGGCGTGACCAGAATAATAAAGGCGGTGCAGCTACAGATCACAATGGTGTCAATAAACACGCCAAGGGCCTGCAAGAGACCGGTGCGGGCCGGGTGAGAGGTGTCTCCTGCGGCAGCGGCACAGGGGGCAGAGCCAGAACCGGCTTCGTTGGAGAACAGCCCGCGCTTAACGCCGTTCATCACCACCGCGCCAAAACCGCCGGCGACAGCTTGACGCAGACCGAACGCCTCCTGAAAAATGCGGTGGAACACGTCAGGAAGAACGGTGATGTTCATGCCGATCAGAATGATCGTGATGATAAAATAGCACGCCGCCATAATGGGAACAAGAATATCCAGCACCCGCACCGTGGCGTTTTTACGGAGAACGATAATTGCCGCCAGCGCCACCAGCGTGACAGTGGTATAAATGGGCGGGATATGAAAGGCGTTTTGGAAAGCGGAAGAGACAGAATTGCTGATGACCTGACTGATCCCACACCAGCAGATCAGGCCGGAAACGGCAAAAAGCATTGCAAGAACAGAATACCGCCCCAGCTTTCTGCCGTGCTTTTCCTTCTTCTCCTTGATGAAGTTATGGATGTAGTAGGCTGGGCCGCCCCGCCAGCCACCGTAGAGCGGATCTTTTTCCTTGTGGATTTGGGCCAGCGTGGCTTCAATAAAGGCGGTGGAAGAGCCGATCAAAGCGGTGACCCACATCCAAAATACCGCCCCCGCGCCTCCCGCAGAGATGGCGGCGACCACGCCAATGAGATTGCCCATGCCGACGCGGGTGGCCGTAGAGACGATCAGGGCCTGAACGCCGGAGATCGCGCCGCCGTCGGATTTTTTCTCCGCCGTGACCCGCAGCATTTCCGGAAAAAGCCGCACGGGGAGAAAACGGGTGCGCAAGGTGAAGTAGATGCCTGTGGGAATGAGCAAAAGCACCAGCAGGGAAATGCCCAGCGAACCGCCGCCGGGGAGGGGAAGGGTGATAAGGTCGCCCCACAGCAGTTTATACACTGCGGTGATGGCTGTGACGATCCAGCTCATGTTACTCTCTCCTGTCTTTCTCATTGTCATTGGGTTTGCAGAGACGTAGTGCTAAGTATATCGTAGGACGGCGGTTTTGTCTACCATTATAAAAAGAAATAGCTTGAAAAACCATATGGGGTGTGATATACTTGGCCTCGCTTATGGTGGAAGATGGGAGGGAAGGGCCATGCGAAGGAAATTTCATCTGCTCAAGCGGCGTGCGCTGAACCCTACCCGCATCGTGGCCGGCTCCTTCGCTGCGATCATTGCGCTGGGGACGATCCTCCTCACCCTGCCCATTGCCTCCAGCAGCGGAGAAAGCGCAGGTTGGCTTATAAGCTTGTTTACCGCTACCTCCTCCACCTGCGTCACCGGGCTTGTGGTGGCGGACACAGCCACGCAGTGGTCGTGGTTCGGGCAGGCGGTGATCTTGGCCATGATCCAAATGGGCGGGTTGGGCTTTATCACCATTATGACCCTCTTTTCTTTTCTTGTCCGCCGCAAGATCGGCCTTTCCGAGCGGCTCATCATGGTATCCAGCCTGAACCTCAACAACATGAACGGGGTGGTGCGGCTGGTGCGTTTCACCCTGAAATGGACGCTGTGCTTTGAGGGGGCGGGCGCGTTGCTCCTGATGACCCGCTTTATTCCCCGCTATGGCTGGGGGCAGGGGATCTGGATGGGCGTGTTTCATTCTGTCTCTGCGTTCTGCAATGCGGGGTTTGATCTGCTGGGGCTGGACGCACCCTTCCAGAGCCTTGTGCCGTTTCAAAGCGACCCGGTGGTGCTGTTCACCATTATGGCGCTGATCGTCATCGGGGGTCTGGGCTTTTTTGTATGGAGCGATATCGTCCAAAACCGCCATTGGAAGAAGCTCTCCCTTTACACCAAGCTGGTGCTTACCATGACGGTAGCTTTGATCCTGATCGGCTGGGCCATTTTGTTTGCGGTAGAGTGGAAAAACCCGGCGACCCTTGGAAGTATGCCGCTGGGCGACAAGGTGATGAACGCGCTGTTTCAGTCCGTCACCTTCCGGACGGCGGGCTTTTCCACCATTGACCAAGGCGGCTTGAGGGATACGTCTCAGGCGCTGGGATGCGTCCTCATGATCATTGGCGGATCGTCCGGCTCAACGGCAGGCGGGATCAAGACCGTCACGGTAGCGGTGCTGGGTCTGAGCGTGCTGGCGGGCTTTCGCGGGCGGAGCGTTGTGACCATCGGCGGACGCTCCATTGACCGGCGGCAGCAGACCAGCGCGACCACGCTGGCATTGACCGCCCTTCTTCTGTTTATCATCGGCGCAATGTTCCTTTCGCTTTTTGACGGCGTTCCGTTTATGGATGCCGGTTTTGAAATTGCTTCCGCCCTTGGAACGGTGGGCTTGACGACGGGGATCACCCCGACCCTGTCCATTCCGTGCCGGGTGTTTCTTGTTCTCTTTATGTATCTGGGCCGGGTGGGCATCTTATCTTGCTCACTTGCTTTTTCCACCAGACGTTCTGTGGCCCGCGAGACAAAAATCAAGTACCCTGTTACCGATGTGATGATCGGATAAGGAGGAGATTTGAGATGAAAACCTTTCTTGTGATCGGCCTTGGCCGCTTTGGGACGACTGTGGCGACAGAGCTGTGTACGCTGGGCAACGAGGTGCTGGCCATGGACATCCGCGAGGAGTTAGTCCAAGCGGCTGCCCCCAACGTGACCCATGCCGTCACCGCGGACGCCCGCGACCCTGAAGTACTCCGCGCCCTTGCGGTGCGGAATTTTGACTGTGCCGTGGTGGCGGTGGGCGGCGACATCGGGAACAGCGCTCTCATTACCCTGAATCTCAAGGAGCTGGGCGTGAACAAGGTGGTGTGCAAGGCCGCCAGCCACACCCACCGCAAGGTATTGGAAAAGATCGGCGCAGACCGGGTGGTCTTTCCTGAGCATGAGATGGGAAACAAGCTGGCTCACGCACTTTCCAACTCTAATGTGCTCAATTTTATTGAACTGTCCGACGAGGCCAGCATTGTGGAAGTGCCCGTGCCATCCATGTGGGTGGGCAAGACCATTCGGGAGATCGACGTACGGAAAGCCTATGGCGTCAATATCATTGCCCTTCGCCGGGGGGAGAAGCAGAAGTTTATGATTGCTCCCGGCGGCGACGCGGAGCTTGCGGCGGACGATGTGGTGGTGGTGTTGGGGTTGGATAAAAACATCAACATCATCCAAAAGCTGTGATGGAGGCAAAAACGATCACCAGCCGCCAAAACCCGCTGTGCGTCCACCTGCGTAAACTGGCGAAAAGCGGCGTCTACCGCCGGGAGGCGGGAGAATATCTGGCGGACGGAGAAAAGCTCTGGCGGGAGGCCATCCGTTGGAATGTGCCTGTGCGGCAGGTCATCACTACGGTAGGGCACGCCTTTGAGGAGGGACTGCGCCTGCCGGAAGGGGTGGAGCAGATCCAAGTGCCGCCGGAGCTGATGGCCTATCTGTCCCCCATGGAAACGCCGCAAGGCGTGCTCTTTACCGTGGAGCGGCGGGAGACCGCTATGCCTGCGCCGGATCGCGGGCGGTATCTGGCTCTGGACGGCTTGCAGGATCCGGGCAACGTGGGTATGATCTGGCGCACCGCCGACGCGCTGGGAGCGGACGGGCTGTTCCTTTTGGGCCGCTGCGCCGACCCCTTTCATCCGAAAACCGTGCGGGCCACCATGGGGGCGTGCTTTCGCCTGCCTGTATGGGGGGTCAGCCTTGAGGAACTGAAGGACTTTGCCGCGCGCGGCGGCTTGACCTTGTGCGCCGCTGCGCTGGGGGAGGGCTGCCAAACATTGGGCAGCTTTGATTTGAACGGCAGCCTTCCCATCATTGGCAACGAGGGCCACGGCATTTCCGAGGAAGTTCTTGCGGCCTGCGGACAGCGGGTGATGATCCCCATGCGGGAACGGTGCGAGTCGCTGAACGCCGCCGCCGCTGCCACGATCCTGCTTTGGGAGATGGCGCGAGGCTGCTGAACGAAGAAGGAGGCGGGGAAATGGCAAGTTTGAAATACTGGTTGTGGCTGTCTACGCGCAAGGGGTTGTCCAACGTAGGAATGCTGGGTCTGCTGGATCACTTTGGCACACCGGAGGCCGCCCACTTTGCCGATCCCGCGGAATACGATCTGGTCGCAGGCTTGACAAGTGTGGGGAAGGCGTCTCTTTTGGATAAGTCCATGGAAGACGCGGAGCGCATTTTGGCCGACTGTGACCGTCTGGGCCAGCGCATCCTTACCTTCGGAGATGCAGGATACCCGGAACGGCTTCGGAATATCTATGACCCGCCTGCGGTACTCTATCTGCAAGGCAAAGACATCGCCTTTGACGATCAGGTGGTCATCAGCCTGATCGGTACGCGGGAGCCGACAGGCTATGGCATCGCGCAGGCCCAGCGCCTCGGCCACGACCTTGCCGCGCAGGGCGCGGTGGTGTTATCTGGTTTGGCGCGCGGTTTGGACAGCGAAGCCCTGCGGGGCGCACTGCGCGGCGGCGGAACGGTCTGCGGCGTGCTGGGGTGCGGACTGGACGTGATCTATCCCAGCGAAAACCGCTATCTCTATCAAGATGTGGCCGCAGCGGGGCTGCTGATCAGCGAATACCCGCCGGGAACGCGGGCGGACAGAAGCCATTTTCCCGCCCGAAACCGCATTATGAGCGGATTATCTCTGGGCATCGTCGTGGTGGAGGGTGGTTATACCTCCGGGACGCAGATCACCGCCCGGGCAGCGCTGGATCAAAACCGCGACGTATTTGCCGTACCCGGGCCGGTGGGCGCGCCTATGAGCTACACACCCAATCTGCTGATCCGCCGGAGCGAGGCCATGCTGGTCACCTCTGCCAGCGAGATCCTTCAGGAGTATCAGAGCCGATATCCCCATAAAATCAAACTGAAGCCCGGTCTTGCGCCGGATACCCCTGCCATTGCACCGGGGGTTCGTCCGCGCCCCGAACAGGCCGGGCAGGAGGAGGAGAGGGAGGCGGCCGCCGCCCCTGAGAAGTCCCCCAAGGAGGAAAAAGGGGTTGACAAGGGGGGAGAAATTCCCTATATTCATTGGAAGAAGCTCTCGCCTGCACTGACCGATGACCAGAGGGACGTGTTGTTGGCTTTGCGGGAACGCGCTCTGGTGCTGGACGAGATCATCGACACCACCCAGATCCCGGCGCGGCGGTGTACCTCGGCGGTGGTGATGCTCCAGCTGGCTGGGTTCGTCCACGAAGGAGCGGGCAAGCGGTTTTCCGCCGCTGTGCGTATTTACACAGACGAATAAATTCTATGATCGATCGGGAGGCAGGCTATGGCAAGCAAGACCAATTTGGTGATCGTGGAGTCACCCGCCAAGGCAAAGACCATCGGAAAATATTTAGGGCCGGAATATCAGGTAGTAGCCTCAATGGGCCACGTCCGCGATTTGCCCAAAAGCAAGCTGAGCGTGGATGTGGACAATGGCTTTGCGCCCAATTACCAGCCCATTCAGGGCAAAGAGGACATCATTCGCGATTTGAAGAAGGCGGCCAAAAAGAGCGACAAGATCTTTCTCGCCACCGACCCTGACCGCGAAGGGGAAGCTATTTCGTGGCACTTGAAGGAACTGCTGGAACTACCTGACGAGCGCACTTACCGGGTGACCTTCAATGAGATTACCAAGAAGGTGGTCACCGAGTCCATCGCCCAGCCCCGCGCCATTGACCAGAATTTAGTGGACGCCCAGCAGGCCCGGCGCATTCTGGACCGCATCGTGGGCTATGAGCTGTCCCCCCTCCTTTGGAAAAAGATCCGCCGGGGACTGTCTGCCGGGCGGGTGCAGTCGGTGGCCACGCGCCTCGTGGTGGAGCGGGAAGAGGAGATCCGCGCCTTTGAGAGTCAGGAGTATTGGTCGATCGACGTGGACTTTTCCCGTATTGCCCCCAATATCGGGAAGTTTAAGGCGTCCTTCCATGGCAAGGACAAGAAGATGGAGCTTCACAGCCGCAGCGAAGTGGACGCCATCCTGAATGCTGTAAAGGGGAAAGACTTTTCAGTCAAAGAAGTCAAACGTCAGGATAAGCAGCGCAACCCTGCGCCGCCGTTCATTACCTCTACTCTCCAGCAGGAGGCGTCCCGTAAGCTGGGGATGCCGCCCCGCCGCACCATGTCCATTGCCCAGCAGCTTTATGAAGGCGTGGACATCACCGGCGAGGGCACTGTGGGTCTGATCACCTATATGAGAACGGACTCCCTGCGCCTTTCCGAAGAGGCCATCGCAGCGGCCCGCAGCTTCATTCTGAGCCGCTACGGAAAGGCTTATTATCCCGAGAAGCCCCGCCGCTACAAGACCAAATCCGGCGCGCAGGATGCCCACGAGGCCATTCGGCCCTCCGATGTACGCTTAGATCCGGAGAGCATCCGCAAGGATCTGACCGCTGAACAGTATAAGCTCTACAAGCTCATCTGGAGTCGCTTTTTGGCCTGCCAGATGGCTTCCGCCGTCTATGACAGCGTCTCCATCGACGTGGAGAGCGCCGGGTATCTCTTCCGTGCCAACCATTCTTCTGTGAAGTTTAATGGCTTTACAGCTGTTTACGAGGAAGGTCGGGACGAGGACGAGGAGGAGGTTCAGTCTCCCTTGCCTGATTTGAAGGAGGGGGAAAAGGTAAAGGCAAACAGCTTCACACCGGAACAGCACTTTACCCAGCCGCCGGCGCGCTATACAGAAGCGACCTTGATCCGCGCACTGGAGGAAAAGGGCATTGGGCGGCCTTCCACCTATGCGCCCACCGTGTCAACGATCATGGATCGGGAATATGTCATCAAGGAAGGGCGCAATTTACGCCCCACGCCTTTGGGAGAAGTGGTCACCGGGCTGATGCGGGATAAATTCCCCGATGTGGCCGACCCCACCTTTACCGCCCGGATGGAGAGCAGTCTGGACAAGGTGGAATCCGGCGAGGAAAACTGGGTGCAGCTGCTGAACGGCTTTTACGGCGATTTTGAAAGCAACCTCAAGAAGGTGGAGAGCGAGCTGGACGGCACGCGTCTCAAAGTGCCTGACGAGGTGTCCGAGGAGATCTGTCCTCAGTGCGGCAGGCAGTTGGTGGTAAAGTCCGGGCGGTTTGGGCGGTTTTTGGCCTGTCCCGGCTGGCCGGAGTGCGACTTCACCATGCCGCTGGTGATCGAAATGCCGGGCAAGTGCCCCAAGTGCGGCGGGCGCATCTTGAAGCGCACGGGCAAGAGCAAAAAGAATGGAAAGCAGTATACCTTCTACTGCTGTGAGCGGCGCAGTGCCAAGGACGAGAGCAAAAAGTGCGACTTCATTACTTGGGACGTGCCAGTGAAGGACAACTGCCCTGTGTGCGGGCAGACGATGTTCAAAACGGCGGGGAAGGGCGCGCACAAGCCCTTCTGCATCAATGAGCAGTGCGCCAATTTTACCCCCGAGGAGAAGCGAGGCGGTTACCGCCGTAAGAGCGCAGACGGGGACGCTGCGCCGGAAAAAGCCCCGGCCAAGAAAACCGCCGGGAAAAAGACGGCGGCGAAAAAGACTGCCGCCAGAAAGACCACCGCGAAGAAGCCGGCGGCGAAAAAGACCGCCGCCAAGAAGTGATGGAACAGGTCACAGTGATCGGCGCCGGACTGGCAGGGTGCGAAGCGGCTTGGCAGCTGGCGGAGCGGGGGATCTCCGTCCTTCTGCGGGAGATGAAGCCGGAAAAGAGGTCTCCCGCCCACCACAATGACGATTTTGCTGAGCTGGTGTGCTCCAATTCCCTGCGCTCTGACCAATTAGAAAACGCCGTTGGGCTGCTCAAGGAGGAGCTGCGGCGGTCTGGAAGTCTCATTATGGCCTGCGCCGACGCCCATCGGGTGGAGGCAGGAGGCGCTTTGGCAGTAGACCGCCACGCCTTTTCTCAGGCGGTGACCGAAAAGATCAAGGGTCATCCCAACATCTCTGTTGCGTCCGGCGAGGTAACGGCCATCCCGCCGGAGGGACAGGTTATTATCGCCACCGGGCCGCTGACGTCGGAGACGCTGGCGGAGGAGATCCGGCAGTTCTTCGGCGGCGAGGAGTATCTGAGCTTTTTTGACGCCGCCGCGCCGTTGGTGAGCTTTGAGAGCATTGATCTGGAGCAGGCGTGGTTTGCCTCCCGCTATGATAAGGGAACGGCGGATTATATCAACTGCGCGCTGGACGAAACGCAATATGACGCCTTTTGGCGGGCGCTGACCGCCGCGGAGCAGGCAGAAGTCCACGGCTTTGAGGACGCAGGGGTCTTTGAGGGCTGTATGCCGGTGGAGGTCATGGCCCGCCGGGGGCGGGACACTCTCCGCTACGGGCCTTTGAAGCCCAAGGGGCTGACAGACCCCAAAACAGGGCGAGAGCCTTACGCAGTGGTGCAGCTTCGGCGGGACAACGCACAGGGGAGCGTTTACAATCTGGTCGGGTTTCAGACCCATTTGCGGTTTCCCGAACAAAAACGGGTGTTTTCTATGATCCCGGCGCTGCAAAATGCAGAATTCCTTCGCTATGGAGTGATGCACCGCAATACCTACCTCAATTCGCCCAAGCTGCTGGATCGGTATTACCGCGTCCGCAAAGAGC